>JAYEIH010000097.1:8207-41890 GCA_034659995.1 Methanobacteriota archaeon
TCCCCTCCTTGTCCTTGCCTTTGCCGGGGTTATCCTTGTCCTTGTCCTTGTCTTTGCCTTTTCCAGGGTTGTCTTTGTCCTTATCCTTGCCTTTGCCTTTTCCAGAGTTGTCTTTATCCTTGTCCTTGCCTTTGCCTTTTCCAGAGTTGTCTTTATCCTTGTCCTTACCGTTGTTATCCTTGTCCTCTTTCCTCTTTTCTTTTTCCTCTCTTTTGGTTTGCAATCGCAGTTCTCTCTCCTCTCGCTTCGTTTGCAGTTCCATCTCTCTTTCTTCTTTCCTCAGTTTCCTCCCCTCTACCTTTTCCAAATACCTATTTGTGGCTTTCATTCGTGCTTCACAGGAGGTCAGCAGGCCAAATGCTCTTCCTGTCTTTCCTTCTTCCAGTGCCTGCAGTATTTTATCAAATGTCGGGAGCATATTGCTCAGGTGCGAGTCCGCAGAGTTGGGAAGCGTACCATTTATATCCTGAATATAATACACAGTGCCATTTACATCAGTGCCATTTACATCGCCAAAGTAGTACCCTTCCTCTGTTTCTCCAAAGTAAAACTCGTAATCTCCTATGGTATATGCAGTAGCATTTATCTCCTCTGCTGTTGAGTTTGAGTCACTGTACAGGAAAAAAACAGATTCTACTGAGTCATAAAAATCATCTACCTCTTTGTAAAGTTTTTCTTCTATCGTCGAGTTCGTACTGGTCCCATTGGCCTCTGTTCCATTGGTATCCTCATTGCCCATGAAAAGTTCGACCTCTTCAAATGCACTTCCCTTTAACTGGGCCATTAAACTCATATTTGAGCTTCCTGGTGGAATCAATGCGATTAAAAGGCCTATTGCCAATGCAGCAAGAAAAATTTTTTTGTTTTTCATAATTAAACTCTCTTTTTGGCTTATTTAAAGCTTTCGCCTTCCATTATGTTTTATTTTATTTCATAATGTTATTTTAAAGTTTTTAATAGTTTATAATCGTTCACTTGTAGGTTTTGAGAAAAAATATACTCTCAATACTCATTTAATATTATTAAATTATTTCTTCCTATCTTCTTTTTGCTTATTACATCTTTAATTTCCATTTCATTCAGCAACTGGCTTACTTTTGATTTTGAAAATCCAGTCTCCTTTACAATGTCGTTCTGTAAGTATTTCCCATCGTTTTGCTCTAATATACTGAGTATCATCTCCTCATCGGAAAAGAAATACTCCTTTTTCTCCTTATTCCTCCTTATGAGTATAAAAAATGTACCTATTAGTATTCCTACAATAATAAGCGCCGCAAAAAGATATATTCCCTTATTTCTTTCTTCTTGCTTCTCCGGGGTCCCACTGGGGGAGTTCTCATCTGTACTTTCAAATCGCTCTAACGCAAGAGAGGGCTCTTTTTCACCGAAGGTTCTGGGTCCGTACCAGATCAGGGTATTGCTCCTCGTCTCGTCCGGCGGTGGGTATGCCTGTCTGTAAATGAAGCTCTGAGGAAATTCGAGTATCATGGTCTCATTTTTGGCCAGGTGGTATCCGCCCAAAAACACATCACCTGCAAGCAGTCTATTTTCCTTTTTTTCCGCAAACCCGTACCAGAGAAACTGAAATTTTACTACGCCGTAGTCTTTGTTGATGGTTTCCACAACACCATAGCTGAGGTTGAGATTCTCGATCTTCATGCTTCTATTCGTTGTAAGGTTTAACTTATCTATGGTCTCTTGGATCCCCATCTGTTTCTCTTCAATTAATACCTCCTTTTCTTCCTCAAGTGCCTCTATGTATTCTTCAAAAAAGGCTTTATCCTCCTCATTTTTTAACTCAAATCTCGTTTCGAACTCCCAGAACGCAGTTCCGTCCTCGCGTATGGTAATATGTGTGGTATCCTCACTCTCCTTGGAGGTTACCTGAGGGATCAGGAGCAAGAGTAGGAAGACGAACACAAGACACAGTTTATTCTTCATTAGCACATAGTGCATCCCTGAACTTATAAAACTTTTCTTCTCCCATGAAAGTTGATAAATCCCATATGAATTCATTGATAAGAAAAAAAGAAGAGAGGGTTGTTTATAGGACTACGTCCAGGTAGAGAAGCACAAGCCCAATGAGAGAGATGAGCGTCACCTGCACCCAGAACATCCGCGCAATCTGGTCTATTTTCAGTCGTGCAAACGAGGTTCGTACCACGGTCACAGAGACCAGAATGACTGCGAATGCCTTAATCAAGAAGAATACAAAGTCTATTACGTAGTTTAAGTACTGCGAGAGTTCAAAGTACTGCGAGAGTCCGTATGGGAAGAAGAGAGCCACAACTATAGAAGCCATTACTATGGTCTTGACCGCATCTGCCATATAAAACATTCCGAGGTTTTTCCCCGAGTACTCTACAAGCAGCCCCCCGGCAATCTCTGTTTCCGCTTCCGGCACATCGAAAGGGATTTTCGAGAGCTCAAGAGGAGTAACTATAAGAAGTACACCGAGAAGCACAACAAGCCCAAGAATTCCAAAGACTCCAACGTCGTTCCACAGTGGATTGCTAGACATTACATCCAGACTAAACGCCTCTGCCATTGGATAAAGTTTATTCAGTCTCCAGACTATTCCAATAATCGTCACAGCCAGCGGGAACTCATAGCTGATCATTGCCACCATCTCTCGCTGTGCACCTACGGTGGCATAAGGCGACGAGGATGCAAATCCGCCAATTATTAAGCATATAGCCGGAAGCATCAGGAGATAGAGTATCAGGATCATATCCCCCTTTGTTGAGAGTATCGGTTCAGATCCCAGTGGTATATAGAGCAGGATAGTTATCACAGATGCCAGAGAGAGTATAGGCATCAAATTGAACACCCAGCCTACGGCATTCTCCGGGACAAGACTGTCCTTCAAAAATAACTTTCGTACATCCTTAAAAGGCTGTGTTATCGGTGGTCCAACTCTCATCTGCATGTGCGCATGAAGCTTCCTATCTATACCTTTGTAAAGAAGCCCAAAAATTATTCCGAAAAGCGCTATACCGCAAGACCCTATCAACGTTTTTAAAATTAATATCATTTATAGTCCCCCTACAAGAATTAATACGGCAGCCATGACAACAACAAGCCAGCCAACATAATCATTTATATTACCTGTATGTCCCTTTTTCAATGGGGTGTAATATGGTTTCAATGCCTCTATAAATCCCCAGTACACATTACTTCCTTTTACGTGCATTCCTTTTTTATCCGTCTCGTTTCCAGAGAGAAACGGTTTTCCTTTCTCTCCCTGAGATCGTACTGTTTTTCCTCCAAGAGAGTAAATGATATAAGATATAAGGAAGATTACTGCAAGCCCAAACAGCCAGTATAACGCACTCCATGCACCGTAGCCTGTTTCAAGCGTTCCTATCATATTATACACCTCCTAAAATCGCTGTTATATAGTCCATATGGTTCACCAGTGCATTTACTGCCGGTGAGACAAGCTCATCCACTATTACATCGGGGAAAAGCCCAAATAGTACTACAATAGCCGATAGAACAAACATAGCGGCAACCATCGAACTCGGTTCTTTCTTTACCTCCATAAGTTTTGGTCCAAGGAAAACACTCTGGAAAACTTTGACAAAGGACGCCAGTGTAAGCACAGAGACAATCATAGCTATTACAGACAGTGGCGGACTAAATTTGTAAACAGATTCATAGATCATCAGTTTAGAGGCAAATCCATTGAAAGGTGGCAATCCCGCTATAGCCGCAGCTCCGATTATAAAAAATATTGCTGTGAACTTCATTTTGTGAGCTAAACCACCCAGCTCATTTAGATTTCTCTTTCCTGTGGTATAAACAACAGCACCGGCGGTAAGGAATAGTAACCCTTTGTACATGGCATGATTTATTATATGAAATATTCCTCCCTCCATTGCTTTTATCCCATAAGTGTTCAGTGCATGTCCATCAGTTAAAACAGCTAAACCTACACCCACACCAAGGAGCATATACCCTGTCTGAGAGATAGCATGATATGCCATCAGCCTTTTTATTTTTTTCTGGACAAGTGCCATTGTAACACCAATGAACATAGAAAGAATTCCCAGGACAATTATTATCCATCCTACTGTGTACGTGGAAATGCTTAGTCCGTAAAGGGTAAAACAGACCCTGAATATACCGTATAAACTTGCCTGCGAGTTTGCTACCAGGATCATTGTAATCGGTGCAGGCGCCTCAGCGTACGCATCGGAAACCCACATATGCATTGGCACGGATCCTGCTTTCATCGCCAGCCCTGCTACAAACAGTGCCAGTGCAATCTTATCCAGCATCGTATACTCGATCCGCGAAGCCAGGGTCGCTATATTGAGCGCATCATACTGTCCATAGAGTGTCCCCACAGCAAAGAGAACAAGCAGTGCTCCCAGCGTATATAGCACCATCGTTTTAAAAGCCGCTTCAACAGATTCTCCTCTGTAAATCCTAAAACCAACAAGACCGCATGCTGCTATTGATGTAACCTCAAGGAATACAAAGAAGTTAAACATATCCCCTGTGAACTCCATACCAAACATTCCCGCAGTGAGGAGCAACAGTAAAGTATAGTATTTATCTTTTCCCGTTTCCTTGCCTATAAATCCCCATGAGTATATAGCCCCTACAAATGCCACTATAGCAGTAATTACCCCCATAAAGATAGACATTCCATCCACCTCAAGAACGATCCGTACCGGCATGCTGTGGCCGGACGGAAGTGGTATTCCCGGTGAGCTGCCGCCCATCGTGTAGACAAAAATACCATTATCAAATACTTCCAGCGCCAGTAAACCCACAAGATATAGGACAACACCCATAACGCCAATCACGAAAATGTTCCTCAGTTTATCATCTATTTTGCTTATAAGCGGTGTGGCAAATGCTGCCAAAAGTGGTACTGCTATTATTAAAGCAGGTAAATGTTCATTAATCATCCTCTCAACCTCCGTACCTTCGAAGCGTCTACTGTCTTATAATGTTTATAAATTAATATTGCAAACGAGAGTATCAGGGCCGTGGTGGCCAGTCCTATGACAATGCTTGTCAGTGTAAGTGCCTGTGGTGTGGGCAGTGCCATGTTCTCCTTCGCCGCCATTGTGTAAATAGGTGCCACAGAGTCGGACCTGTATCCGAGTGTTATTAAAAACAGGTTAACTCCGCACTCCACTAAATTCAAACCTATTGCTATCTTTATCAAATTTCTTTTAAAAACAAGCGCGTAGAGTCCAAGTATCATCAGCAGAGCACATGCTATAAACGGGATATTATCTATCATTCCTCATCACCTCGTGTTACAGCGTATGCCATCAGGAGCACTATACTACCTAGACCTGCAAGAACCTTTAGTGCAACAGCCCAGTTTAAAAGCGGAAGTATTCCTGCAGTATTCAGATCTCCCGGATTTATACCACTCTCTACTGCTTTTCCGAAGATATTTCCTGTATTAGCCAGGAAGTTATAGAGGAATGTCGTTCCTATTCCCAGGAAAGCAATTCCGACAAAGGCAAGAGCTCCAGTGCTTTCCAGAATGGAGAGATTACTTTCCTTTATCCATCTTTCAACGGTTTCATGCCCATATGCTATTAATATCAGTGCTATTCCAGATGCAACTACGGCTCCACCTTGGAATCCTCCTCCTGGTGTTAAATGACCGTGCATTATAATGTAAAATCCAAAGATCAGAATAAAACTGTATAAAATATTTGTTACCGTTCTAACTATCCGAGACATCATTTTATCTTCCTCCTGAAAAGTAGTGAAACGCCTACTACGGCAGTAAAGAGTACGGTAGCCTCTCCAAGTGTATCAAATCCTCGGTAATCAAATACCACCGATGTTACCACATTGTTTGCGGCTGATTCCTCCTGTGCATTTTCAATCATATAATTATCCATATCATCCTCTGCCGGAGATCCAAAATCGTGCATATCCACAGCCGTTATCAGAAGAAATCCTGAAACTATTAACAGTGCTGCAAATGCTATAATTTTCTTCATGTCTCTTCCCTCCTTACGGTGCCTTTAATGGCAAGTATAAATATAGCCGTTGTTAGAGCTGCGCCTATCCCAGCCTCTGCTATGGCAACATCAGGGGCCTGAAGTATATAAAACTCCAGAGCAAGCAGTAAACTTGTAGCGGCAAAGGATATAACAGCGGCCAGAAGATCTTTAAACGTGATGGCCATCAGCGCGGTAGAAACTATCAAACAGAGGAGCACTATCTGAAGTACCTCTTCAATCATTCTTATCACCTTCAAGTTCGTCAACTACGGCCTTTTTCGGAAGTATCCCGCTCTTATGAGCAGCTCTTGCAATAGCATGAGCTCCTGTGGGGTTGGTAATCACCAAAGCAAGTAATGCTACAACCGCATGGATTGCCAGTACTCCATAAGGAGTAGATCCCATGTGCCATTGGTGCAGTCCATAGATAACAACGCCAAAGGATGTGAATATAGAGCCAAAGGTCGTACACTTTGTCGCCGCGTGCAGTCGTGTATAGACATCAGGGAACCGTATCAGTCCAAAGGAGCCGAGTCCGTTGAAAAAGACCCCGATGCCCAAAAGTATATAGATTACGGAATCTATCATCAGAGATCACCTTCCAGGTATTTAGCAATATAAAGCGTCCCTACGAAGGACAACAACGCGTAGACAATTGCAACATCTATATATATCGCCTCTTCGTATGCGGCACCGAGAACGATCATGCTGGCAATTACCAATGTGTTTATGGTATCAAGTCCGACCACCCTATCTGGTGTTGTTGGCCCAAAAACAATTCTAATCACTCCAAATATCATAAAAATTAGTAAAAGAACAGCTACTACAAAGAAAGTTTCCATCATTCGGCAATCCTCCTTATCCATTCCGGAAATCCATTACAGACTTCCTCTATCTCCGGTTTCTTATGAACTACATTAATCCAGTGTATATAGAGATCATTTTTTTCTTCATCTATGTCAACGCTCAGTGTGCCGGGCGTTAGTGTTATCGAGTTCGCAAGCAGTGTTATCCCCAGATCCGTTCTGAGTCGGGGCGATATCTTCACAATGCCAGGCTTAATTCTCCCCGTTATAACCCTGTATGCAACGTCTATATTTGCCTTAGCCATTGCAAAAAAGAATGGAACAAGGTATACGATGAAGTATAACCATCTCACAGGATTTAACATTCTGTAATCTTCGTTCCTAAACAAGAGTTTTCTTCCGACCAATCCTGCCAGAATCGAAAGAATAACACCGGCAACAAGCTCTGCACTGCTCCAAAAAAGAATATCTCCAGTTCCTACAGTCAAAACAAGATATAAAACAAATGTCACTGCAGACGTAATCAGACTCGATTTCATTCATATTCCTCCTTATTAGTTTTTTTATCAAGGGGTCAGGGAACGTATATTTAAAGCTTTCGATATGTGTTCTGAGAAAATGAGTATCAGTTTCCGTTCTGATCAGGTGCGGGCTGAGTGGATCTGTGAGAATAGATGAAACATGGGGTGCCGATAAATATCCCAAGCCAGTATGATACCAGCCTATCCAACAGTGTAACCGATGCTGCTACTGCACTTGCTATGCCAAATATAGAAAATATTATTATCATTACTCCTTCTGTTGTGCCCAGTCCACCGGGAAATATAGGGATCATGTTCACCTGTAACGCAATTATGGTAACAATTATGGGAACTATAAAGTTGACACTGAGCCCCACCGCTAAAAACATAAAGTAAACTCTAAAAAATGCACAGAAGAGCATGAAAAACGATGTCAAGATGGCTTTTGCCATTACCATTTTATTTTTGCTTATTTTTACCACCGTAGTATTGAACTCTATAATTTTTTCATCGACTAAGTGTTCGTACTCTTTTATTTGAGGAAAAAACCTTTTAATTAGTCTTATTATACCAAAAATCAGTTTTTTTGCCGCTTTCATATTTACACAGAGATATATCGTCATCAGTAAAAGAAATATAGAGATAGATAGTGCAATAAACAGAAGATAACTTACCCAATGAGGTATATCTTTAAAAAAAAACAGGTAAACAATGGCGAATAGGGAAAGTGATGCATATGGAATGCTGTCAAATACTCTATCTGCTGTTATTGTTGCAAAAGCCTTTTCCACCCCTATTTTTTCCTTTTTACCAAGAATAAAAGCTCTTACAGGTTCTCCACCCGTTTTTACGGCAGGTGTTATATTGTTAATCAGTACCCCTGAAAAAAGAGAGACATAGAGATTTTTGGCACGTGTTTTTTCCTTTACGCCTTTCAAAATCATCTTCCATCTCTGGCCCCAAAGGTAAAAAGCAAAAATCTGTGTGAGGATGCCCAATGCCAAAAATTCCAGTCTAACATCTCTTAAAACGCTCAAGGTATCTTTTACTCCTATATACCTGATAATAAAAAGAATTATCAAAATGCCCAGTGTAAACAATCCCAGCACCTTGATCTTTTTTTTCTGCATAATTTCACTCTGATACAGTAACATTTATATTTATCGCTTTCGCACTTAATGACTAACTGGACTTCAAAGGGTGAATCCTCTGTACGAAACAGATGAAAAAGTGAGCTACGATAGATTTAATCTCAAGAGAAATCCGTTTTCAAGGCTTTCAAGCGAGGGCATAAAGGATATAGATACAATCCACGTATCTCAGGATATCGATTCGAAGATCAGTGGGATGCTCTCCGAAGTAATAAATAAAAAATCGTCTGTTGCATTTTCATTGATAGGCGATCTCGGCTCCGGAAAAACTCAGAGATTGAAAGGGATACACAGACTTCTTGAAAAGGCTGGATTCTCCATATACATAAAAATAGATACAAACAACACTATAAAAATAATCAAAGATATTTTTTCGGTGTTTTATTATCTAAAAGAAGACGAAAAGAGCGATTTTGAAAAATTCAAAGATAAATTCGATAGGTTTTTGGGGAAGGAATTAGAATTTGATGAGATATGGCATTTGCAAAAAGGGAAATTCAAATCCACGGAGATGGGCGATGAGCTCAAAAAATACATTTCCGAGTTTGAACTCCCCTGTTTAATTCTTGATGAGGTGGAAAACCTCGTTTCTGCCCCGGAACAAGAACTCATCTCCTTTTTTGAGGTGTTGCGGCAGTTTATAAGTGATATGCCCTCATCATCATTATTTATCATGGCATCTACCAAGGAAGGCGCGGAAAAGATAAAGAACTCAAACCCCGCGTTTTATATGAGGCTTCATAGAACCTTGGAAGTAGAGCCCCTGACAAACGAGAAGGCGCTGGAATTAGTGGAAAAAAGACTTGTAACGGAGAGAATAGATAATGAAAAGGACCTAAATCCAATCTACCCTTTTGAAGAGTCAGGGGTGGAATATGTGAACAAAATGGTGAATGGAAATCCAAGACTGCTTTTAAGAATGCTCCATACCATCATCACATCAGCGGTAAAGGATGAGCTCATAGAAGTCATAGATGACAGATATATAAGCGATCTCCTGAGCACCCCCTCTTCAATAGAGGAGTATATCCTAAAGGTGCCCCAGGAGCTCAGAGACCTTGTAAAACTAATAATCAGGAAATTTAACGGGGGGCCGGTAAGTTACATAGAGATAGCAAAGGAAACGAGAATGAATCCCACTGTGATATATGAAAATCTAAAAGAACTTGCAGGGATGGGATTAATGAACAATGAAAGGGGTAAATTCGAAGTGGCCCCAGGTATCAGAGAAATGCTCGAGAAATCCGAAGAAAAAAAGAGTTAGGGAAGTTTGAAGGAGGAATATGAGAGTTTGTGTTTCGGTCCCTAACTCCTACTATTACCAGAAATACAAGTAATATTATAGCGATCGTATTGACTATCACTGAGCTTGAGTCTTCATTGCTATTGTTGATAATCTTTGTTTTTCTTCTCATAGTATATTATTGATGAGCAATACTATTTAAAGGTTTCGGTGGTTATACAGAACAGTAAAAGTTATAAAGTATGGAAAAGCTATATAAATGAAGAAGACAATGTTATACTACAATGGTGATCATGAATGAAAGAGAATCTCGAAGAAGAAATCCTCAATTATCTAAAGAACGCGAAAGTTGGCGCCACAGCTTCTGAGTTATCGAGGCAGCTGGATATTAATAGGATGACCGCTGTGAAGTATCTTGAAGTAATGAGAGCGACAGGACTTGTGAATTACAAAAACGTAGGAATGGCAAAGGTGTACTATGTATCCACAGAGTTTTCCTATGCGCAGCATGTCTTATTATTAAAAACACGTCAACTTCTGGAGAATATAGAAACCCCGGAAGAACATCAAACTATCCTGGAGAGTGTTCTGGACTCCCATGTCGAGATTGCGTCAACCTACGAAGAGAAGGAACGCGAGAGAATAGCAGAGCTCCTCGAGGAGTCCGCCGACAAGGTCCGGAGAGCCGAGAGCCCGGAAAATGGTGAAGAGGAAAAAGAAACGGCATCGGAGTAATGCTTTTCTAATTATATCCTTGTATGAATAATGGTACTGAGCCCAGGTATGAGGAGCTCGCAGTTTGCACAGTTCAATCTGCGAAATCATTATAAATCTCTCGTACAAGGTAAAGGTATGAAACGCGTGCATATCTTTGTTTCTGGTACAGTGCAGGGCGTCTTTTACAGGGCAAACACGCGAAAGACGGCGAAGACGCTGGGGTTACAGGGATGGGTGCGAAACCTCCGCGACGGGAGAGTGGAAATCGCTGCAGAAGGTGAGGAGAAGGCGCTGAAAGCCCTTATAGAATGGTGCCACGAAGGGCCGAGACTGGCCTCAGTTACCAGTGTTGAGGCGGAATGGGAAGAATATACCGGAAAGTACAAAGATTTCTCGATCACGGGATGGTAAGATGAAGAAAGTTCTCTTTCTTTTTTTGATAATTTTTTTAACGGGCTGTACGGTGATGGAGTTCTCCATTAGCAGCGTGAGAGTATGCAGAAGCATCAAGGATGGAGAGCCAGTGGGCGAAGATACAGAGTTCTCCAATGCGGGGGAGATATACTGCTGGCTCAGTTACGACCATGCGCCTGAAAAAACCGTAATAAAGGCCATCTGGTACTACGAAGATGAAAAAATGTACGAAAAAAAGGCAGAGCTGCAGAGCAGCTCGGGATCCCTATGGTTTTCTATCAGCTCTACGGAAAAACACCTTCCTGCCGGAAATTACAGAGTGGACATCTATGCCAATGACCAGTTAAAAGAAAAAAAAGAGTTCTCTATAACTCGGTAAACTCCCTGGGGGCTGAGGTAAGAATTTCCACACCATCCTTTGTTACGCGAATATCATCCTCTATTCTGACACCGCCGTATCCGGGAAGGTATATGCCGGGTTCCACGGTGATGACCATATTTTCCTCAAGTACAACCTCTGAGTTCTCGCTAAACCCCATGCCATCATGAACCTCAAGCCCGATGGCATGACCCAGGCCGTGGATGAACTTTCCCTTGTACTTCGTAGAATCTATATACTCCTTGACAGCATTATGAACGTCTTTTCCTTTTACTCCGGGCTTTATTTTATCAAAACCAAGCTTTTGTGCTTTCTGCACAATCTGATATATCTCTTTCTTTTTCTCCTCGGCCCCGCCAAAGACAAAGGTTCGTGTGGTATCAGATACATATCGTTTGTACCTGGCTCCAAAGTCCAGAAGGACATAATCTCCCTTGTTCAGCGCTCTCTTACCGGCCGTGTAATGCGGTTCTGCGGTATTCTCTCCAAAGGAGCAGATGTTGGTAAAGGCTGGCTCAGTCGCTCCCTTTTTCTGCATGATATATGTCAGTTCGGCAGAGAGCTCGGACTCTATAACGCCTTCTTTTATATGTGCTTTTATTTCCTCTGCAGACTCTGATGCAATATCACAGGCTCGTTTAATCCTTTTTATTTCATCTTTTGTTTTTACCATCCGTGATTTTGAGAGTGCCTCGGAGATATCAACGATTTCTGCATCCGTCAACTTCTTGAGCTTTTTGTACGCGTCATAGGTGATGCTCTTCCCATTTATTCCTATTGTATCCACATCGAGCTTTTTCTTTAGAATTTCGTCTCGCTCTTTTCGCCTCTTAAAGATCTGTATGGCATCTTTCTCAGTCTTTTTGGCGCTCTCCTCCTCAAGCTTGGAAACAATCAGCTCAAGGGAATCGGGATACGCAAGGGCGGCACAGCCCTCAAAAAGTCCGGACTCCGCACCGCTGAGGTAAAAAAAGTTCATTTCATTCCCTGAACTATTTATAATATAGACCAGATCGACCTCTTCCTCCATCGCATCATAGATTTTCTTCAGTTTTTCTTTCATGTATTACGTACATTTCTGCATGAATAAAAAAGGTTGCTTTGATAGAGAGGTTGCTGGAAGGGTAACTCCGTTAATCCGTATTTAAGAGAAATATCTCTTCTGCAACGTTCGTCTCTCCAGCCGTAACACGCATTCCGTCACTCGCTGAAAAAATGGGAGTATCGCCATAAAACGGTATATTCCCCGACCAGTGGACGCACAACCCGGAAATTTTGCAAATTAGGCATATTTTTCTTTTTTGACCGTTTTAAAGGTTTCCATAAGGGATCGAGATGAACTGCGGTGAAGTTTATAAATAACTACCGCAAAGAGTGCCGTTCCGATAACAAGCAATGACCCATAGGTGACTGCCAGGACTCCCATGCTTATGGTCGGTACGAAGCACGCTATGTTTACTGTGATGCCCAGTATTATTGCAAACTTACGAATATCCTTAATCGAGTAGAAATTTCCTTCGAGCGTCTTCATTTCTGCTGGATTTTTGTTTGATCGCAAAATTACCATTATTGGAATCACATAGAAAGCAAGTATTGTAACATATGGCGTTATCGTTGTCGGTATCCTGTCTGGGAGAAGGAAAAAGAATGTTATGGAATAGAGGAGCGCTAAATAAGCTGTTAAAAATATAATTCCTTTTTTCCCTAATTTCAGAGATCGTATATCTGCGTTTTTTGATACATGGTAAAATCCGAAAACTATAAGCAATGTTCCAATCAGAGAAAGGTTCGACGATACTGGATCAAACGCATTTCCATTTGCTATGAATGTGCTTGTTGAGAGTAAAAAAAGAGTAATAAGCACCGTCTTTCTCGTTGTTTTTCGTAAGACTGACTCGTGGCCGGTAATCACCTTTTTAGTGAGTATTTCAAAGACGAGAATCGGAAGGAGAAATGACATTATCGGATGCCAGAAAAATACCAAGATCGGAAACTCGGATATACCGACTCCAAAGAGCGTTCCTACCCCTGGCCCCCCGGAATCCATGTAGCCCGCCCAGAGAACCTTCGTTATCCATGATTCGTACAATCCGAACATGACCCCAAAAAGATATAACTGAGACAGAGAGGTTCGTTTAATTTTCATCGCAATCCAGAGAAAGAACAAAAGATGGCTCAGATAAAGAGGGAAGGTGAGAAGAATTCCCCAGCCGTTAATAAACATGCCCGAGAAGCTCCTGAGAAGATTTCAGCGAAGAGCATTGAGAGAGAGCCGGCTAATAGTATGGAGGATAGGTTACGCATATAACAGGTACAAATGATACCTTTTAAACCTTACTCGCTCGCTCTTCAAATAGCGGAGCTGTTAGATAAGCAAGATGAAGTGGAAACACTTTTAACCTATCAACATCTAATAAAACAAGAGGGAATATAATGGCAATAAAAAAAGGAAATTATGTAGAAGTAGACTATACGGGCAGATTAAAGGACGGGACGATATTTGATTCATCTCTCAAAGCGGTTGCGAAAAAATCCAAGCATTACGATAAAAACCGTAAGTATAAACCACTCGGATTTACCGTTGGAAAGGGAAAAGTAATACCAGGATTTGAAAATGGTGTCAAGGGCATGAAACTCGGTGAAAAGAAGGAAGTCGAGATCCCGCCGGAGGAGGCGTATGGAAAAACGGGTAACCATCCACTCGCCGGAAAGACCCTGATCTTTGAGATAGATGTCAAGAAGGTAAAGTAGGTCGGGGGTTTTCCAGATTGTCGTGGACCAACAATGGCCAGTATTTCGGGGTCGTCCAGATTCTCGTTTATTTCTTTCTCCAGATCTTTCTTTATGCAAATTTTAGGTCTACTATTTTTCATCCCACTTTAATAATAGTAAAGTTATTATTTATTTGCAAACCTTTCGGTTCCTGACAACTACTGGACAGCTATTGTTTCTAAGAGGCATGATCCGTTAAATTCTTAATTAAATACAACATCAGCGGTAAAGGGAGTTGTTAAAGATGGAATTAGGGCGGAGTTAGTTTTTCGTCTATTCCCACCTCCGTTAGGGTATTCTGCTCTTAAAACTTCCATTCTTCCATTCTGAACATATCGAGTATATCAATGGTTTCAACAGCGAACTCTTTGCAAACAAATGGAATTTTCACCTTGTTTCCCCGTATCTTTTCCTCTGTAACAACGATCCTCTTGATCTCTACAAGAGTGGACTGTTCACTCCTATTCATCTCAATAGCCAGAGCAATAACCCAAGGATCGGCATCATATTTTCTGTCCAATTCGATAAGGCTGGGATACTTTTTAAGAATCTCTTTCACTATTTTAATTTGGATTTCAGTTGGTTCTACAAACATTTGATTGTGGTCCTTTACCCATTCTGATAGGGGATCATCTATCTGTGTAATCTCATTTAACACTTCTTTGGGCGCAAAAAGTAGATTTGATTGAACCAATCCTTCCATCTTTTTCCAGACCCCAGGATAGATGTCCATTGGGTTATGTTTGTTCAGTTCAATTAGAGAGGATGTGTCTATGATATACAGTGTTACAGTCATTTTCTCGCCTTGGCTAACACCTTGTCAAAGTTCCTGGATTTAACAGATAGATAGTTTAGGGCATCCGTATATGTGATGTAATTTTTGTCATAGTTGCTAGCTACTATTGAAACGAATTTATTTCCAACCTTTGAAAGGCATCTTTTGTCCTGAGGGAGTCCCCATCCTTTTTTCTTGGTTTCTTTATCCGCCACTTCGTCTGGTTCCCGTGGTTTGTATCTATCCAGCGTTTCCTTAAATTCTGCACTGGTGATGAAATTCTGTTTGAGCATATTATAAAGGAGCATTGCTTTGCTTACCTTATAGTGATAAGAGAACGAGTTTAGGGTCTTTGTATCGGTAAGCGCCCTCTCCTCTGATTTAAAAATCTCTTTGGCGAGGTCCCGTGGCAATAGAAATCCAGATGCGAACTCATTGCACCATTTTTCAACATTGTCTCTGAACCTTGTGGTAATATCAGGAAGATCGATCACAGTATCACTCAGTAGTACATGACCAAACTCATGCATCAGTGAGAACAGCCGGGCTTCTATACTGTCATTTGAGTTCACAACAATAACATTCGGAGTATTGTCTGTAAGGACAAATCCTCTCGCATCCTCCACTGGCATGGAGAACTGGAAGACAAGAATGTTCATATCCTCGAATATGTCCCTGAGATAATTGAAAAACTCATAGGGCGTTTTAAATTTCCTCTGAATATCCTCAGTCAGTCCGAATTGCTCACGATACTTAGCTGCGAGGTCCTCAGGTTTTATCTTGGTGGAGGTTCGCTTTATTGTGGGTTTGGTGGAATATTTGATGTTGCCCGACAACTCAGCCCCGATCTTCTGAAGGCTCCGAGCCTTCCTTATAATATAGATTGTCTTTTTATCAAAGATATCCTTTTTATCCGGGAGCATACGATAGTCCTTCGGCATTGGAGGTTCTTTTACAGGTTTTGGGAGAAAAAAGGCAGCCAGAGGGCGTTTGTAGGCTTTTGAAAGTACTTTTAACTGTCTGAGTGTTGGCTGTCTTTCCCCCTTTTCGATAGCCCGAACTACTTTGATACTGGTGTTTAGTCGTTTTACTACGTCTTCGATGGACCAGCCGGAGCTCTCCCTGAGCCACTGGAAGATTTTTGGGTTTACATCAACTTTCAATGAGCGGGGCATGTTGGGCACCTAATTCTTTCCTTTGTTTTTATTTCTTCTTTTGGGGATGTTCTGTTATATGTCTTTTGATTAAGATATTCATTCAACTTTTACCTTACATTAGGGAAGTTCAGCAGCAGATACTACTACTTTATAATCAACTCCTAGAGCATCTTTAAAGTGAGCTTTTCCACACATTATTTTTCTCCGTTCATCTGGCCTCAATTCATCCAAGTTTTTAGTACTCTTTATTTCCCTTACCAGATATAGAATTGGTATATCGGAGTCTTCTCCGTTACCCATCATGATCTCGAACTGCCTTGAAACCGAGAACCCCTTTTCTTTGCAACATCCTCGATATTTTTTATATAGAATTTCATCGGGGTCTAAATTTACATTTTTAGACGGCATCTCATCACACACTATACATGTCTACAACTACATATAAATGTGTTGTTTATTCATTGCAAAACTCCTCCTTTTCCCGCTACTAAATATTTGGGTGGGGCGAAGCTGGTTACCCTCTGCCATATACCTCAAAAGAACAAAGTGCAGAGTGAGAGTGCAGAGTGAGAGTGCAGAGTTTTATCTCACGAACTTGAGGTATCCATAGGAAAAAAACATCAACTCTTAACCCTTATTATCTTTATCTTTCCCAGGGTCTCCCAGTACTCAACATTTAGGCCCTGTTTGATCTCTCCTTCTACGTCCTCCGGCTCCGGCATCGGGACCTCAAATGTTTCATAGGAGTTCATATCCATTAACTGGATATTATCGCCCATAATCGCCGTAACCATTCCAGTGTTCTTATCGATAATCGGGGCGAAGATCTTTGCATTCACGGGTTTTATAATGCTTCTTTTTTTATCGTCAAAAAGGCCAACGGCCATTATTCTGGACTTTGCACTGCCATGCTTTCCCGGTGAAGAGGTCTGTATTTTTTTAATCTTACATGGTTCATCATTTATGATCAGGTACCTGCCTTTTTTTAAGGTTCCTACTTTTTTTTGTTCTTTGTCGCCCATATTTTTTCCTCCGATACGCTTTATAAGAAAAATACAAAGGGGGAATAAAAAGGTTATTGTTCAGCTATAGATCTCAGAACTATCGTTATATCTGTTCTCAACGTTGGGTCTGCCTCTTTTTGATGTTTTTTTAGTTTTTTCACTACCTCCTCCCTGGGTTCCCCCTCCAGTTCCGAGAGTATCTCCTTTATTCTTTTCAAGTTAGCTATATGTGGTGCTGTTTCCTTATATATCTCCATCAAATCCTTAGATAACATTTTTCATCCTTTTTAGGGCTTCTTTTATTTTTTCAATATCCGTTGCAAAGGACACTCGTATATAATCCTCACCATTCTCTCCGAAGGCAGTTCCGGGCACGACTACAACTCCTGTTTTTTCCAGTAAATACTCGGAGAACTCCGAAGAGCTCATGCCCGTAGACCCTATGTTGGGATAGCAGTAAAAGGTACCCTTGGGAAGTAGTGTTTTTAGCCCCATATCGTTCAGTTTTTTAACGGTGAAATCCCTTCTCCTTTTGTACTCCTCCACCATCTCCCTCACACAGCTCTGATCCGACTGCAATGCAGTATATGCTGCCTCCTGAGTAGGTGTATTCAAGCAGCCTGCCGCATACTGATGCACCCGCAGCATCGGTGTCAGATACTCCTTTTCTGCTACGGCAAATCCAATTCTCCAGCCCGTCATGGCGTAGGTCTTTGAAAATGAGTTTGTAACGATTGTTTTATCATAATATTTTTTAAAACACTGAGGCGTATAATCGTAGACTATCTTCTCATAGACATCATCGCTTAAAAGGAAAATATCATTATCCTCACAGATCTCGGCCAAGCCTCTGTAATCCTCCTTCTTCAAAACAGCTCCTGTGGGATTATTGGGATAACAGGTCACGAGCATCGTTGTTTTTTTTGTTATTTTTTCATTTACATCCTCGGGAAGAACTCTGAACTCATTTTCTTCCTTCAGCGGTACTGCCACGGGTCGGGCTCCTACCATTACGGCATCATTCGTATAACACGGAAATGCGGGATCAGGAATAATAACCTCCTCGCCCTCATTTATTAACGCCTGAAAAGCCAGATAACAGGCTTCGTATGCACCCACAGTCATCAAAATCTCATCTGTGTCCAGTTGCAGTCCATATTCTTTTTTGTACTTCTCTGCAACAGCTTCTCTGAGCTTTAAAATGCCCAGGTTAGAGGTATACTTAGTTTTTCCTTCTTTCAAAGCTTTTGCAGCGGCATCTTTTATAAAATGTGGCGTATCAAAATCCGGTTCGCCTATGCCAAGAGGTATCGTATTCTCTATCTCAGCGGCTTTATCAAAGAGCTCTCGTATCTTTGAAGGAACTATATTTTTCGTTCTTTCTGCTGCCATTATTTCAACTCCAGAACCTCAAAGTCTATAATACTTCTATCCTGTATGAATACAACTACACCCTCCTCTATATTTATACTCACCGTTATCACGGACTCATCCCCCATACTAATCTTCTTCTTTACAGAGTCCTGCGCAACATTTGGATAGATCGCTCCTTTGAACGAGATATCCTTATACGATATTATATAGAGGTCGTACTCCGCCATAATAGGATGGAGCGGAGTGATCTTTATTGTGAGTTCGTTATCTTCATAACTCAGATCCATGAGGGTCATATCCTCTTCCTCAAGTTCCTCTTCTATGGAATCTCTGTACTTTTCCGCAACACCCTCGTAGCCTCCTACAGTTTCATGAGCACCGTTAAAGTACACGGTGGGGTATCCGGCAAAACTATAATAATCCAGTCTCTCATCTGAGATCGGTTTTTCCATCACATCGCCGGGATGGTACTGTATGTAAAATACATCTCCGGGATACTCCTCTGTCATCTCTTCTATGCCCTCCTCTGCCTTGTAACAGTAATGGCACCATGTTGCCGTAAACATCTCAGCAAGAACCCCTTTATTTGCATTGCCTACCTGGACAATTAAATCAAGACTCTCTTCAAGTCCCGAGTCCGAGTTTACCGTAACCGTAAAGTTCATATCATCCAGTACCGTGGAAACGGTCAGATTGCATGTGCCTTTTTCCCCAGGGGCAAGCTGAAGATCACTCTTTGAGAGGGTGCCCTCCTCAGCCTCGAGATGGTAGGTATCCTTCGAGTTTCCCGTGTTTATTATCTTTATGCTGAATGTTGCATCATACCCCTTGGGAACGTACTTCTTACTTTCCGGACACTGCATCCGGAAGCTATAATCCTTTTTTATCCCCGTTTTTAGTGTTATATCCCTTTCTTCTGCATTTTCAGGGGTTATTTTTAGAGAAACGCTGCCTTTATCTCCTCCTTCCGCTTCAAGAGGTGTGGTTATATATACTTTGATATCCCTCTCTTCATTTCTTTCCAGAGAGAACGCTTCCTCAGACGACGAGGCCTTCCAACCCACGGGCAGATTCTTTTCCAAACTTATCGTGTATATATCTTCTTCCCCTGTATTTTTCATGGCGAGGGTAAACTCTGCTGTTTTTGATGCTTCCACATCCCACTCCGTCGTGCCTGTTATAGTATATCTGTACTTCTTCTCCTCGACATCCGCCTTTACAGAAAACTCCTTTTTGCGGTTTATTTCCTCTCCTTTAATTGAAAATGTTACCCTTCCCTCCTCCTTTTGGTCATAATCGGGTGTAACACCGATAAGCACATCAAGATTCTCTCTGGCTTTTAGAGTGTAGGTGGCATGATCAAGAAAACAGAGATCGTTGAAACAAAAATTGGCCGTCCAGCCATCGGACAGATCTTTTCCCAGTGTAAACTCGAGATCCCGTTCAGGACCGGAATTTTCGATACTCACAATAAATGAGGCATCTCCAGAGCTTATTTCCTTCGTATTCTCCGGGAAATGAACTTCAATTCCTAACTCTGAAGAATGCTCGGCTTCTATAAAAAAGTGAAGATATCCGAGCATGACCGCACACAGCACCACTGAAACTGCCACGTACTTTAAAAACATGAGTTATCCCCCTCTATATCCTTTATAAGTTTTCCTGCCGTTTCCGGGCTAATACTCTGACATCGCAGTTCCCTGAGCACTCGTTGAATAGAGTATCTCTTTAAATGGGGGTACTTTTTATGGAGGTTCTTCAGAAACTCACAGCCAAAACCATCGAACTCCTCGCCGACCATCTCGATATGATCCTCCTTTGTCAATGAGAGCATTGCAGGTATATTAAGTCTGTACATCTCCCCCATCTTGATTATAGAATGGGAGCCCACAGAGAGCATATCCCCAAATGCAATGAATTTATACTCTCGCTTTTCTGCAAACTCATATATTTTCTCCGTCATGAATCTATGGCAACGCCCACAGGGATGAAAACGCTTTTTTTTGGCCTCTTCCAGTATAGTTCTGCGGTAGTTATCGCTGATAAAATGGATCTTAACGTTATTCTTCTGACAGAAACTCTCTATGGGCTTTCTATTAGATGGTGATAGTACAAAGGTCACGGCCTCAGGGTGAAGCTTGAATTTCTTTGTTATAAGGAGGGTGGCCTTACTATCTATCCCTCCGGAAAATGCTATCAGCGTCTTATTGCTTTCTTGAACTTTCTGTTCCTTTCCCAGTCTGGACTCAAGAATAGGTTTTATATATCTGTTCAGGTCAGAATCATTGTACGTTTCCAGTTTTTTCAGTGCGTTCCGCACACGATATATATCCCTGAACTCCTCAGCTTTTTTCATGAGCCTCCTCTGTAGTATCTGATTATATCATCTGTAGCCCATTTTGGTTCGCGAAGGCCTTCGTAAACCTCTTCGAGTGGTTTTTTGAAAAAAATATCGTTCTTTAACCGCATGCACTTATCCTTTATTTCCGTAAGATTCTTTCTTTTCCATCCGTTCAGCCAGAAAAATTTTGTTGGATTGAGAAGAATAGTCGTATCATATGTAATTCCCTCATCAAAATCGCCAAATATTATAGGAATATCATTTTTTTTCGCATACTCAATCGCCTTTTTCCTTGTGAGTTCCCTACACTCGGTACAGTCCTGAATTTTCTTTTCAATAATAACAGACTCATACTTTCTGGCTACCTTTGGATAGGTCAGTCTAATAGTAAATACAATCGGCTCAAATCCTAAAATTTTTGATAAATGAAGGGAGTAAAGGTTTGAACATGGTATTACCAATGATTTCCCGTTTTTTGGGAACTTTATCTCTTCGTTTACCAGTTCGAATTCATTTTTTATGTATTTTTTTAGTTTTATAGAAACAGGATCTTCCTTTAATTTATCCATATTTTCTGTAAGTTTTTCCCGTCTCCTTAAAAGATCGAGATGAGAGTGTAATGTCACGTAGGTTACACCAAGCCTTTTTTTCAGTTCCCCCACCACCTTTCCATACCCAATGATATTGCTTTTGTCCGCTCTGTCCTCGGCCACGATATGGAGAGTATCTTTTTTTTCGTCATATGCTGTGTTTATTATCTCCGGAATTATCGTTGGAAACCCAAAACTCTTTCTGATAGCGATAACCTCCTGCAATATCTCGTCGTTGCTGAACATTGTTGTTTATTTTCAGTATTGCCTATAAAAAGGTTTGGTTAACTGTATCGAAAACCCTTATAAAGTTTCAGAAACGGTAATTTATTGAATACCCATAACCTGATATTTTGAAGAAGAAAAGCGAATCGTGAAGCTAACTACAGTAGAAAGACATCATAAACGTTGTAAGGTGTCGAGGGGCAAAACTGGTGGTACTGCCCAAAGTATCAGCATCTTTTGTGCCAAAACAGCCACTATGCCATAGGCGCCATATTCGTCATAGAGGGAATGTTTCATAGGAAATAGACAATATATCTAATAAGTATGATAACAAATCTTTTAACTATCTGTATATAGTTAATACTCCCATATAAAAAAAGAGGCACCGAAAGCTTTTTAAAGTATGCCCTCTTAGTGTATAATTGAGGAGGCCCGGGAGCTAACAGCTCTTCTGTTCACCACCTCCCACACCCCCACTCCTTGGTCTCCTCACTTTTGATAGTTATTGTGTGATATTAACTTTTGAGTTAATAACAGACAGCCTATATAAATGTTTCCCTTATTTGAAGAGTCCCCATCTGCCTTTATAGGAACATTAAATTGAAACTAAGAAATACAACTAAAAGAAAAAAAGAAAGAACTAATAATGTTTGGCGAAGTAAACAACACCTTTGGCATCTTTACCACATAGTATACATTTTCCTTTATCCTTACTTTTGAAGGGAATACACGCAGATGTTGCTCCTGTTTCATCCTTAATCCGCTCTTCACATTCAACGGAGCCGCAGAAGGGTGCTTTAACCATTTTTCTATCCTTAACAGCTTTTTTAAACTCTTCGTATAATTTCACTTTCACGGTATTCTCCTCAAGATTCTTTTTGGCTTTTTTATAAAGATTATCCTGAATTGCACTAAACAATCTCTCTATCTTCTTCATAAGCTCTTCTACTTTTACCGCCTTTTTTTCTCCTGTATCCCTTCTCACAAGAACAACTTGCCCCTTCTTGATATCTCTCGGCCCCACCTCTATCCTTACGGGTACTCCTTTCAGTTCCCAATCATTAAACTTGTACCCCGCTGTGTATCCCTCTCTGTCATCCATCTCAACGGAATACTTTTCTGTTATCATTTGCCGTATCTTGCGGGCCTCCTCCAGAACGCTCTCCTTCTCTTCTTCAAAGACTATAGGAACAATGACCGCCTCTATCGGCGCAACCTTCGGTGGAAGCACAAGCCCCTTATCATCGCTGTGTATCATCACCAGTGCAGCAATTGTTCTCGTGGTCAGACCCCATGAGGTCTGCCATACATATTTCTCCTGCTCATTCTCATCCGTATAGGTTATATCGAAGGGCTTTGCAAAGTTCTGACCGAGATTATGTGAGGTGCCTCCCTGTATTGCCCTTCCATCGGGCATTAGAGCCTCTACAGTAGTAGTATAAAGTGCCCCGGCAAATTTTTCCATCTCTGTTTTGTATCCCTGTATTACGGGGATTGCCAGAAGGTCCTCATAGACCTCCCTATAGAGATCCAGCGTCTTCCTCACTTCCTCATCCGCTTCTTTCTTACTGGCATGACATGTATGACCTTCCTGCCAGAGGAACTCCCTTGTCCGCATGAAGAGCTTTGTCATTTTTGTTTCCCAACGTATAATATTTGCCCACTGGTTGATCAACAGAGGAAGATCGCGGTAGCTCCGTATCCACTGGGAGTACATATAATTGATAATCGTCTCAGAGGTCGGGCGTATCGCGAGTTTCTCATTTAACTCCCTGTCACCTCCATGGGTTACCCATGCAACTTCCGGCGAAAACCCTTCGACGTGTTCCGCTTCCTTTTTAAAAAACTTTTCAGGGATAAACAGGGGGAAGTACGCGTTTTGATGTCCCGTTTCCTTAATTCTTTTGTCCAAAAATCCCTTGATCTTCTCCCAAATCGCATAGCCATAGGGCCGTATAACCATGCATCCTTTTACGGGAGAGTAATCTGCCAGTTTAGCTTTTAACACAACTTGATTGTACCATTCTGAGAAATTCTCAGATTTTTTTACAGTAACTCCTTCTTCTTCAGCCATAAAATACCCTCCTAAAAACGTCAATTATTACTACACGATAACGCAGTCTAAGAAAAGTTTTTGGAAAATCCCTATCGATTTGGAAATAAATCACTCTTATGGGTCATAAGGCTACATTTTTCATGAAGTTTATAAAGGTTTCGGTTGCACTGCAAACCCGCTACAGAATGATGTGGGCAAAGCCCACATCCAGATGGGGGCCAGATCGATGTGGGCGAAACCCACATCCAGATGAGACGCATTCAGTAGATATTATAAGGTATCATAGCAACACTCGCTCTTCACCTCGAAGGACCCGGAATCAACGGGGGAAAGCTTAAAAAGATTCATGAGAAATTCTAATGAGTAACCTAAAAAGGAGGCAAAAAAAATGAAAAAAGAATGGAAATGTATGGGCCTTTTGGTCGCGACAGCAATGGTACTTTCAATTTTGAGCGGCTGCATAGGCGGAGAAGAAGAAAAAGGAAAGATAGTTGTGGGGACTGCTACAGGCTTTGCACCATTTGAGTACAAAGACGACGATGGAAACATAGTTGGCTTTGACATTGATATGATCAAAAAAATAGCTGAAGATCAAGGCTACGAAGTAGAAGTGAAGGACCTGTCCTTCGATGCATTGATAGCATCGCTAAAGAGTGAAAAGATCGATGTAATCGCCGCCGCCATGACGATCACAGATGAAAGAGCGGAACAAATATCATTCAGCGACCCCTACTACGAAGCGGATCAGTCCATACTGGTGAGAAAAGGATATGAAGAAGTCAGCAGCAGCGATGATCTGGCTGGATTAAAAGTCGGTGCGCAGACAGGAACTACTGGAGCTGCATGGGTAAAGGACAATATAGGCGATGAGAATCTCAACAGATATGAGTCATACCTGTTGTGCGTGAAAGATCTGACAAACGGAAACATAGATGCAGTAGTTCTTGACACCCCCGTGGCAAAAAACTTTGAAGGCCAGGGAGATGTTGTCATGGTTGTCACCATGGAGACGGGAGAAGAATACGGTCTTGGAGTAGGAAAAGACAACGAAGATCTGCTTAAGGATCTGAACGAAGGATTAGAAAACCTTATGGGATCAGATGAGTGGAGTGAACTAATAGAAAAATACTTTAGTTAAAACCGTAGGTAACTGTGATTACGTTGCAGATAGATTATCTCATAGATTCCTTGCCGCGCCTTCTCTATGGCCTGGAATATACGATAGGGTTAACGGTATTAAGTTTAGCTCTGGGAACACCTTTGGGGATCTTGATGGCTCTCGGACGTTCCTACGGAAACAAATTTCTTTTTTTTCCTATTTATATTTATGAAAGGGTACTAAGAGGGATACCTCTTTTAGTCATACTTTTTCTTATATTTCTTGGACCCTCTCAGTTCGGACTCAACCTTAATGCCTTCAAAGCTGCTATATTAGCGTTGGGACTTAGGAGCGCTGCATACCAGGCCCAAATATTCAGAAGCGCTATAAACTCCATTCCACAAGGACAGATGGTCGCCGCCCGAAGTATGGGAATGTCAAAACTCGTGGCAATCAGACACGTAATACTTCCCCAGATCCTGCGGCTTTCAATTCCTGGATGGTCCAATGAATACACCATCCTGCTTAAAGACACCTCCCTGGCCTATGCAATAGGTGTGGCAGAGCTGATGAAAGAGGCCAGTGACAGAATCATGAACCCCAATGCCCCACCCAATGTGATTCTTCCAATGTATCTGATAGTTGCGATAATATATTTCATAATGGTCATCTCGGCCAATCAAGTTTTAGGGTATCTGGAAACAAAATACAAAATGTCAGGATTTGAAACAGAGGTAGAGAGGTAATAAGATGCACATGCTTGAATTAAAGAACATTCATAAGACATACGGAGATACGGAGATTTTGAAGGGGGTATCCTTTACCATGGACAAAGGTGACGTAAAGGTCATCATAGGACCCAGCGGGACGGGAAAAAGCACCCTCTTACGATGTATTAATCAGTTAAGTCCACCAGATAAAGGAGAGGTATGGCTTGATGGGGAGGAAGTGACAGATCCAAAAAGGGATATAAATAAAATGAGACAGGAGATTGGGTTTGTGTTTCAACATTTTAATCTCTTCAATCATCTCACCGCGTTGAGGAACGTTTCCCTTGGATTGGAGAAAGTAAAGGGAATGAAAAAGGAAGATGCAAGGAAAAAAGCCATGAAAGAACTGCAGAAGGTAGGGTTAGAAGAACATGCAGAACAGTACCCTGCCGAACTTTCGGGAGGACAGAAACAGCGAGTGGGAATCGCGAGAGCGCTGGCTATGGAACCAAAGATAATTCTCTTTGATGAACCCACCTCTGCGCTCGATCCCGAGCTCATCGGAGAGGTACTGGAGGTAATGAAGGATCTTGCCGGAGAGATGACAATGCTGACTGTAACTCATGAGATGGGCTTTGCAGGAAGCGTCTCGGATGAGATAATATTCATAGAGAATGGAGTGATAGTAGAGAGGGGTACCCCAAAAAAAATGTTTAACGAACCAAAGAACGAAAGAACGAAAGAGTTCCTCGGAAAGATCGCCACATTATATGGAGGAGAGTAATCAATGGGGACGGTTGAGTTTTTCATTGAGTCTCTGCCAAATCTTCTTCAAGGTCTGGAGAAAACACTGACCCTCACCTTTTCATCCATAGTACTGGGGTTTATCATGGGTATTTTACTGGCATTGGGACGAGTATACGGTAATAAAATCAGCTCATGGCTTTGTATTGGATATATAGAACTTATTCGTGGTACCCCCCTTCTTGTTCAAGTATTTATACTCTATTATGGGATACCAACACTCGGATACAATCCTACGCCTCTAATGGCCGCTTTTATTGGGTTTAGCCTCAACAGCGCTGCGTATCAGGCGGAGTACCTCCGAGGATCCATACAGGCGATAAGCTCCGGACAGATGATAGCTGCACGGAGTATGGGAATGTCAAAAATTCAGGCGATTAAGAATATAATACTGCCGCAAAGTCTCAGAATAGCGATTCCTGCCTGGTCAAATGAGGTTATATACCTTCTGAAGTATACCTCCATAGCATACATAATTCAGGTGAAGGAGTTGACTGCAGAGGGACGATTCATAGCAGCAGACACCTTCAGATATATAGAAATATTCAGTTTTATAGGTATTATCTACCTATTCTTTACCGTTGTCCTCTCTGAAATCCTCGATAATATAGAGAAAAGGGTTAAGGTTCCGGGGATAGGAGCAATAGAGGGTGAACGAGAGGTATAGGTAGGATAAAATAAGGAAGAAGCAGCTCTCATTTTCGTCAACGTCTTCTCGCCTGAAAAAGATTTATATAGTATCTCTCGTATCGTTTGATATGTTCAGTGCAAAACTTGAGGCAAGGTTATGGAAGGACATTGTGAACACGGTAAATAATATAGTGGAAGAGGCCCCCTTCGAGATAAAGGAGGAAGGGATCTATATGAGGGCAATGGATCCCTCACATATCTCAATGATCGATCTCGTTGTGCCAAAGGAAATCTTTGATGAGTTCTCCTTTGATAAAGAGGTCTCTGTTGGCATAGATGTAAACGAGATGAATAAGATAATGAGAAGGGCCAAGCCAAGTGATATCCTCATTTTTGAAGTGGATGAATCGAAAATACATCTGACATTTATTGGAGAATCAAAGAGAACCTTTGGGATTCCAATCATCGATGTCTTAGAAAAAAGATCCAAACAACCGGAAATTCAGTTTACAGTCACAATTAAAGCGGATGCCGGTTTATTTCAGGAGGACATTAAGGATGCCTCCGTTGTTGCCGATCATGTTATATTTGAAGCGCAAAAGGAGAAACTCCTGATAACTGCTGAGGGGGACATGAGTGATATCAAGATAGTCAACAAAAAAAGTTCAATGGAAGAGTACAACGTGGAAGAGGAAGCCAGGGCCACATTTAATCTCAGCTATCTATCAGATATTGCCAAATCTCTTTACGGATCGATAGTACTGAGATTCGGGATGGATCTGCCCCTGATGCTCGAGTTTGAGATAGATAAGGCCAAGGTGAAGTTCATTTTGGCTCCCAGGATTGAACGAGAATGATGGAGGATCTTTTAAAAAAGGAGCAGGAGGAGGTAGAGTTACAGAAACTACCGCAGGACCTTTATCTCACTCTTCTAAATCGTATTGGGGGTTTGAAAAATAAGATAGAGCTCAAAGATGGACTGGAAAAGAGAGTTCTCAAGGAGGAGATGAAAACCCTCAAAAATTGTTTTTCTGAACTTGTTACGATACGACTGGAAAAGATGCTCAAGCACCAGAACAGAAACCTAATGCCTGAGGAGGAAAAAGTTTTTAAGGAGATCTCCGAGTTAATAAAAAAGTATAAAAAAA
Organism: Methanobacteriota archaeon; assembly: GCA_034659995.1. Classification (GTDB taxonomy): domain Archaea; phylum Methanobacteriota_B; class Thermococci; order Methanofastidiosales; family B48-G16; genus JAYEIH01. The sequence continues at coordinate 36,111 of JAYEIH010000097.1, forward strand.
CACTCTTTGCAGGGAGTATACCAAGGAGATTGAAGGTACGAACAAAAAAGGACCTTCCCGAGATCATCGGGCCTGATCTCAGAGCATACGGGCCCTTTAAAAAGGGCGAGAATATAGAGTTACCAATAGAGATTGGAATACTACTTATAAAATCCAACCAGTGTATAAAGGTGAAAGAGAATGAAGATGCCAAAAAAAATTAGGACTTACTGTCCTCATTGTGAAAAACATACGGAACATAAGGTTAAGATACAAAAACCAAGGAAAAGAGGAGAACTGAAGCAGGGGCAAAGAAGATTCAGAAGGAAAACGGAAGGCTACGGAGGTTATCCTCGACCAAAGCCAAGCGGTGGAAAGAACACAAAAAGACGCGATTTGCGACTCATATGCACTGAATGCAACAAAATGCATACTAAAAAAGGTTTTAGAGCGAAAAGATTTGAGTTAACGTGATACTATGATAACCAACCCGAAATCTAAGTTCATAAAAATAAAATGTCAGGACTGCGGAAACGAACAAATAGTCTTTAATAAACCTGCGAAAACAGTTGAGTGTCTAGTCTGCGGTAAAACACTAATGAAAACAACAGGCGGGCTGGGAAAAATAAAGGGGAAATTAATAGAGGAGTTAGAGTAACATGAACGGCAGATACCCTGAGCAAGGCGAGTTTGTTATAGGTACCGTAACGGAGATACATCCTTATGGAGTGATGGTCGAACTTGATGAGTACAACAAAAGTGGCATGGTCCACATAAGGGAAATATCCTCCGGTTGGGTAAAAAACATACGAAATCATGTAAAAATGAGACAGAAGATCGTTGCCAAGGTCCTGCGGGTAGATCCTTCCAAGGGGCATATAAATCTCTCGCTTAAAAGAGTAAGTGCGCAACAGAAAAAGATCACGGTAAAACAGCAAAAGCAGGAAAAAAAGGGAAAAAAACTTATGGAGTACTTTGTAGAAAAAAATGATATCCCTGACGACGAGGTTGCTGAGAAAATAGTGGCTCCGCTGAGAAAAAAACATGGGTATCTGTACGAGGCCTTTGAAAAGGCTCTTGTGGATGGAAAAGAGATTTTTGAGGGAGACATACCTGAAAAATACATAGACGAGCTCTATGAACTTATATGCTCCACGTTCGAAATTCAAAAAGTTGAGATAAAATCCAACATGTCAATAGAATGTTATGAGCCCAATGGTGTGGATGTACTGCAAAAAGCCCTGAAAAACGATAATGAGTGCATAGAGGTAAAACTCCTGGGCTCTCCAATGTACTCGGTAAAGGTGACAAGTCACGATTATAAAACGGCAGAGGATATCCTTGCCAAGTACAAGAGCCATGTCTCAGAGTGCATGTACGACCACGATGGAAATGTGGAATTTAAGAGGGTAAAATGAAAATAAAAAAGTGTTTTCAGTGCGGAACCTACACATTCAAATCAGAATGTCCACGGTGTCACTCCCAAACATACTACCCCAAACCCCCACATTTTTCTCCAAAGGACAAATATGGAAAATATAGGCGTATGGCAAAACTCGAGGGATAAGGAATATGAAGACTACAATCATAGAAATTGAAAAAATAAAACCGAATAATCCAATTTTTATTGAAGGGCTACCTGGTATAGGATTAATAGGTAAAATAGCCACAGAGTACCTTGTATCAGAGTTAAAAGCAAAAAAGTTTGCCGAACTGTACTCCCCATACTTTCCGCATCAGGCTTTGATAGGGGAAGACTCTTCTCTCAGACTAGTGAGAGATGAATTTCATTACAGTAAGGAAAAAGATATAATATTTTTGACAGGAGATACACAGGTATCTCCAACAAACTCCTATGGCCATTATCAAATTGTTCACAAAATACTCGATTTTCTGGAAAAGTATGGTGTAACTAAGATATATACTCTTGGAGGATACTCTGCAAAGGAAACAGAGATTGAAGATCCAAAAGTCCTGGCCTCCAGCACAGATCATAGCACAATGGAACAATTTTCAGATGCCGATACTCATTTAATCTTTAGAAAAGATATGGGGGCTGCAATAGTAGGTGCCGCCGGACTTCTCCCTACAATGGGAAAAATGAGAAATTTGGAAGGAGTATGCCTCCTGGGCGAGTCTTCAGGAGATATTATTGACCCCAAAGCCGCTAAATCGGTACTCAAATGTTTGAACAAAATGCTAAAGACGGACATAGATCTGGAAGGGCTGGAAAAGAAAATCGAAGAGAACAAAGAAATAATAAAAAATCTCCGGAGATATCAGGAAAAAACAGAGAAAGAGATAAAAGAAAAACAGAGAAAAAGGGATATGGAGTATATACGATGAGAATTTCAGTAGATTTTCATCTACACTCAAAGTACTCGTATGCAACATCAAAAAAGATGGAAATCCCTCTGATTGCCAGGGAGGCAGAACTGAAAGGTCTTGATGTTGTAGGAACAGCGGATGTATTTCATCCGTCATGGACCTCTCATTTAAAAAAATCGCTGGAAAGGGTGGAGGAAGGCACCTATGAGAGGGGTGGGGTGCGTTTTATTATTACCGTAGAGGTTGAGGATAAAAGAAGAGTACACCATCTCATTCTTCTTCCTTCGTTTTCAAAGGCTGAAGAGCTCTATGAGGAGTTCAAAAAGTATTCAAATGATATAGATACCAACGGGAGATGCCATCTACGCCTTGGAGGGGACGAGATCGTTGAGCGAGTAAAGTCTGCAGATGGTATTATGGGACCTGCACATGCCTTCACTCCATGGACCGCCCTCTATGGCGAGCATGATTCCTTAAAAGACTGTTATGGTGAGTATGCTGACAAAATAGATTTTCTGGAGCTTGGGCTTTCTGCGGACTCAGAACTGGCGGATCATATATCGGAACTGCGAGATCTTACTTTTTTAAGTAACAGCGATGCCCATTCACCATGGCCACATAGACTCGGCAGGGAGTTCAATATCATAGAACTTGAGAAAAAGACATATACAGAAATACTGGAGGCCATACATAGGAAGAACGGAAGACGGTTCGTCCAGAATGTAGGACTCAACCCCGTACTTGGAAAGTACCATAAAACAGCATGTATAGACTGTCATGAGATATACACTCTAAAACAGGCAGTGGAAAGAAAATGGAAATGTAAGTGTGGAGGAAGAATAAAAAAAGGAGTATATGACAGGATTATGGAGTTAAAAGATCAGGAGAAGGGACCGGAAGATCGTCCTCCATATCTCAGAATAGCTCCTCTATCAGAGATAATAGCGCTGAAAAAGAGATACAGTCTATCGAGTAAAAACAATCTCGTACTCTACAAAAAATTCCTGCGGGAGTTCAATGACGAGATAGAGATCCTTGTAAACGCGGAGTACAATGAATTAAAGAAAATAGACAAAAAAGTGGCGTCTTATATCCTGAGCTACAGAGAGGAAAAGCTTGAAATAACTCCAGGTGGCGGGGGCCAGTACGGCAAGCTCCATCTCGCCAAAACAGAGCTTGATAAGTGGATCACTTAGCTGCAGATGCAATTTTTATAATATCGTCGTTCTGAAGCTCGTAGTCCTCAGCGATTCTCATCTTCGTTCTTGCATTGACCGCATGGATAAAGTTCTCTCCAATATCTGTGTGGATTTTGTAGGCAAGCTCATGTGCACTTGAGCCCTTTTTCATGAGATAGGCATCAGGAAGCACATTGCCCTTTTTATCCGTAAGGTGTGTCTCATCCTCCACGGGATAGACCACTATTCTCTCCAAAACATCAAAGATTGCATAGTCCAAACACTGAACAACGCCTGTGCTTCCATACCCTTTCAGTATAGACTCTATCAGATCCAGTGCATGATGCTGCTTCTTTGTCAGATTGTCGGATTTTATTGTAAAACTTCCTGCTCCAGGCGTATAATCAACGAACTTTTTGGCCTTTCTCAGAATCTGTTCTGCCTCCGCAGATGTGGGAATTACCCTGTAATCAGTTTTCTTCAGAGCCTCAAGGCTCTCCTTGGGAGCTATATCTATCTTGTTTGCGGCTATAACTATCGGTTTTGTTATTTTTCTCAGGGCCGTGGAAAAACCCTTTAGACCATCATCACTCCACTTATCCGGTTTATCGACACTGAGATTGCATTCCCGCAGAACGGCATGAAGATCCTCTTCCGTAATCTCCAGTCCGGAGAAATGATCTGCAATAACCTTTGCAAAGTCCTTATGCTGGAGATGTATCTTCCTTGAGAACTTGCTCCAGTTCCGCCTCAGAATATGAAAAAACCATGAATCTATCTCCTTTTCAAGAAATCGGATATCCTCCATGGGATCATGGGAACCTATCTCGCATGGCTCTCCCTTTTCATCTGTACTGCCAGAGGCATCCACCACATGTACGAGAACACGCGCTCTGCGTATATCATCTAAAAACTTATTTCCCAATCCTTTTCCCTCGGAAGCACCGGGAACAAGTCCTGCAACATCGATAATCTTTGTAGGAATCAATCTCACACCCCCGATACACTTGGAATTCTGCGGGCTACACTCAACACCAAGCTCCATGCAGGGACATGTAGCCGTGACGTAAGCTACTCCTATATTTGAGTCTATCGTGGTAAAGGGATAATTTGCAATCTCTGCCTCTCCCATAGTACATGCGTTGAAAAATGTGGACTTTCCCACGTTTGGCTTCCCTACAATACCTATTTCCATATCTTTCCTCTCTCTGGAATCAATAAAAATCTTTCGTGCTTCGAGAAAAATGAACCGTTAACCTTTTAAAGGGGTATCGAATAAGGTGAATAGTAATAAAAAATTTAATAAATATTCCTAAAAGGAATAAAATGAAAACTGTTGTCTTGGAGAGTAAAAAACGAATCACCGTACTGAAGGTGGGCGGCTCCTGTCTTACAGGAGGCGAATCTGTGAGAAAGACAGTTGAAAAAATATCGCAGATCAGAAAGGAGGGTGTCCTCCCTGCCCTTGTTGTTTCTGCTCTCAATGGGATAACAGACTCCCTCTCCGAGATCGTTATCAGTAGCCATAAGAGATACAATCCAAAAGACTCTGACAGAATACTCGCCGAAGGTGAACAGCTCAGTGTAAAAATAATAGAGTCGGCAGTTCAAAACGCGGGGATAGAAGCGGAGGGAATACTTCTTTCAGATGACTCATTCCCTATACTCACAGATGACCAGCACGGTAATGCAGAGATACTTCTTGAAGAGACAGAGAAAAGGGTTGAGGAGAGATTAAAACCGCTAATAGAAAAAGGAGTAATCCCCATTATACCGGGATTTGTCGGGAAAACAATGGAGGGGGGAGTGACCACACTTGGAAGAGGGGGCTCCGATACCACTGCTGTGGTACTGGGCAGAGCCCTCGGTGTGGAGACCGTTATCTTACTGAAAGATGTTCCCGGCGTGCTAACAGGCGACCCCGATATCATCAGTTCCCCTCAAAGAATATCTCACATTACCGCTGAAGAGCTGGTACAGCTTGGATACCGCGGTGGAGATGTTTTCTGCCCAAAAGCACTCCGATATGCCCCCGAAGAAATGAAAATTCGGATTGTGGACTTTGAAAACGGTGATATAATGAACACAGGTACGGAAATTATCGGAAACTTACGAGAAAAATCGAAAATGAAAGTTATGGATAAGAAAAAAGCTGCTATTACATTCATAGGAAAAAATATATCCCATATTCCCGATCTTATCGGCAAGGCCTCGCAGGAACTCATGAAAAATAATGTTCCATACCTATCTGTCTTTTCGTCGGCTTCTTCTCTTTCTTTTTATACAGAAGAAAAA
>JAYEIH010000098.1:0-10113 GCA_034659995.1 Methanobacteriota archaeon
AGGATAAGAAATGAAAAATAAAAGAAAAGTTCTGGTGGTTGTAGCGGTGCTTTTGGTACTATCGAGTTCTGTTACATATACGGAGAATTAATATGGGTCTTAATATGAAAAACAACAAAAAAATAGTCCTGTCCTTGTTTTTGTTTTTTTTATTTTTAGGTTTCAAAGGAATCTACACATTTTTTTATTATTACATCTCGTGTAGAGGAGAATGCGGAGCAAATCTGCCACGGGTATTATCATTTATGGTCGGTACTGCCTTGATATATCTCTCCTTTAGAGTATGGAGGGAAGAATCTTGGAGAAAAGTGATACCTAGTTCGTATATAGTATCGTTAGCAAGTTCGCTCTACTTCCTGTCACTTAGTGGAGAGGGAGTATGGGACATTTTACACCCGGGATCATGGCACGAGAACTGGATACCATCATATCATGAATTTGGCTCATATATTATTGTTATAGGGTATGCATTTATAGCGTTTATCCTATTATACTTAGCCTTAAAACTGTACAGGATTAAGGAAAATGGCGTTTTCAATCCTGAAGTTTTTTCTTTAGCGTGTTATGCTCTGTTTATCTATGGGCTGGTTGTCATATATAGGTCTGTTTTCCTTCTGGATCTTCATTTTGGGGCGCCTTCTCTTTACTACGACCCAGGTATTGTTTATATAGCATTTAGATTTAGTTTGGGAGTATCCTTGGTTCTATTGTTAGTAGCCCATAAAATAAAAAAATCGGAAGAGATACCATTGCTGGGTATACTCTCATTTTACGGCCTGTCCGCAGTTGTTTATAACCTTATGTGGGCTAGAGAGCTATGTGGTCTTCCTGGTGTCGGGGGAGAGGATATTCTCTTGCATTTACTCCCTATCTTTATCGGCATCGTTTCTATAACTTTAGCTTTACTTATATTTAGCTTAGAGACAGAAGAGACAAAGCGCATATTGAAGAAAAGATATCAGATCGCTTGAAAACAGTCTTAAATGCAAAGTGTAGCGTATAGAGGAGGCGATAAGAGATGAAAAGGAGGCGCTGTGGTTCATGGTATAAGACCGGAAGGTGCACAACAGGATGAGGATCATTGGCAAGAAACTGGCAGTTCTCATAGTAGGTGCAACAATTATTCTTCTTGTAGCTGCTTATTATATGATGCCCTCGGAAAAATACGAGGAAGGGGATAAATGGGTCTATGCAGTTACCGAAGGTGATGAAAAGAACAGATATACTATGGAAGTAGTAGATGTTGGGCGGAATGAGGTGGTGATGAAGGAAACATACAAAAAACAAACTCAGTATAGAGTCTACACGTATAGAAAGGGATACACACGCTGGGAAAAGTACAATAAAGAAAATGAACTTTTATCCAAAGATGAGTTTAAAGGGGACCCCTATTTTACCTTCGAATTTTTTACCCCCTCTCTGAAAGTTGGAAAGAGATGGGGCGGGACCTTTGAACAAAGACATACAGATGAAAATGGGACTGTGAGAGAACATCAGTTAACTTTTGAGGGGAAAATACTTGGAAAGGAAAAGATAACCGTTGAAGCTGGAGAGTTTATAGCATATAAGGTTGAAATACGATGGTTCGAAGGTGATACGCTCTACATCATTGAAGAGTACTGGTACTCTCCAGAAGTAAGATACAATGTGAAGTTTAAGTTTGGCACTGAAAAAGAGTGTAAAATGACAGCAGAACTTATAAGATTTGAGTTGAAGCGATAAAAATACTTATAAGCTATATTTAGGGATTTATAAAGTCTATCATAGCTTGTCTTTGTTGCAGTTTGTAGGGGCTGCGAGCTTCGTAGAGAACCTTCTCCTGCAAAACCTATTTATAACCCTCGTTATAGTACAGACCATGATACTCCGTAATGGACTGGTGTACTACAAAGGGGAGATCATCAGAAGGGATATTGAGATAAATGAGAACAGAATTGCAAAGATTGGAAAAAAACTGGAAGGTGAGGGGTACAATGCGGAAAATAAACTCATTCTCCCCGGACTTGTAAATACTCATACACATCTGGCAATGACCCTGCTGAGGGGGTACGCAGATGATCTGCCGCTGAACAGATGGCTAGAAGAGTATATCTGGCCTTCAGAGGATAAGTTAACTGAAGAAGATGTCTACTATGGGAGTTTACTGGGCATTATTGAGATGATAAAGAGCGGCACCACTTGTTTCAACGATATGTATTTTTTTATGGACAGGGTGGCTGATGCTGTGGCCGAGTCCGGGATACGGGGTGTTTTGAGCCATGGTATCATAGAGCTCTCTGATAAAGAAAAAGGGAAAAGGGAGATAAAAAAATCCATGGTGCTGATGAAGAAATGTGAAAAGAATGATAGAACCTCATTTATGTTCGGCCCTCACGCGCCGTATACCTGCTCACGGGAGTTTTTAATGCACCTAAAGGAACTCAGTCATGAATATGATAAAAAGATTCATATGCACCTCTCGGAGACAAAAAAAGAGGTAGAGGACATTAAAAATGAGCACGGTGTGACACCAATTGAGTATCTAAAGGATTTTCTGGATGAGAATGTCCTTGCAGCGCACTGTGTTCATCTCACGAAGAGAGAAATAGCGATTCTCAGGGAAAAGAAAGTGAAAGTATCACATAATCCCGTATCAAATACAAAGCTTTCTTCTGGTATAGCTCCAATTCCTGAGTTATTAAAAAACAGGGTCCTTGTCTCTCTCGGCACAGATGGTGCCGCATCAAACAACTCACTGAATATGTTCGAAGATCTAAAAGTAATGGCACTGATACACAAACTGAAGGATCCGACGGCTCTCAATGCCGAGAAAGCTCTTGAAATAGCCACAGAAAATGGGGGAAAAGCACTGGATCTGAGCATAGGAAAAATAGCAGAGGGGTATCTGGCAGATCTGATATTTGTAGACCTGAACTCCGCAAATCTATGCCCCGCACACAACATTATTTCAAACCTTGTTTATTCCTTTGATACAGAAAATATCTCGGACGTAATGATAAACGGTAAGTTTGTCATGAAAAATAGAGAGATACTAACGCTTAGGGAGGAAAAGATACTTGAAAAGGCAAATAAAAGGGCAAAAGATCTGGTCACCCGATGATCACACAAGATACTCCGAGAACTTATCGAGCTCAAAGGACTCTCCGCTGCGCACCCATACCTCCTCCAGAAGAAACCGCAGAGCCAGTTGCAGGGCTGTTTCATCGACCTCTACACACTCATCGTATTTCAGGTAATTCACTAGGGACATAGAACATGCTAGCTGTATTGCCCTGCTCTCAAGCCTCGGTGAGAATGAAATTTCATCGACCTCATCGAGAATTCTCTCCCGCAGCTCGTCGATGGCATCGTACACTCGCTCCGTGAGGAGTACGGGTTTGTACATGTCTTTATACCCATGACCACACGCATACACATACGACAGATGTTCTCTGATCACGCTGCTCTTTCCGAGATCAATTCTTCCCAACGCGATATTTTTCTGGCTTTCAGCGATAGTCCTGTACCGTTCAGGTGTCAGCCTGTGAAGCCTGCAGAGCATTCTGTCCTCAATGGCATTAAAATTGGGATCTCGGACTGTTGTTCTGTACCCTCTGTCAAATACCTTTGTATTGTAATTAACAGTGAAGAATGACTCAAATTTATACGGCCCTACAACCTCATTTTTTATCTCGTACTTTATTTCCTTCTGTTCCATTGCGAGTTTGAGGGGTTCTACCATGCCTTTGTACTTAAACCAGTCATTGAACTCGGGGATAATAAAGTTGAACTTCCTGTCCTGGTACGCCTCACCTATCCGTATAAAGCGGGCAGCCGTCATCCCCCCACAGTATCTGTTTCTTCCGGGAATCCCATGAGGAGGGATATTTTTCCGCTCATCCCCCCTAATAATGGTTTCTATGGCAAATGTTTTCCCCGTGCCCGGTTCGCCAAAAAAGGCCAGATTGAAGCCTGTTTTCATTACAGTCTCATAGGCGGAGTTGATAATTGCAATGTCTGTGAGGGAGTACTGCTGAATGATGCTCAGAAAGATGTCAAAGTACAGCTTTCCAAAGCTTTTCTTTAGATAATCCAGAAGAAAACCAAGATCGAGATCATCGTAGTTGGAAATCGTAGATAAATAGCTCTCAAACTCCTGATCCAATCTTTTTATCTCTCTGAGCTCCTCTCTCGCCAGTTTAGATTTTAATTTTGTTTTTTCTGTCATATTAACTTTTTTTAAGGTATTTTTTACAGGGAACTTAAGCTCCTCTCGTATGTAGTATACCGTTCGCCCCTTTAAAAACTCCTTTTCTATTATCTTCCTGCCCAAAAGCATATCCAGTGCCTTTCTGCAGTTGAAAATTTTTGTTTTGATTAGTGCATAATCCGTTTTATTCTCTAAAAGCTTTAACACTCTGTACACTCTGTCTCCTTCTTCACTGTAAAGAGATTCGATTATCCTCTCCTTTATCATCTGCCAAGAGGACTCCACCGTAAGCTCACCATCTTTAATGGTATAATAATTCCCGTAAAAATCACCTTTGGGCTCGGTGTACTTTTTAAGGCTTTTAAAAAGTTCTAAAAGTTCTTTATCGCTTATAATTCTGATATTATCCAGATTAAAACCAATACCCAATTTTTTTCTCAGCAGATGCTCTGTTTTTTCATTTACTCTAAAATATCTATCCAAAAGCATCCTTTTTTCCTGGAGTTTTGTCATTGACCCATTTTGTTCTTTGTCTATTAAAATCTAACGAAGAAAACCTTTTTTATGTCCCTCAGAAATATACTGCATGGATAAAGAAGAACTTTTAAAAAAGGCAGAGAAACCCGGACAGGATGCATTAAAACTCCATCCGTTTTATAAAGGGAAGATAGAGATAACACCCAAATGTGCGATCCGTGATTTTAGTGATTTTGCCATATGGTATACTCCAGGGGTCGCAGAGCCGTGCAAGGTAATCGCAGAGGATAAGGAAAGATCATTTGACCTGACGAATAGATGGAATACCATAGCCATCGTCACCGATGGGACAAGGGTACTCGGTCTCGGCGATATTGGCCCCGAGGCCGCAATGCCTGTTATGGAAGGAAAATCACTTCTTTTCAAATATCTGGGCGGTGTGGATGCTGTTCCCATATGCCTTGATACAAAAGATCCTGACGAGTTTATACGCACCGTTAAGCTTTTAAAGCCTTCTTTTGGCGGAATTAATCTTGAGGATATTGAGAAACCAAAATGCTTTGAGATCCTTGAGAGGTTACGAGAGGAGATGGATATCCCTGTATGGCATGACGATCAACAGGGTACAGCTGCAATAGAGGTCGCAGGAGCCATAAATGCCCTCAAATTTGTAGGAAAAAAGTTGGGGGCGGCGTCCATAGCTATGGTGGGAGCAGGTGCCGCCAATATTGCGATATCGCGCGTGCTGGTGAAAGCAGGAGCGAAAAAGAAAAATATTATAATGGTGGACTCAAAGGGTATTCTCAATCTGCAGAGGAGTGATGTAGAGGCTAAAAAAGAGCTTAACCCCTATAAATGGGGGATGTGCGTAAATGCAAATGGAGAACAGCGAGAGGGCGGCACCCACGAGGCCTTACGGGGAGCGGATATAGTTATAGCTGCATCCAAGCCGGGTCCCGGCGTTATAAAAAAGGGAGATGTTTGGGAAATGGCAGATGATGCTATTGTATTTGCAAGTGCGAATCCTGTGCCTGAGATCTGGCCGTGGGATGCAAAGGAAGCGGGGGCAAGAGTAGTAGCTACGGGCAGAAGCGATTTCCCCAATCAGATAAATAACTCCCTTGGATTCCCTGGAATTTTCAGAGGAACATTAGATGTTAAGGCCGCAACGATAACGGATGAAATGTGCATTGCTGCTGCCAGAGAGCTTGCAAAAATAGCAGAGGACAAAGGCCTCACAGAGAAATATATCGTTCCGTCAATGAATGAATGGGAGGTTTTCCCGCGGGAGGCGGCAGCCGTGGGGCGCCAAGCCATAAAAGATGGCGTGGCACGGGTAAAAAAATCGAGAGAGGAGCTTTTGGAGTCTGCAGAAACGATAATTAAGAGAGCGCGGGATGAGACGGCGGCCTTGATGGATCAGGGATTTATCAAATCTCCGTAAACTCCAACCTTAAGCCAAGAGTTATAAAGAAAAATGTATGAGGTCTGTATGGTGTTAATTATGAGGAAATGTGCAGTAGCGGGTGTAATCCTCATTCTTGTCTTTGCAGCAATGTGTGCGGAAAAAGATACGGAAGAGATTACAAAGGAAAATATAGGGCAGAAGGTATCTGAAGCCTACGAAGATGTGGAGACCTATACAATGAGTACTACGACAGTCATGAACATATCCCGGAGAATAGAAGGAGAGGATATGAATATGACGATGAGTATGACAATGGACAGCGCCTACGACCTAAAAAATGCAAAACAAAGACACAACTCAGAAATGCGCATGGATACAGGCGAGGAGGGAATGAGCTACACGCTAAAACAGGAGATGCACCTGGTGGAGAAGGCAATCTACTTGAAAATGCTCGGTGAGTGGTACGAAAAGGAGCTGGAAGAATCTCCGGTGATGGATCAGGTGGAAGCTTATGTAGAGATTTTCGATGCCTCTGAAATAATGGAGATGAAAGAAGAGAAGCTCGATGGAGAAGCTGTGTACTATCTTTCTCTTGAACTGACCTTGAGTGAGCTTGTAAAGACGTTCACGAAAATGCAGGGTCTTTACGAGGAGCTTGGGATCTCACAGATGGCTATGGATCCCAGTGAACTCGAGAACATGATAGAAGAGTACGAGGTGTACCTCTGGATATCAAAAAAAGATCTCCGGATCGTGAAGATGGTCACCGAGATGGATATAAAGATGGAAGAATCAGCTCTCGGAGAGACAGTTACAGTTACCGGGCAGATGGTGACGACCACGCTGCTCACAGAGTATAACAAGGCTGTGACGATAGAACTGCCGGAGGATGCGCAGTATGCACAGGACTGGGAGCATTCTCCAATTGCAGAAGCCCAGGAGCAGCTCGAAGAGTTGGAAGAGAAGAAAAAGTCGATTGAAAAAGAAATAGGATCCCTCGGCAGCAAGCTGCGGATTATAAATCTTGCAAATGACGATAAAAAGTTCTATATGACTGTAAAGAACGAGACAGAGTATAAGCTTGTACCCGATGATGGCAATGGTAAACTCGACAAGAGTGACAAGGAATCAGAGATGCAAGTGATTATAAAAAACGAGTCCAAGGATGTTATTGTGGACTGCATTATCGGCGAGAAGGGTACAGCATTCTCCCAAGGACCGATATCCTCCGACGCAGAGGGACAGATAGAGGTTACAGTTCAGGATATAGAACTCGGAGGCACATATATCATACTGCTCAAAGCTGGAGAAGAGGAGAAAACTCAACGGTACACAGCAATTTAATCTCTCTTTTATTTCTTTTAGTATGCACCCGAAAGGTTTTTAACTTATTTTTCTCAGGGGACACAGGCGGGGATTGCCGAGCCAGGTTAAAGGCGATGGACTCAAGATCCATTCTCGTAGGAGTCCGGGGGTTCGAATCCCTCTCCCCGCATCTTTTTTCTTTTAAAAAAAGAAAAAACATGCATGAAAAAAGAAAAGAGAATGTTAATCTCTTTTTTCCATGCCAAAAAAACATTTGCAAACGTTCTACTCTTATGAATCTTAGATGGTCCAGAGTGATACTATTCTTATCCACCTCCAACCATAGCTCTGGATCTACTATATTTTCTTATATACTCTTCTTCCTAACCCCATAACGTTTTTTACGAAGCGCTTCCCTATTTCCTCTCCAACAACAGAACACTCAGAATGATAAGTATCCCTCCGCCGATCTGTGTGAGGCTGAGTGTTTCTCCGAGGAGAAGAAATCCGAACGTGATCGCTACCACAGTCTCAAACGTACTGATGATAGAAGCTCTCGAGGCACCCACATGTTTAAGCCCCTCAAAGTACGTGACAATGGCAATTACGGTGGGTATTAATGCGATGAGGACTGAGAAAAGAAGCCCCCTGAGCGTTAGGGCAAACTGCAGCTCTCCTGTGGAAGATCCTATCACAAAGAACGCGCATGCCGCAGAGAACATAACGTAGACCCCCATGACTCGCGGATCGACAGAGGTGACGGTGAGTTTACTGAGGGTGATATACACACTGTAAATCAAAGAAGCCGCTAAAATGAACGCAAGTCCTGTGAGATTTACCTCCATACCACCGTTGGAGTATACTATTAACCCTACACCTGAGAGCGCCAGGAGAAGTGCAGCAACGAGTTTCCTGTTTATCTTCTCGTCGAGGAACTGAGCTGCAATAAAAGCGACAAAGACAAGATGTGTGTACAGGATCAGTGTGAGGACTCCCACCGAGAGATAGTGGAGTGCCTGAAAATATCCAAAGGCCTGCCCAGAGTAACAGATCCCACCAAGGAAGAGGACAGTTATCAAACTTTTTCTCTCTATGCCCATATTAAGCCTCTTAAGCTTCGCATAGGTGAAAAGAATTGTAGAAGCGAATGTAAATCTGAGAAAAAGAAGTGTTATTAAATTTATATTCTCTCTATACGCGAATTTCCCAAATATGCCAAGAAATGCAAAACTAAATGCAGAGATAAGAATCCATACAACTCCTTTTTGATATGAAGAGAGAAACCCCATATGGTCTATCTCCGGTTTTTCTTTATAAGCCTTTTGAAAACGGTGTAAGCCGCCGTGTTCCAAGTAGGGAACAAACTGTCCCAGAAGACTTATAAGGAAAAGGACGTAAGAAGGTACTATATGAAAAAAATCGTAATAATAGCACTGAGATTCATTTTTGTGCTGTTGCTGGTAGTTATTCCGGTGCATGCGCAGCCTACAAAGGTCTGGGTAGATGACGATGGCCCTGATAACGGTATAGATCAGTTTGATACTATCCAAGAGGGTATTAACGCCGTTGCTATAGGCGGCACCGTGCATGTTGCTTCAGGGACGTATGCCGAGACGCTGAGTATTGGAAAGGCGCTCGCACTAACCGGTAATGGAAGAGATACAACAATAATAGATGCAGGAGGTAGCGGTCCTGTGATCGGTCTCACTGCTGATCACGTCACTGTGAGCGGCCTCACAATGCAAAATTGGGCAGGAGGAAGCGCTAATAGTGGTGCAATCTATGGAACATTCAACAACTGCACCATCGCTGAAAATCGTTTTAAGGGGACGATAGGACGCGGGGATTACGGTCTCTGGACCAGCGGCGGCAGTAACACTGTTACTGAAAATATGTTCACTGATATCGGGGATTACGCAGGTGATGCGGGGGGGCCTGCGATAAAGTTCGGCACTGGTGCGGGATCGTACAATATCGTGCGTCAGAACCAGATCATCGATTCCAGAGGCGGTATCTGGATTTACGGCGGAGGGCATCATGATATCTTCAACAACGTCATTAACTCTAACCGCTGTGGAATATTCTTCTTTGCGTCTGCGAACAATGAAGTCCATGATAACGAGTTTAGTGGCAATATTGACGCAATACAGGTGTGGCATTCCAGTTCAAACCCCAATATTATCAGGGGCAATACGATAATGTCAAATGCAGATGATGGCATTGAGTTTTGGTATGGGGCGGGATCCTTCAGCTGGGGTATTCATTACAACGATATATATGATAATGGAGACCATGGAGTTGTGGGGGGCGAGTGTAATGCTACCAAGAACTGGTGGAGCGATGCATCCGGACCCAGTGGAGGCGTCACAGACCCAATCACTGGAATCCTCGCTGAAGGAGAGGGCGACAGGATCGGGGTGAATGTGCATTTTGACCCGTGGGCTGAGATACCGTATTTCGCTGACCTGCCGGAGCCTGAGCCCGCAGTGCTGCCTGCTGCGCTTATCCAGCAGTTTTACGGGCTAAGTATCGTGAACATCGCGTCTGGAGGAACATTTGCCGTGCAGGACGGCATTGAGGTGGGAATGCTCTCTCTTGAAAGGGGTACTCATACGATAGAAGTGGGTGTTTCCAACATAGGGCTGCTGGATGCCCACAACGTCAGTCTTAAGATAAATGCTCCAGAGGGTATGAAAATCGAGATCTCGCCGAAAAGTACCACCATAGAGAGATT
>JAYEIH010000099.1:0-10037 GCA_034659995.1 Methanobacteriota archaeon
CCTGTTAATTTATCCGTAGTATACTTTAAAGTAAGATATGCAGATGAAAAGCTCACTATGCCAAAGAAAAAGAGAATTACATGGTACCAAAACTGAGGGGACTTAAGTATGTACTCTCTGAGCACGTTGGAAAAAAGTGCGGTAATGACTCCGATATACAGATACGGAAAGCTGTGTTCAAGGATAAATCCCACAGCATAAGCTATGGATTTTGTTGTTATCTGAGGAAGCGTGTCCCATGGTGTGAAAGCAATTCCTTTGTATACGCCAATAACGCCAAAAATCACGCTAAATATATAAAGGAGACGGTTAAAGTTCTTAATTGTTAGATACTCCTCCAGTCCAAATCCTTTCATAAAGAGAAATATTCCTGAGACGATACCGACACCTACCCAGCCGAATGCGGCACTCCACGGTGTATCGTAGATGGTAAAGTTTATCTGCTCAAGGAAAGAGGATAGAGCTATTATTAGAATTATTGTGCCTGGAAGGCCAAAGACCAGTCCTGCTGTTTTTTTATCCTCAAGGAGGGACTTGAGATACCGCTGGAGTATAAAGTAGGTATCCTCCAGACTTTCACTCTGCTGGATGATGAGTTTCTCCTTCGAGAGTATCTCCACCTTTGACTGAATAATCGGAATAACATTCTCATCCTCTCTACCATCAGAGACAAAAATAACAGCATCAGCATTAAAATCCTCTAAAACAGAATCCAATTGCTTTGATACTTTAGTATCCGATTTAACACCTATTTCTGTATCACCAGTCAGAACAGCAAGTTCTACATCACGAAAATCATCTTTATGTTTTTCATATAATTTTATTGAATAGAAAAGTACGTTCATGTCGGACTCCGTGGGATCCTCCAAAGCCAGATCTACAGCTGTATCCAGAACATCATCTTTACCTATAATGGGGCCTTCGATCCCCGCCTTTGTCCCTATATCATTGTCTCTGTCCACAGAGAGGATCAGGACTTTCTTAACCGACCTCATCATTCTTTTTATATTTTCTTGGTTTAAATAGTTTTTTATTCATCTGCCAATTTGATTTCAACCTAAATTTGCAACTTCTTCCCCATGTAAGCACCGATCCCTCTGTAACCGAACTTCCTGTAGTACTCTCTAACACCTACCCCTGAGGTCACGAGAATTCTTTTCATTCCCTCTTCTCTCCCTATCTCTTCGGCCTTTTTCAAGAGTCTTTTTCCAAGATTTTTATGCTGCCACCACTCATCTTTTTTCTCTCCTAAGGAGAGCATTTGCCCGTAGATATGCAGTTCTCTTATTAAGCATGTTTTTTTATTTATTTCCTCTCTAAATGGCTTATACGGTATTCTAAGTCGTAAAAATCCTATAAGAACATCCTTCTCTACATCCTCAAAGCTTAGAAAGTACTCCTTTCTTTCTGAGGCTTTATACGATTCCACAAGAAGTTCTATATCTTCGGGGATTATACCTTCCCTATACTGTTTCAATCCTGCCTCTCTGCACCGGATACACCTGCAGGCCGCGCCCTGTCTTTCGAGCTCCTGATATACGAGCGACCCGAGATTCGATCTCTTAACGCCGGCGTCTATACACTTCGCCGGAATATCCCTCTGAATCCTCATAGTGCGTACCCATTTGGGCATTGTCTTTTTTACCTCTGTGATAACCTCCAAAGCATCTTCGGTGGTATACGGCTCAAACTCCCCTCTCTTCCATTGTTCATATAGCTCCGTACCGCGTATTACAAGACAGGGATAAAACTTGACCATATCCGGTTTAAACCGTTCATCGGTAAAAATTTGTTTGAATGCACTGATATCCCGTTCAATACTCGATCCGGGAAGTCCTGGCATAAGATGATAGTTTATCTTCAATCCCGAGTCCTTCATTAACTGTGTTGACTCAACGACGTCCTTTACCGTGTGACCTCTTTTTACCCTTCTGTAGATAAAATCGTAGATATTCTGGACGCCCAGCTCCACCCTGGTCACTCCGAAATCGAGCATTCTTGATATATGCGGCTCCTTACACCAATCGGGACGCGTCTCAAAGGTTATTCCTATGCACCGCACCTTTGATTTTTCATTTTTTTTCTGGGCTTCCTCTAAAATAACGGATCTATTCTCCTCATAAAACGAGTTCATGGCATCCAGGCAGCGTTTGACAAAGTACTCCTGATAGTCCAGGCACTCGGAAGGAAATGTTCCCCCCATAACGATTAACTCTATCTTATCAATGGGATGCCCTATTCTTTTCAGCTGCCCGAGCCTCGCCGTTGTCTGGTCATAAGGATCGAAGTTATACTGCCTTGCGCGGAGTGCTGCCGGCTCTTCCCCCGTGTAGCTCTGAGGTGCATCTTCCCCACGCGGGCAGTACGTACATCTCCCATGCGGACACTCTGTGGGCCTTGTCATCACAGCTACAACAGCGATACCCGACAGCGTTCGTACCGGTTTTTTCCTGAGGATCTTTTTCACCTGCGGATCCTCCGCAAATCTCAGTACCTCGGAGTTCTTCACCACCCTATCGAGATTGAATTTTTTGGATGCCTCCATCTTTATTTTCTGAAGATCGGCATTGTAATTATGTTCCTTTATTTGTGCGATGATATACTGCGCGACCTCATTCATAGACATACTCCGCCCCGCACTCCGCACACTTAAATGTCCCCTCGTGCTCCTCAAGTACCCCCCCGCACTCGGGACATTCTACTCCTTCTTCCTTCTCCACATAAGATAGCGTTATAAAATTTGCAATTAACGGCAAAAAAACCATCAAGAAAATAGGAAAGTACAGTATATCATAGAATGCGGAGACCAAAGACAGAAGGAGCAGAAGCAAAGATAAAAGATATATACTCACAGCCTTCACAGGCTCTGTAAGTACTCTGCCAGTACTCAGGAAAAGAGAGGGAATAAAGTTACAACCGTCGATAACAATACTGGGAAAGGTATAGAGGAAAAAAAGCGTAAGGACAATCACGCTCCCATAGAAATATACACCAGACATAAGAGAAAATAGGAGATATGTTATGAGAAAGTAAAAAACAGAGAGAAGTATCATAGTTAGAAAGTGAGGATAGCTCTCTCTGGTTCCTTTCGCCAGAGACGGTTGTTCCACTATCTCTTTTTTAATATATCCTATGTCTATTCCAATTCCGAGTACCATAAGGAGCAGATATACAACCCCGTAGACAAGTACGAGTTCTGTCCGAATATCCACGCTCAGGTCTCTCAGAGCTGCGGGAATATCACCTATTGCTGATGGTGGGCTCAGCCCTATATCAAGATCTGTAAGGTAGATGAATCCGGTTATAAATCCCGTTGGGACAACAAACGGGAGGACAAGCCCTATATTTTCTACATAGTTTTCCAAGGATATAATGAGCGTTTCCTTGAGATTCATGTATATTCGTGGTGTCTCATGCTTATTAATACTTTGTTGGGCATATAGCCAAAGATTCCCTACTCTGCGAGTTCGATAAAGATCGGATCATATAGCTAATATGGAGAGTCAGAGAAAGTTGAAGGGACAACAGAAAATACAACAATGAAGCTTATGAGCACAAAGTAGAGGCACTTCATAGAAACCTTTATTTCCAGAACATACATAAAAATCTTGCGATTAATTACTCTTCCGTCGAGTGTAACGTAGAACACCAGCGAGTAGTACAATCACTATGACAAATACGATAAAATACGCCGTATTATCCGATTCATCTGGTTCTGGCAGAGGTTCCGATTCTTTAGATTCATAGGTGGGCGGCTCCTGCGTTTTCTTTTCTTCCTCTTCTGGTGGTGCTGTTTTCTCTAACTCTTTTTCCTCTCTAGGAAATCCTGTCACTTCTTCTCCATCGGTGGTATTCGTCCCTATCTCAAACAAATCAATGAACTCTTCATTTGCTCCGAGGAGCATCACCGACTCCCCATCATACTCCCACTCTTCCAGATGGGCAGTCATGTCAAAGTCGTCATAGAACTCATAGTGTATCGGATTGCCTCCGTTTTTGGTAAAGGTGTTGCCGTCTACAATTATTTTTCCTGTAAAATTTTTTGAAAAATCCATTAGAAACTTAAAAACAGCCATTCTATTATGATGTACGTCATTATCCCGCACTATTAGTTCCCCAGAAATAGTTTCTCCTGCATAGTACTCATCATCCCAGTAAAAGATCTCGCCCCATCCAATGGCACCGTCGCCGTTATGATGTATCTCGTTGTTGTATATTTCGTTATCCGATGAGTTTATGAAATATATGCCGAACATGTCGTTGTAGCTGATCTCGTTGTTGTATATCTTGAAATCAAATACTTCTCCTTCAAACTCGATCCCGCTGCTACCTCCTGTTGTATCTATGCGGTGTCTGTTTTCGCTGATGATATTATCATGTATTGTGCCGTTTCGGGCTTTGACAAGCCAAAGACCCTGCTCGCCGTTCCGCAGCACGGTGTTGTGCGCGATCTCGATCCCCTCCACATACTCAAGCTCCCCCTGAGTCACTCCAATGCCGTCGCTGCTCGAGTTGATCACCGTATTGCCGGTGATCGTTACATGGTTACACCCATCTGTGAGTATTCCCTGGGATCTTCCATCGCCAAAATCTTCTCCCCGTTCAAACGCAGCCTCCAACCCTTCATTATCAATGAAGATACTCAGTCCGTTGTCTTCCACGTGGTTATCCGTGATATCAACGTTATCGGCCTTGGATACGCTGATAAAAAAGGATCGGTGACTTTCCTTTACTTCATTGTCATGGACAGAAACGCTCTCCGCACGGAATCGATGTCCCCACACCTTTATGCCGTAATCGTTGTTGATGACCGTGTTGTTGTAGATCTCTATATGTTTTGCATCAAAGACAAGAATTCCCCCTGTCTTAAAGGGTTCATCCATGACTGCAAGCGTTGCCAATCCTCCATCTTTGATCTCTTCCTGTATCGCCTCAGAAATCTCCGTTCCGCAGTCATGGACGTAGTTGTTCCGTATTACCACGTAGTCTACATGACGGATCTGGATTCCTGGCCCATCTGGATTTGTTATTTCGTATCCATCTATGATATAAGGATTTTCAGGGCTCGAGGGAGCGCCTTCAACGATGATTGGATCATGGGAAATATACGGTTCCGATGTATCGGAACACACTGTTAGTATATAAAAAAATCCACAGAAAAGCACTGCTAACACAAATATACTCTTTATAACTTTCATTAACTCTTTCTCTTATTCCTATCTTTTTAAATTTTACGCTTAATATACGCTACCTTTAATAACTCTGTCTATGACAGAGATTTAATGAAAATAACGCCCCCTCGCCTTCGATAGTTTCGGTGCGCGGTCCATGGCGACGTATATCGAGACTGCAGAGGTAAATATCCTCATCGATCCGGCGGTGGCGCTCGGTCCGAAACGGTACGGTCTTCCTCCTCATGAGAAAGAGATAGAAAGAAAAGAAACACTTTGGAAGGAGATAAGACAACATGCGGTAACTGCCGATATCCTCGTGGTCAGCCACTACGACCACCACGATCCGTCGAAGCCTGAGATATACAATGATAAAATAGTCTATATCAAAGATCCAAAAAACAATATCAATTACAGCCAGAAAAACAGGGCAAAGCATTTCTTGAACATGATCGACGACCGTGCAGCGGAAATCACGATAGCAGACGGCTCTCAGTTCTATCATGGCTCCGTTAAGATCGCATTCTCAGAGGCCGTATACCACGGAGTGACGAGCAAGCTTGGCTATGTTGTTGAGACCCTCATAGAGGAACGGAAAGGAGAGATTCATACATACGAGCGATGTGGAGGGTCCGGCACTGGAGAATCAGACGGCGTTTATCCTCAAGCATAGTCCGCAAACGTTAATCCTCGACGGGCCAATGACTTATCTTCTGGGGTACATCTATCCATCAAAATACCTCAGGAAGAGCGTTGAGAATCTTATAGAAATAATAGAAGAGACAGATATAGAAACACTCATTCCCGACCATCATCTCACCCGGGATCTCACGTACAGATCCAGGATACACGAACTCTGCGAGAGAGCAGAAGAGGGAGGGGTGGATATCCTCACCGCCGCGGAGTATGCCGGGAAAGAGGAAGATCTGCTCGAAGTGCACAGAAAGGAACTGCACGCTACATCTTCTTGATCAGTCGCATCATTCGTTTTCTAACCTCCAAAAATTCTTCTTCATCACCTTCTTTTGCTTCCTTTGAGAGTTTCAGGAGTTTTATTAAAATATCCGAGAGCTCAACAGGAATCATATTTGCGTACAATCCGAGTATGATTGTGGCTGTCGCCCTGTCCACATTTCCTTTTGCAAGGCGGATATTATCCGAAACGGCCTGCTTTGTTATATTTCTCTCCTTCCCAAGCTCCTCGTAGGTCACGGAGCGATCGTTCCACACGTAAGCGACGTAATCCTTTAACTGTGTTTCTGTCAGGTTACTCCTTTGCATGAGTTTTCGCGCGAAGGTGTCCGTCTCGATCCATTTATCGATATAATCACGATCGTACTCCATGCCCTATATTTTCCGCAGTTCTTATATAGTTTTTTAAACTTTCCCTTCCTACTACACATATGGATGATCGGTTTGTTACGTATGTTGGCCATGAGCTTGCGCATTTAAATGATCATCTCCCCAAAAAGAGAGCGCCATTAAAAACCCTGGTAGAACAGGACGAACCCGGAGTACCAACAAAGACGGGTAAACATTACTTTGAAAAAAGAGATATGAAATTTTTAAGGAACTTTGTTCCCAAGATGTTCTGGGAAAAGATATCGCTTCCTCTGGTGCTTCTTAGACGAAGGGATACCTACACCTTCGAGGGAGATATATACGAATGTTTTTTAATTAGAAGAATACTGGATGATAAGGAGTACACAAGTGATGTTCTTATCGAAACAGAAACAACAATAACTCTCTATACACCCCAGGTGATAGAGCTAAAGAAACGGTTTAAGAGCCTCTTTGTCATAGGGTTTGGCATGTGATGAATGAATCCAATTCTGACATCCGGATGATGAAACTTATGAGCGCTGACCCTTTTTTTTATTTTCTACTTGTCCCTTTCGTGCCTCCTTTATCGTTGGAGAAACTTATTTAAGCATGAAAAGAGCAGTACTGAATGATAGAAATGACAGAGAAACAGCATGTTATAAAAAGAATAGAATCGCTCCCTGAGGAGAAGCTTGGAGAGATTGCAGACTTTATTGACTTTTTGGAAAAAAAGAGAAAAAAGAAGCCCCAAAAAAAGAAAGAGGATCTGCTGTCTTCAGTGATTGGAATCTGTGAGGGACCATCCGATCTTTCAGAAAGCCATGATACCTATGTCTATGGATGAGCCGGTATTCGTCGACACATGGGCGTGGCTGGCTCTGGCCAACAAGAAGGATGCACACCACGAACTCGCCACCAGAGAGTACAAAAAGATACAGAAGGGGGGACACGGAGCTGGTTACCTCAGATTGCGTCCTTGATGAAACGATCACAATTTTATTTAGGAACGTTACATTCACCAGTGCAACAAGATTTATTGACTCTCTGCTCCGTGCAGTGGATGCTCGCCAGATAAGCGTGGAGAGAATCACGGCCTCCCGGTTTAAGAGTGCGTGGAGTCTCAGGAAACAGTATCAAGATAAGCCACGTATCTCATTCACCGATATAACATCCTTCGTAGTAATGCAGGAACGTGAGATAGGTACCGTATTCACAGGAGACACCGATTTTGAGAAAATAGATCTGGGCGTTACGCTTCTCCCCACGATCCATTGATCCCCATACCCTGCACACCCTCACATTTTTTAAAGATCTCCCGTAACTCCATGTATGAACTTGAAAGCCTTCATTATTCTCTCACTCTTTGTTGTGGCGTCCCTCTGCATCTCGCAGGAGACGCCGGTGCCTCCCACAGATTTTCCTCCTTCGCGAGCCAGTTTATGAGTACATCTGTGTCAAAAAGAATATTATATTTTTCCATACAGTATTCCCCGCAGCTCTTTTACGTGCTTCTTCCCCTTTTTTTCCTCGGGAAACGCTTCTTTAAATTTTCCGAGCCATTTTTCCCCTATTTTTTCTTCTTGAACTTTTCCGTAGAGGCGATGAGATCCGCAAGGTTCATTGTTATGTAGTTATCTTGTTCTTTCTTTAATAAAAACCTTTCTCATAAAGGGATGTGGCAGTGCTTGGTACGGTAGGGATGTGATAACAAAAATTATGAGTAATGGTTGGATCAATTGCTGGATTATATTTTACTACAGAATATTTCTCAAATATTTTAGAATGAACAAAATTAATTGGTCCATTGAAGAAGAATAATTAATTTATTCTATAAAATCAATTCTTAAATAATGAAAGACGAAGATAAAAGATTAGTTGAAAAACGATCCTCCACTGATTGACCTGTTCGAAGAGATTAGATGCGTGATCTGTAGGAGCAGAGAGTTTTGACGTTTCTAGTTTTTTAGATAGGGGTAGGTATCTAATCCACTTTAGAAAGATAAATTATTTATACCCCCATAGGGTTAAGGAGAGTAGGTGAAAGTAATGACTGAAATGACAGTAAAAATAACAGAGGATCTGAAAGAAGAGATAGAGAAGCATAAGGAGATAGACTGGGGATCTATTGCCAGGCAGGGGATGTGGAAATTTGTAAGAAAACTGGAAGTCGTGGAAGAGATAGCCAGCAAAAGTAAACTGACAAAAAAAGATGTCAATGAGTTAAGCAAGAACCTCAAACATGATATTGCTGGGTATTATAGATGAGAATTGTAGTGGATACCAATATTATCTTTTCTGCCTTGATAGCTAAAGGAAAGACGAGGCAAATTTTGTTGAGAGAAGAGATGGAGTTCTACGCTCCGGAATTTTTCTTTAAGGAGCTTCGGAAATACATTAAAGATATTTCTGAGAAAAGTGGGTTAGAAAGCAGAGATGTTAAGATATTATTGGGGTTATTACTAGAAAATATCCAAATTGTTCCCAAATCCACATTTGAACACAACCTCCTCCAAGCAAAAGAGTTAATTGGAGACATAGATCCCGATGATGTTCCATTTCTTGCTCTGGCACTATCACTGAAACGGGGGGTTATCTGGACTGAGGATAAGGATTTTAGAAAGCAAAAAAAAGTGAAGACTATCACAACTCGTGAAATGATCAACCAGGTTGGACTTGGATAATATATCTCATCATATGGATAAAAGTTATGGCTCACCACGCAAATCTTTTTATTTTCCGTGACTGAGTATATCTCATGAGAATCTGGGGACCGCTGGCGTTACTCGTTATCTTCTCCTTATGTGTATCTGCCACTCCTGAAACAGAAACACCTGAACCAACCACCACAGCACCAACTTCAGCAGCGCCCCCTACGCCACCGCCAAAGGAAGACCTCTCTGCCTATGAGAATGTACCACCGGAAATCATCACAGTAATCCAGGAGTACGATGACGATGGAGAATTAGATGATAATGAGTTAAAGTATGTCGAACTGTTGAATAACGACCCGTCTCTCTTTGAGTACTCAAAAACAATATCAGATAAAAATTTAGAAAATTTAAACACTTACTGGTCTTTTCATAATAAAAATCCTAGTATAGAAGATTATAAAGAATATATGTTTGAAAATCCAGAAGAATTTGAAAACGGAGCATTTATGGATGAATACGATAATAACTTTTCTCTTTCAGACCTGATAAGTTTAAGAGAAATGACTGGAAAAGATGTTGCTTCAGGAATTCTTGACAAAATAGGAGACGAAGAATACAAGGATTTAGTTCTTGACTACATAATGGGTGATTTTACAATAGACAGCAAAGATAGTTTTGTGGCAGGTAATATAAAGCATGGACTTTTCAATGCAATTTTTGAAGACGAATCAGTTGAAAATTATGAAGACGATTTGGTGGAAAGACTTTCTAAAAACAGAGAAATAGAACGATTTAATCTAGAACCTAAAGGAAAACTGGAAATTTATAAATTACTTTTCAATGAAAGGGATAATGATTTTTATAGAACTGTATATGATAATTTATTTGATTT
>JAYEIH010000100.1:0-10031 GCA_034659995.1 Methanobacteriota archaeon
ATTCTCACTGTGGAGTACAACGGAAATGAGAAGGATTTCACGATGGGAGAACTGATGGATATGGAGAAGACATCTATAAAAACAGATGATCCGCATCTGGGGGAAGAGATAGAATATATAGGTGTTTCACTTCAGACCTTTAGAAAAGAACTGAATATAGACTGTAAAGGTGTAAAGGTCATCGGGAATGATGGTTACAACAAGACTATTAACGCAGAGGACTTTGGTGCGGGGATCGTGGTTTCGTACAGAGCAGACGGTGAGCTTATTTCAGATGGTATAGGGGGGCCCATAAAGCTTTCCTTTTCCGAGGAGGCCAAGAAGATATACGACCAGAAAAACTGGGTATGGTTCATAGTGAAGCTGGAATTTCGATAAAATTCTAAACTTTGAAGTTGGCAAAAATATTATCCACTATGTTCAGCTTAGGAAACATTTATAAAGTTATACCACAATAGAAGATTAAAGGGATGGTTTATCCTCCTTTTCCATCCCCTTTTACTCTCCTTTTTGTTGAATATTAAAAATCGGTAGCAGGGATGATATGTCGGCATCCGTTTTTACACCTGTAGATGAGAAATGTGTTCTTGAAGCGCGGAACCCCAGCTCTCTCAGCTCATTTATAACTGTGTCAGTTTTTTTCAGGGTAAATTTGTGTTTTTTTGCCAGTTTGTGAAGATCAAAGTAGAAAGGAGCGTGTATTTCTTTTTTGATAATATTAAGGATCGTCTCTGCCTTGGCATTCACCTCTTTTCTCATGAGTTTGTCCAGTAATGTATCGTCCTTTATCTCGCCCACCCACACGGGGAGAGAAAACCGAAGTTTCTTACCGCAGCGCGGACATTGCTCCATCATCTCCTTGGAGTGTTTCCTGTAACCGCAGGAACAGTAATAAACTATCTGCATATCCTCTATGTTACTGTTCATTTTTCTTAAACTCTTTTTTGCAGAGAGAAAAACGCGCATATAGTGTTTATGAGCATATGCAAGGAGTACATCCAGCGCATAATCCTGTTTCATCGCCTCTCGCACAATGCAGGATATAAGAATTCTCAGCCCAAGTTCCTTAAAAAAATCTGTCCTTATGGGGAGAGCGGCATATTTTCTAATACACGCCTTTTTAGAGACACAGAGAGCCTGTGTATCCGTAGCTGTGACGCATAGGATCCCCTGTGGTCTGAGAATTCTGAATGCCGATGCCAGATACCTGACAGGAGACCCGAAGGGGTCTATATCAACAATATCCGCCTTCAGATCGAGTAGATTAAAATCTTTATTGTGAACCTCCCCACTGACACCATTCATCTTGCAGTTTTTTTTGATCAGTATAACAGCCTCTGGATTGAGATCATTGAAAATAGGGTCCAGAGCGGACTCCTTTGCGTATCGGATCCCCCTTATCCCAGTGGCCGAAAGTCCATCTAAAACGGTGCCGTCAAAAAGGGAAAGAAGTAATGAGGATATATCTCTGTCCAGTTCCATTGCAGGGTTGTAAAAAACTCTATTCCTGGCTGTGACCTTCTGAAACTCAGGGACCTCTACTCTAATCACCCCCTCTTTCACTATCATTGTCTAAACATCCACTGTTATCCCAAGTTTTTCTTCCAGCTCTTTATATCTGTTTCTTATTGTTACCTCGGTCACCTTTGCTACCTTTGATATCTCTTTCTGTGTACGTCTCTCATTACACTGAATCCCCACAATATACAGTGCGCCTGCAGCAACGCCCATCGGCCCTCTTCCAGAGGTAAGCCCTTTCTTCATGGCTTTTTCAAGTATTTCTTTGGCTTTCTTCTGGGTCTCTCCGGAAAGACCAAGCTCAGAACCAAACCTTGGAATGTAATTCACAGGGTTCGTAGGGCTCAGGTTTATATCAAGTTCCTTTGCCAGGAATCTATAGCTCCTACCTATATCCTTTTTCTCAACCCTCGAGTGTTCGGATACCTCATCCAGCGTCCGTGGAATTTCCTGTTTTCTGCACTCAATATAAAGGCAGGCTGCGGTCACACTCTCTATGGACCTGCCCCTTATCAATCCCTCACTCAGAGCTTTTCTATAAAGTATGGCAGCATCTTCTCTTATATTCCTATGTAATCCCAAATAAGATGCCAATCTGTCCAGTTCTGAGAGCGCAAAGGAAAGATTTCTCTCCATAGCATCTGAAACTCTTATCCTTCTCTGCCATTTTCTCAGTCTATATATCTGGGCTCTCCTTTTGGGGCTCAGGTCTCTGCCATAAATATCCCGATTTCTCCAGTCGATCATCGTTGAGAGCCCTTTGTCGTGGATAGTGTACGTAGTGGGACTTCCGACCCTACTCTTACTGTTCCTGTCATCACTCTCAAACACTCTCCATTCAGGACCCTGATCTATAATCTCTTCCTGGATGACCAACCCACACTTTGCACAGATAACCTCCGCTCTGTCAAAATCCGTCACCAACTGAGTGGACCCACATTCAGGGCATTTCACAGGTCCCTTTTCCCTTTTTTTTAACGTTTCCTTTAATTTGTCTTTAATTACCAAAATATCACCTTATAAACAGTTTTTCCCCTAAAATATTCTTATTTTTCTTTTTAATTAGTATTTTGACATGCGGCTCCTTTACACTGCCAAATATGTCAATTATTCTTCCTATTTTTCTGTTTTTTTCATTGCAAACAGTTTTTCCCATATGTTTTGGTCTTATATCCTTAGATTTTGTGATCACACATTTTCCTATTATATGCATACCCTTACCAATGTACATTGAATCACCAAAAGCTTTTTAAATGACAGGGGAAAGATTTTTAAACTTTTGCTTCCACCCTTAAAAGAAGTGTATGGGGTAATATAAAATTTTTGCACATGCTGTGAACCATCTGCAAAAGTTATTTAAATAAGATTATCAAGAGAATGTCATGCGAAAGAGAGTGTTAGAGTTAGGATTATTGTTGGGTATCATGGTTTTAGCGGTATATATGCGCTCTGAGTATATACTGGATGAAAAAGAAGAGAACAAGTATCTGCTTGGGTATGACCCTTACTATCATTACAGAGTCGCCGACCAGATTTTGGAAAACGGAGAAAGACCCGAATGGGATACACTGGTCTATGCTCCGGAGGGACAGCCCCTCTCACATCCTCCGCTCTTTCATTACTATCTCGCATATACATACAAGGTATACAGTGTCTTCTCGGATATGTCTTTTTTTAATTTTGCAATATACTCAAATATCATCATAATACTCCTCTGCACTGTTATTGCCTACCTTACCGGAAAGGAACTCACCAACGAGATAGGGGGGCTCTTTACAGCGTCACTTTTTGCAGTATGTAATGCAATAATAAAGAGAAGCGTGATCGGCTTTACAGACACAGACCTTTTTGTAGTGTTTTTCTCATTTTTCATCACATACTTCTGGCTTAAAGCGATAAACAACAAAACTCTGTATAAAAAGAGAATATTTTTCAGCAGCCTGACAGGGGCAGCTATATTCCTCTATTCCATTACATGGCAGGGCTATTTCTATATGCTCTCACTTGTGCTGGCGGCTCTGGGTCTCATATGTATTATCGAGATCATCAGGACAAAGAAACTGTGTTTGAAAGAAGGAGAAATTTTAGTTTTTTCTCTCCTCGGTTTCTTTATTCCTTATACTCTTTATAATGCAGAGTACCTGTACGCTTTAGCACTTGTGATCGTAACGGTTGTGATTCTCTTCTTTGAAATTAAAATAAAGGAAGAAGCTTCTATATTATTCTTTAACTTTAAAATAAAACCAGAAATTAAGGACAAAATACCCTATATTGTAGGTGGCGCTATTTTACTTGTTGTCAGCTTCATCATCTACAAACAGGACGTTATAGAGATAATTATCCCCTTCCAGCAACAGGCCGCAAAAACAATTCTGAATAGAGGCGGCGCAATGTACCCCACAACGAACGTATCTATACGTGAGCTCTACCAGACCGACATTGGTCTTCTTTTTGATTTCTTTGGTGTTGGGCTTGTCCTTGGTCCTCTGGGTATAGTAGTATCCCTGTGGAAGGACAGAAACTACCCATATGCTATATACCTCGGGCTCTTTCTGATAGGCACATATAGTATGCTTGCAAGAGGAGGGAGGTTCAGCCTGATAATGGCCGTTCCCATCATTTTGGGAACAGGACTCTTTCTGGGGAAACTCTACGAAATAATAAATGAGAGAGTTCCGGAGAAGAAGATTGTAAGTGTCGGAGTCGTGGCAATGGTTCTCATTGCCCCTCTCATAATTGTTCCCTCGTATATGGAGGCGGATGAACACAACTACGGCCAGAGAGAGATGACAGAGGGGTGGTGGAACGCACTAAACTGGATAAATGAAAACACAACGGAGGATGCCACTATCGTAAGCTGGTGGGATTACGGTTACTGGATAGAGGCAGTAGGAAAAAGAAAAACAACGATGAATGGTGGACATTACCGGATAAGCTCACGACTTGTCAAAACGGGAGCGCTGTACAGCACCACCTCAGAGTCAGTGGCAATGAAGGAGGTCTACGGATTTGATCTCAACTGCACCGAGGAAAAGGCACTTGAGGATCTCGAGGGCCTCAGGGACTGGTCCGGATCACCGGAGCTAAAGGAGATGGAAAAAAAAGACGAGATGGAAGCATACGCGGATGATAATGCCTACCTAATCGTGGATGAAAAAACAGCAGCAATATTCTCATGGATACACCATTATGGTACATGGAACTACAACAAGGGAACGGGCGAAAAGGCGCCAATATATAAGTTCAATCTGGCAGGCATGGGAAAAACTCAGCTGCCAACGGGAGACGCAGTGCAGTACATCTACCAAAGCGGAAACTCAAGGATCGCCGTGTTCCAGGACTATGACAACAACTTCCACGCGTTTTACACCAGCGGTGACAAAAGTGCACCTCTTATGGGTACTTTATTTGAGAATCATGGGAAAAAGACACTGTTAACAAATAAAAACGGCGGATTGGGCGTAGGATATCTCTCTGATCATAGAGAAAATATAAAAAACGAGGGTATTGTTTACTACAACAGCCCGGTATATCTTTACCTCATAAACCCCGATGTATTTCAAACAATGTTCTCAAGGCTTATGTTTTTTGATGGGGCAAACCTCAACTACTTCGAGCTTGTCAAAAGTTTTGACACCGTAAAGATATACAAAGTGCATAAAGAACCGCAGAAGGATTTAAACGAGGACGTACAGTCCAGAGAAGACGAACTTTTCAAAAAACTAATGGATCAACAATGATCATCCTGAATAGTGTTGAGAAGAAGTTCAAAAATTTTTCTCTGAAGGTTTCCTTGGAAATACAGAGGGGAGAGATCTTCGGGATAGTAGGGGAAAACGGCTCCGGGAAAACTACTCTGTTGAAGATAATTTCCGGATGGTATAAAAGCAGAGGAGTTTCCTTGCAGTCCCAAAACATAAACTATTCACCTCAGCGAATATTACTCTATGAAAATTTGAGTGTGGAGGAAAATGTACGATTTTTCTCTTCTTTATATGACATAAGATCGAATGTGGACATTTTGAAATCATTTTCTCTCTTTAAAAAAAGAAAAGAGATGGTTAAGAATCTTTCTTATGGAATGAAAAGAAAACTCAATGTGCTGGTCTCCGTACTCAACTTCCCCGATATACTACTCCTGGATGAGCCTACCGAGAACCTGGATCTGGAATCCCGTGATATGATCTGGAACTTCTTAAAGAATATGAGGGATGAACACTCGACAACGATAGTTGTTGCCACACATTCCAGAGAGGAGGCAGCTCACTGTAACAGAGTATGTACCCTCAACAATGGAAAAGTAATGGAGGTAAAGGATGGGATCTCTCATTGAAAAAGACATTAAAAGATTTTTAAAGGGGAAAAAAACCTATCTCACCCTTATACTCATTCCCATACTGTTAGTCTTCTTTGTGGGTCAGACACTGAACACAAAGAATCCAAAAAATCTGCCCATTGGTGTTGTCGGCGATAACGAGGAACTGGTTGAGTTAATTGACAGTATTGGGTTTTTTGATCTCCATAAGGTTACCCTTAACGAGGGAAAAAGAAAGCTTTTAAATGAGAAGATCTGTGCGATTATTATTCTCCCGGAGTCCGAGGGGAAGGTCAGGATCATTCTCGACAGAACCCAGCTTATAACATCGAATCTTGCGGATCTGGTTGTAGACAGCATTAACTACGATCTAACCTATCTGCAAAAGCCCTACCATCTCCACAGAGAGTATCAAGGAGAAAACATAAGGATTTTTGAGTACATAATGGCGGGTCTCCTGGTGGTCGTTGCAGTCTTTATCGGTGTTCTCGGTGGAAGCACGGAGATAGTGAACGAAAGAAGGATTTTTTTCAGAATTTTTCTTTTTAAAAGGCCTATCTCAGTTTTTCTGGAAAAAATAATCTTTATATTCCTTATAACGCTCATAGAAATAGTTATCATGCTTTTAATAGGCCTTCAGTTTTATAACTTTGAGATCAATAATATCCTCCTTTTGATCCTGGGGATCTCCCTTTTGAATATAGGATCGACCTCCTTTGGCATGCTACTCTCCGTCTTTTTAAAGGAGAGATCGGCGTACTTCGGCATTATGGTAACTCTCTTTCTGATCTTTTTCTCGGGGGTACTTTACCCCATTATTCTTATGCCAACAATGCTGAGAAACCTTGCAGTCTTCACCCCAAGTTACTACGGAGCCAAGGTTGTAAGAATGTGCACGATAAAGGAAACGCCCTCGGATATCCTGTACCAGAACGTAGGAATTTTATCCGGTCTTTGCCTTGCGGTATTTTTATTTTCCTGTGTGGTCTTTATTTTGAGAGCGAAGTCCTTTGCTGAATGAGCTTCAGAGCAATAAAGACAAATAGGAACGCAATAAAAAGCACGATACTCCCAAGAATGAAATAGTGAAGAGTACTAAGCTCAGTGCTCTGGGCTGCATCCCTGGCCGCCATCAGAGGCGCAGCTTTTTCTGCCGTTTCTGCTCCATACACGGGTGTTCCTTTTCGCTGAGTGAGCCATCCCACTGCCACGGTGACCCCCATGGCTATCAAAAGGGAAAGCGGTGCAAGAACATTTGTCTGTATCGCATTTTTAATCTGAGAGATCGCCTCCTCTTTCTGTGCTGGAATAATAAGGATGGCCCTTTTGGCCGGAGAGTAACATTTTATTTCTCTGAACTTCTTGCTGAGCTTCGTTTCCATGACCTTAATGAGGTTCAGACCCATCAGTCTCTCTATATGGAAAAGCACCGTAGGAAGGGGTATGTCAAGAGATTCGGCGATCTCAGATGCCGCAATCCCCTTGGTAGTATAGATCTTCTCAAGGACTCTTCGACCCGTATCATTCGCCAGTTCCAGAGCCATCTTCTTTGTGTCCTCCTCTGTCGTTGAGAGATGGACAACCTCATTCAGATCCATACATCCAACGCGAGTTGGCATTTATAATCCTTTTGTATAGGTTCAAGATTTCTTGAAGGTTAAAACATATAAAACGAGATCCTTCTGTTTGTTATATTTTTCATTCTACGTCACCACAACTGAACCTAAAAAAACAGCTCCTCTCTCCTCCAGTTTGGGAATGTACTTCTCAATGGATTTTATATATGGTGAGTAGATTGCCATATATGTAGATATTGTCCCATTGTCTAGGCCAGAATTTTGGAGAAGGGGAGAAATATCCCAGATATCATTATAAGAAATATTCAACCATTCAATGTCCGTAAGCTTAATGAGAGATGAGATGTCGGAGAAATGATTATCGCTAATATTTAACTCTTCAGGCTTGTAAGATCTGAAAGCGGAGAGATATCCATTATCTAATCTTTTTATATCCTCCCTATGTACTTTTATAACAGTAATAATTCTAAGATCACTTTTGTATATCGGGCCTGTCTCTTTCCCGATTTTCTCCCGGACAACATCTTCCAAGTTTTCATCGGAGAAGGTTACCTCCTCCTGAGCATATGCTTTACCGGTAGAGAGAGTAGTAACGATCCATATAATAACTAAAACTGTGATACTCTTTCTGTTCATTTTGTATCACCTTTATGTATCATATAGCTGAATACGCTTAAATAACTTTTTGTTTCCATAGTTGATTGCAACAGCCAAATCCTTTTTTTTCTTTGCTTCCTACAAAAATAAGAAAGAAAAAATTATTGTTTTTTAGCTTAGTACTGCCTGCTGGTGCAGTGAGTGAGAGCACAGATAAAAACTAATACCTGTTTGACTACCAGCCCCCATATTCCTACAGTTAATTGTAGGATAATCTGTATGGTATGCATTTCCTGTACTTGTGTATACGTAACCATTGTTTTCTATTATCTGTGCCCCTCCATACGCTTCGTCTGGATAGCCGTACTTCACCCATGTACCGCTATCAATCCGATATTTAGCTTCGCTCCACAGCTCTACTTTTTTAAAAAATCTGTTTTCTTTTAAATGTACCCATACACCTATGCCAGCGAACTCGGTCTCTTCAAGGTAGAACTTTGCATCGTCATTGTTGGTGATCCATACATCTTGATCCCACGGAGAGTAGTAGATGAAATCTGTATCGACATCACCTCTCAAAGGCCACATGTTGATATCAAAGTTTTCGTTGGCCTTGTTTTCTTTTTCAATATGCACGCTGCCTTTTCTCTCTTCAAGCTTTCTCCTTTCAAACTTTTTGGCAAATTGCAGTATATCAATTTTTTCTGGTTGATATTCAGTTCCTCTTTTCTGCGCCTCTACATATCTTCCTATTGTACGTTCTTCAATCTCTTCAAAAAGCTCATTCGTATCAATCCCCTCCCGTTCCATTCGCTTGAGTATCCTCATGTATTCTCTGTCTTCCTCGTCCAGCTCCTTTCCATAGAGTTCCTCATAGCTGTACCATTTTCTGTTCTTGCTCCGTTCAAGCTTCTTTACAAACTCGGGATCCTTCAGCTCTCCCTGTATTTTCTTTTCCTCTTGAGCCATCCATTCCCGCTCTTCTTTCGGTATTTTCTCCGCACCTTCCTGTTCTTTAGCCGGCACGCTCACTACCAGCAGACTTATAATGATGGCAACTGCCGCCATCATGCCTGATATTTTTCCTTTATTTTTCATTGTATCATCATTTATTTTGATTTATTCCTTTTGAAATAAACTAGCAACCCCCCAATAAGAAGAAAGAATAAAGGCAGGATATATATAGGATCTACCATGAAATATTCTGATGGTTGACCATTTATTCCTTCCGTTACTTCTAGTTTAATCTTCGTCACCTGTCTGTCTATCCCTTGGAGCACTGTATAGCCCTGAATCCAGTAAATACCGGGTTCTAACTCAGGAGAGGTCTTAATCATGAGAGTCACCTCTTTGCTCTCTCCTTTTTTTATAACTACAGGATTAGGCTCTATCTCTATCTCAATTCCGGGAGAAAGAGGCTTTACATCACTTTTAAGGGGATGTAGCTCATCGGACCACCCAATAAACTCCAGATGTGTTGTTCCCTTGTGAGTCGCCCAAAACGTTGTCTCCACAGAATCTCCAGCAGATACAATCATTGTTTCTTTGAATGTGCCTCCGATGTGGGAACCAGGATGTGGTGTAAGTCTTTCGCCCTTTGGAGGAGAATGTGTAATATTTTCATCCCTTGAGCCATTTGTCCAGAGTGGAGCATTTGCCAAAGTTATTATTACTCCATAAATTACCAAAGCTGCTATTACTTCATATGCCATATGTTTTTTTTCCATGCTTCCACCTTTTGGATCCTATTTAAAAAAATAAAAAGGGAAATTTTTTAGTTTGCAGTATAAAGCTTTACCTTATAGTCAGATGGTGCCCAGACATACAGACCACTAAGATACCTTGCATCCTTGTAGTCCACTATCCTTTCCCACTGAACATCAACGCGCTGTCCATTGTTTCTAATGTTCAAATTAGTAAAGAGTGTATCTCCTGGTACATCTTCGTCTCCGTTTATATCATACGCTTCGAAAGCCACCTGTTCTGTCATGCCCTCGTCATCCATAGAGGTTGTGCTGATGGTG
>JAYEIH010000101.1:0-10015 GCA_034659995.1 Methanobacteriota archaeon
TCTTAATATAAAAATCAACATAAGCAGGCATTGATGATCTTTTTTCTTTAGGCATTTCTTCAAATGTTGGATTATAGAAAGTACAATAATCTTTTTTTATTTTAAATAAAACATTAGATAATTCACCAATATTATCTTCTATCTCATTTAAATCCCATCCAATGGTAGGTTTCTCTGGTTCTGGATCAATATAATTTAATATACCATCATTATCAATATCATTATCTGGCTCAGGTGTTTCTGTTGGTTGTCCATTACTTCCTATACACAGCGAGACGATGAGCACCAGTGCAAGGATTCCCACGAGTTTCATAATTATTACACTGAAAGGAAGATATAAAAACGTTTTCACTGCGTAAAGCGATGGATAGAAATACGAGTACCTTACAATCAGACTCCGGAAGGGAGGGGACCGGTATCATGAACTGTAACCCGTGCGTCTCCCATATGTCTCGATAAATAGTACCGGCCGAAAAAGAGAGATTCAATCTCCTCTGAGATTATGTCTGCTCTGAAAGAGTATCTCCAACTGGCTGGTCTCGTATGTGGTGAAATGCTTTATAGATGTTTTTTTCCTTTTTAAGATGTTCAATGGAGTAAAATCTGATTTTTCTCTCCTGTTTCGTAGTAACATTAAAATTATAGTTTGATGCTTTGTAAGAAAGTTCTTTTCCTTCTTTTTCTCTTTCCTTTTGAAATGTTAAATGCCGTTGAATACGTCCTTTGTTCACCGCTTCATTGATTCTTTTAACTTTTTTTACCCGCTTGTCAAACACCTTCATAAAATCCTTTTCCAGTTCATAGCCTACTGAGTTTCTCGCTGAGATCATAGCTGCCAATGAAGTTGTCCCTGTGCCCCAGAATGGATCCAGAACGGTATCTCCTTGTACGGAGTACATGTTTATTAACCTATACGGAAGTTCAATGGGGAAAGCAGCAGCTCTATCTCTCAATTCATTGTTATTTAAGTTCTGCAGTGTCCCTTTAATATCAAACCAAATATCGGAAAACCATTTATTTCGTTCTTCCCAAAAATACGCACTGTTGTAC
The DNA here is from genome assembly GCA_034659995.1 of Methanobacteriota archaeon. GTDB lineage: Archaea > Methanobacteriota_B > Thermococci > Methanofastidiosales > B48-G16 > JAYEIH01. The sequence continues at coordinate 1,051 of JAYEIH010000101.1, forward strand.
CTACGTTTTGATTTAGGTTTGAAATTTCGTGGTTTTTTTCCTTTTCTAAAAATTAAGATATATTCGTGTTCCAGAGTAACATAGGCGTTGGTGGGCAGCATCCCAGATCCCATAAACTTGTTTGCCTTATTGGTTTGCTTTCGCCACAATATGTCAGGAAGAACAGAAAAATCTTTTTTTAGGAAAAACTCCGTTATTTTCACATGATTAGGGTACAATTGAAAACTGCTGTTTATCTTCCTTGTCGCGTCCCCCATATTCACACATGCCATCCCCCCGGCTTGAGAACACGACAAACCTCCCCCCCATACCTTATTTAGCTCTCCGTGCATTAATTTAAAAGCCTTTTCTCCATTATTTTTTTTTTATGCTGTGTTTTATTTCTTTATTAAGTGAAGAGAACAATCCATCCCACATCTCTATCATAGGGTATGGAGGTGATGTTATCATAAGATCAATACTTTCTGTTCCAATTTCCTTCATGTCATTTGAGTTCTCGAAAAATACTCTATGCGTTGTTTCCACTGCAGTCACCTTTTGTTCTGAAACCAGAGGATTTAAATTCGTTTATCATAATTTGATGAAGTTTAAAACCAATTTCTCCCAGTCGGTTTATGTAATCAATATGTGTAGGATAGTATTGATGTGCTTTTCTTATATCTGCGGTAATGACAGAAAGATACTTTTTGAGCTTCAAAACTCTTCTGCATTCTTCAAAGGCTATAATTACATTTTCGATAAATTCACCGTAATCTTTTAAATTTCCAATTTGGGAATTGTCAGTGGAGTATCTTACAATATCAAAATATGGCGGGGATGTTACGATAAAATCGAATTCATTTTTGCCAAATCGTGATAAATCTCGTGCATCTCCTCCCATTGCTGTTATAGATAAATTATCCCTCGGATTGATCTTTTTTTTCGATACACCAATGGCTTTTAGACTGCAATCTATACCCACCGCATTTCTGCCGGTTTCCTGTGCAGCCTCCAAAGTAGTTCCACTCCCAACAAATGGATCCAGAACGGTATCTCCCGGAAAGGTAAAATATCTAATCAATCTCTTTGGAAGTTCCTTATCAAAACTGGCAAAATATCCATCAGAACTACAGCAGTTCCATACCGTTTTATTATATCTGGCCCATTCCTCTTTGTTCAGATTGTTCAATCTGCTCATATCACTTATTAGTCATCACTCATTATAAATTGTTTTGCTTTTTTGTACTTGAGACCTAAAAACGTACCTGCTCTAATCCAACACCCTCTCCAGATACTCGCCCGTATACGTCCCCTCTTTCACGATCTCTTCCGGTGTGCCCGTAGCAATAACATATCCCCCTTCATCCCCTCCTTCGGGGCCGAGGTCGATGATATAGTCGGCATTCTTTATGACATCGAGATTATGCTCTATTACGAGAACGGTATTTCCCGTATCAACCAGGCGATTGAGCACCTTCAGGAGCTTCTTGATATCGTCAAAATGGAGACCTGTGGTTGGCTCATCTAAAATATACAGTGTTTTGCCTGTTGAACGTTTACTCAGTTCTTTGGAGAGTTTGATTCGTTGGGCTTCGCCGCCAGAAAGCGTGGTAGACGGCTGTCCCAGTTTGATATACCCCATGCCCACATCCTGGAGGGTCTGGAGGACCCTTTTAACCTTCGGAATATTTTTAAAAAAATCCAGTGCCTCCTCAACGCCCATATCCAGAACATCAGCAATATTTTTTCCTTTATACCGTATCTCAAGGGTCTCTTTATTGAATCGTTTCCCCTTGCAGACCTCACAGGGGACGTAAATATCAGGGAGAAAGTGCATCTCTATCTTCGTCATGCCGTGACCGTTGCAGGCCTCACACCGTCCTCCCTTCACATTAAAACTGAACCGACCTTTTCTGTAGCCGCGAACCTTTGACTCCGGAAGTGCGGCAAATAGGTCTCGTATTGGTGTAAGCGCACCTGTATAGGTGGCGGGATTGGATCGGGGCGTTCTTCCTATGGGGGACTGATCGATAACAATGACCTTATCAATATACTCAAGCCCATGAATCTCGCCGTAGGCTCCGGGCTTTTCCGTGGCGCTGTACAGCCTCCGTGCCAGTGCCTTGTACAGCGTATCATTAATGAGAGAGGATTTTCCCGATCCGGAGACACCGGTAACGCATACAAAAACGCCTAACGGTACCTCAACGGTAATATTTTTCAGGTTGTTATGCTGTACATCGGTAATTGTAAGAAAACTCTCTGAGCTCTTCCGTTTTTCAGGGACCGATATCGTCAGTTCCCCCTTCAAATACTTCCCTGTTAATGAGTGATCATTTGCCATGATCTCATGCTGATCGCCCTGGGCTACAACCTCACCCCCATGTTCCCCGGCACCGGGACCCATATCTACGATATGGTCAGCACTTCGGATCATGCTCTCATCATGCTCTATCACAATAACGGTATTACCAAGATCCCGCAACCGCTGTAACGTATGAATCAGCCGCGCATTGTCCCGCTGGTGTAACCCGATGGTGGGCTCGTCAAGGATGTAGAGCACGCCTACAAGCTGGGAGCCTATCTGGGTCGCCAGACGGATTCGCTCCGCCTCGCCGCCGGAGAGGGTGGCAGATTTTCTCTCGAGAGCAAGGTACTCTAACCCTACGGAGGTCAAAAACTCAAGTCTGCTCTGTATCTCCTTAAGAATCTGGCGTGCAATGAAGGCACTCCGTTTTGTGAGTTCCAGACTTTCAAAAAAACTGAAGAGTCCCTTTATTGGCATCTCCGTAAGCTCAATAATGTTTTTTCCATTGATAGTAATCGCCAAGCTCTCCTTTTTTAACCGTTTTCCGTTACACATAGAACAGCGCTGAGTGCTCATAAACTGCTCATAGTACCGCCGCTGGCTCTCTGATTTTGTTTGCTCATGAAGCCGCCTCACCGCATTGATCAGACCCTCATAGGATTTTTCTGTCGCCCAGTGGGTCTTTCTGCCCCCTCTGTCCACCGTCGAGCTGAACCGTATCTTCTCATCGCCACTGCCGTAGAGAAACGCATCCACAATCCCAGGATCCATCTCGTTAAGCGGCGTGGTGAGCTCGGCGTCGTAATGATCAGCAACCGCCTTCCGCGATTGGTATCGCCAGCTGGTTCTTTCCAGGGTTTGGTTCATGAAACCGCCCTCCATGATACTTTTTTCCGGATTGGTAACAATAAGATCGGGATCCGCATCCAGTGTGTATCCCAGCCCATCGCACTCGGGGCAGGCACCGTAGGGAGAGTTAAAGGAGAATATCCGTGGTTCTATCTCGCCGAAGCTGATTCCGCACTCTGGGCAGGCAAACTCCTCACTGAAGAGATGGTCTTCCTTCCCAGAGACCAACACAAGACCTTTCCCCACCTTCAGTGCGAGCTCAATGGAATCGGCTACCCGTGTTTTATTTTTGGATCCCTCAAGGGTTATCCTATCTATGAGCACCTCAATCGTGTGCTTCTTCTGCTTTTCAAGCGATATCTCTTCCGTAAGATCGTGAAGCTTCCCGTCTACTCGTACCTTGCCAAATCCCTCATCTCGCAGGCTGTTAAACTCCTCTTTATACTCTCCCTTTTTCCCCCGTGCAATGGGGGCGAATATCGCTATTTTCCCTCCACGTTCCATTACCTGCTCGATTATCTCTTGGGACGTTTGGTGTCGTATTTCCTTACCGCAGGAGGGACAGTGGGGCATACCCACCCTGGCGAAGAGAAGTCTAAGATAATCGTATATCTCTGTCACGGTACCGACTGTAGATCGTGGGTTCTTTGAGATTCCTTTCTGTTCAATGGAAATAGACGGTGAGAGCCCTTCTATATACTCTACCTCGGGTTTTTCCATCTGCCCAAGAAACTGCCGGGCATATGCTGATAAGGACTCTACATAACGCCGTTGACCTTCGGCATAGAGCGTATCGAAGGCTAATGAGGACTTCCCGGATCCGGAAACACCGGTAACAACGATAAGCGTATCCCGCGGAAGTTTGAGATCGATCTTCTTGAGGTTGTGTTCCTCGGCACCGACAATCGTAATGCTGTCCATCGTAATCTGTTCTTCGAGGAGTTTAAAAAAGTTGGTGTATAAGAATAATAAGAATAAGAAAATATATTACAAGGATTTCACATTTTCAAAGTGAATAAAATCACTGTGGTGTATGATAATACCTTCAGGTGGCCTCTCTATAAACTCACCTTCCTTTGAATGCCCTGCTATCATGCTGACTATCTCCATAGGGAGATTAAACTTCATTGCAAGACCCGCACCGGAAACGGGATGCCTCACCATCTTTCCTGCCTTACTCTGTACGATCGTATCTCCTTTTTTTTCGTACTCCAGGAACTTCCCTATGTCATGAAGTAAGGCTCCGGCAATAAGATAATCCATGTTGATATCAAATCCTCGCTTCTTGAGAACCCTCCCCGCGCTGTAACTCAGATCCGTAACGATATTGATATGATCTACGAGATTAATATTCGTATCCACAAGTAGTGTAAACGGTATTCTTTGTATATCCTCTCCCTTCCAGTTCTCCATAGCATTCTCCATTACCTTCTCCACCTTTTTTCTCAAGCTTTTGTCCTCTATTTTTTCTAAATACGGAAACATGTCCTTCATTCTTTCACCTCTTTCACAATATCTATAACGCTGCCGTCTCTGTACTGGATCACGCCGATAATTTTATCCGTTGTCTCCGGTTCTTCCGGCTCTCCGGCTATGCCATACGCCTCTTCCTGGAGCTCCTTTATATCCCTTACCTCAACATCAGAGGCCTCAAGTTTCTTTTTAAGGTTCTTTCTTCGCGGATTGACGGCCACACCAACATCCGTTACCACAACATCAACATCCTGTCCCGGTGCCGTCACCGTAGTAACATCCTTCACCACCACAGGGATCCTGCCTCTCAGAAGAGGGGTAGTGATTATGCTCATCTTCACACCTGCCGCAACATCCTGATGACCCCCAATGCCGTGAAGTAACAGCCCATCGGAATGTGTGTTGACATTGACATTGAACTTCGTATCGACCTCCGTAGCACCGAGGAATGCAGCATCCTCCTGGTATACCACACAACCTCTACTGTTGTAATTTGCATAGCCATTTGGGGTCATGATATAATGGTTCGGATTTTTGCGAATTGAGTCTATTGCCTCCAGACCAAAGCTCTGGCCGTCCACAATACATCTTACTCTTCCTTTTTCCAGTATATCGACAAGATATTTAGTTGTACCGCCGCAGGCAAAGCCCCCTACAATATCCTCTTCATCCAATGCTTCTCCAATAAACTTTGTTGCCGCCAGAGATATCCCTCCCGCACCGGCCTGGAAGTTAAAACCATCTTTAAAAGCCCCAGAAGCCTTTATTACATCAACAACTGTTCTCGCTATCTTCAGTCTCCGTGGAGAACGCGTTATTCTCAGAGTACCAGAGACTATCCCCGCGGGATCTCCTATATTGTCCTCTACGACCACATGATCCACATTCGTTTGTGAAATAGTCATTGGCAATGCAGGATACTCAACGAGGTTATTGGTGATCACTATCACCTTATCCGCATAGAGGGAGTCTGCCAGAGGGTATACCAGAGGACCACATGGCGTCGGACCGTATATACCATTGGCATTGCCATATCTATCCGCGGTGGGGGCCACAATAAACGCCACATCAATGTGCACCTCTCCGGCCTCTACAGTCCGGTACCTATTTCCATGTGATCTCAGTACACCTGGTTCATCCAGAATGCCGTGAGAAACAGCATAGCCCACAGGGCCGTTCATACTCCCTTCAATCCTGTTCACCACACCATTTTTAATATGCTCTATCACGGGCTCGTGACAGGGAAAAAGCGCCGAGGGAAAAAGCCTGAGATTCTTCAGGCCGTGATCACTGCAGATATCCAGTACTCTGTTGACCATTATATCACCATTTCTAAACGCATGGTGAAACGAGATGGTCATACCATTTTTAACGTACTTTTTTACCGCGTCTTCCAGTTCTATAAGTTTGTTCTCTCCGGGTTTTATTTTCTTCCTTACACGTCCATAGTTGTTCCCCTTGGGCACATACCCAAACGAACTCTTAAACGGTCTTACCTTTCCATACCCTTTGATCTCTTTGGGTATATCTCTTCCAACACCATTTATCATCTAACTCCCCTCATATAAACTTACTGTTTTTTGAGCTCTTTTGGCAACAGGAAGGTCTACCATCCTTCCATCAACAGATACAGCCTCACCTTCCGATTTTTTAAAAGCATCCACAATCTTTTTGGCTCTTTTGTACTCATCATCTGATGGCGTAAACACCTTATGGATCACATCGGCCTGTCGCGGATGAATAATTCCCTTCCCGTCGAATCCCATAGCCCTTATCATCCTTGCCTCTTTTTCAAGGCCTTCTTCATCGTTAATATCGGGAAATACCGTATCGAGAGCTTGGATCCCACAAGCCTTTGCTGCATTAAGTACGCGGGATCTAAGGTAAAAGAGGGATTCTTTATTTCGCTGACCGCCCACATCTGCGAGGTAGTCCTCTGCACCGAATGTCATAGCGGTTACTCTCTCATGCAATGCTATCTCAAAAGCATTTTCAAGGCCCAGTGCTGTTTCTATTATGGGAATCACGCCGATACACGTATCCTTTTCATACCCGGACTCGTACTCATCAATAATCGCAATAACGTTCTCCAGTTCCTCTCGTGTTTCAACTTTAGGTATGAGGAGGGTATCGATATCAGTCTTCAGTATCTCCTTTATATCCTCCTCTCCAAGGGGGAGGGGGTTGATTCTCACCATTCTTTCCTGTTTATAGTTCAAATTATGAAGCATATTTCTCACAAGTACCCGTGCATCCATTTTGCTGTCCTCGATAACTGAGTCCTCCAGATCTAAAATCACGCAGTCGCAGTCAAACAACGTGCCGTAAAAAAGCAGTTTTGGATTATTTCCTGGGAGATAAAGCCGTGTCCGTCTTAAATTTGTTTCTCGCTCACCAGAAGGGTCAACAAAATCACTCTCTATCTCCGCACCTGCCTTTAGCAGAGCAGCTTCAACTCTCGCAGCAATGACAAAATCATAGGCACCTTTATCTCTGATTTTTATACTGCCGCGATCTATACCAAACTCCTCAAGCTTTTTCCTCACATTTTTTCGTATGGTCTTTCCATAGAGCTTTTCGACCTTTGTCTCTATATCAATCCCCAGTTTGGAGGGGGTAAGGTCAGCCTCGACCCGGCAGTCCGCTTTTTCCTCGGCTCCCGAAGTTCCTACTTTGTCCATTTAAACTCCTCCTAAGATTGAAATCATGATATCCTTTATAATATTTACTATGAGGAAATCAAGTATAAATATCTTTTCTATGGGGTGTATCAATTATCGATTAGGGGCACATCATATAGTAATCATTAGTTAAACGGATACCTGAACTCAGCGAGTCTGATACCAAGAAACGAGTTCACGGATAACGTAAGATAGCAACTCATATAAATCTAACTTGGGACAACAGGATGCAACAGAGGTTTTTAGTCGTTAAAATCTTTTTCAGAGATCCCTCCCAGTTGTCACATAGTACTGCTGGTACTCCGGATAGTTCAGGAGGCTCATGTTCACGACAGTGTACGCACCTTCCTGAGGGTCGCCTCCATACTCAGCGAAGGTGTACCACTCCTTCTCCTTATTTTTATTTCCTTCCCAGACGATGGTATGGCCTTCTGCGATGTAGATCCATTTTATTCGTATCGATTTTGTCTCTGGATTCTTTTCCAGTGCTTCTTCCCAGTAATGCTGCATCTTCGGTGTGAATGTATCTGTGATGTAGTACCCGAGAAAATTTGTTGCCCGGGGAGTGTCAGTGTCATACATTCCTACCCACACGTGCTTTTCTTTGAACTCTGAGAAGCGATGTTCACCTTCTTCCCAAGGAGGTGTGATTTCGAGAGATTTACCTGTTTTGAGTTTGTATGGTATCACTGTTGATAAAAGTACATATCTCTTATAGCCATACTTTGTAGTTTTATAAGTATCTATCTCTCTTCTCAGCTCTTTAATCCAACCTATAAGAGTATTATCTCTTTTTTTATAGAGTTTCTCCAACTCAAATTCTTTCTTAATGAGATCTTCTCGTAGGAGCTCTACTTCGTTTTTCAGGTATCTAATCTCGGATTCGTAATCAGCAGATAGTACTATCCACATTGAGCCCGGTTGAGGTTCACCAATGGGCCAGAACACATACCCAAGAAAATGTTTCCCATGCTCTTGGAGAGTATACAGTATTTCCAACTGAAGATCTACATCTTTTCTATAAGAGAATTCTCTTTCTAATTCCCTTACTTCTAAGCGCAACTGTTCGAGTTCATCCCACCGATCACCTCCCTGGGATTCCATTTCATTGAGGAATTGGATTACTGAATAGTCCTTTCTCATCTTTTTCTCTCCGACTGCTTCTCCGTAAGACCGCGCATGACCAACTTCAAAATAATCTATCTCTTGTAAAGATTTCTCGGGTACTACAAGGATATCTCCTTTTGTAATTTCTATCACAAGGCAGCATGAAAGAAGAAAAAGTACCAGTGAAATTATACCACCGCTTATTATCAGACTTTTTTTGTTCATTTAGTGTCTCCTCTTAAAAATAAAAAAAGAAAAAATTTTGTTTTTAAGATTTAAGTGTCTGTCAGTGAAAAGTTTTGTGCTCTCGATTGATCACACGCAAAGCATCCGTGACAATGTATATTACACCAGTGCCATCCGTTGTTATAGCAACATCTAAGCCAATTTTCATTGACTGTGAGTACATATTCACCGTTCCATGGATTTGTGGTCGTATATCTGCCATAGGTATACCATTCTCCTATGTGTGGGTTTGAACTTTTGTTTCCTTCCCAAATTAGGTTGTGTGTCTTCCAACTATCTTCTCCTACCTCTCCCAAATAAAACCATTTTACTTGTATCGATC
>JAYEIH010000102.1:0-8248 GCA_034659995.1 Methanobacteriota archaeon
AAAACTACTATATAAAGCTTTTGGTAATAAATGATGTAAATACTGCATAGTATTGATAATCAATAGATTTTCAACAAAGATAATGAAAAAAAATAGACTAAAAACGAAAAGAGAATCGACAATTTCAGAAACTCATGGAAACCTTTTTGGTGGCGACCTCTGAGGTAAGTGAGGCAAGGCTCATACCGATAACCTGCACATCCCTCATGGAAAATGCTATTTCCTCTTCATCCGTGGAAAAGGCTACGGGAGTCATCTTGGCCGTGGTCTCAAAGACAGACTCGAGATCCGGGAAAAGTCCTACTATGCCAAGCATGTCGCCGCCCTCTGATTTTCTGATCTTCATCTTATCAATGAATGCCCGTGAGTCCGCAAAAACGAGCTCGGCCTGCTCCTTGATCTTCTCCTCCTCACCCTTCACCTCACAAAAAATGGTCAGGGGTATATACTCCCTCTCTTCATCAAACTTTCTCTCTATCACCTGCGGCACGACATTGAAGGCCATATCCAGATCCTCCATCAGTTTGCGCATCAGATTGGAGACATCGCCGAGTGTTTCCAAAAACTCTCTCTTATCGAGGAGCAGATCTCCTGCCAGTATATCTATGGACGTAGGCGCGTAGATCATTGCCATCGTTACATAATGTTTAATATCCGTCCTCATTTCCATCTCAAGAACGCCTGAGTATGCATCTTTATGCTTGGTCACATCCTCCATACTGCTCTCTATCACATCCACTCCTGCATTTTTTATATCTTCCCGGGCTCTCTCAAGAGCGGGCCGCACCATGTCTTTTTCATTGCTCTGCACTTCTATATACGCCAGAAGATCTATTATTTGAATCACCTATGGGATAAGATTTTATAGTACTCGTTATAAAGCTTTGCGTCATCATCTGTGGGTAAAAACAAACCGGTATACCTTCCCTTTTTTATCGAGTCTGCAGAATCCGAATCTCTCGAACTGGATTATATCGCCTTCATCCAAAAACTCAACTGTTTTCTCGGCGATACCATGTATAGTTCTTAAACTCTCCGGGTTCAGCTCATCGTTCTCAAACAACGGCCCGGGAACGAGAATTTCCACATCTCTGTGCTCCTCAGGCACCCACTGGATCTTCCGTATATCCCTAACCTCTTCCTCGGAACCCTCGAGATACTCTCCAGCCAGCCGTTTCCCTCGTTTCGCAATAGTAATATTATAGAGGTCCTTGAGCCGTACCTCATTTTCCTTTATGGGCGGCACAAAGAACCGGTTCCCAACCTTCAGTCTTCGCTTGCCGAGGTCCTCCGTGGGATGCATGGGGAGTTCCACCACCCTCTCGGGAGCATTTTTCACGATAAGTTCCGTTGGATCTTCAACGAAGAAGAACCGTTTTGCCACGGGATCGATGAGTTTTCTGTTGATAGCCTCGATAACGGTCCAGTCTATTACCGGCTCTGCCGTTGAAAGACCCAGCTCCTTTCCCAGCTCGTGGACTGTCTTTGGAATAATCCCTCGCCTGCAAAGTCCGCGGACTGTCGCCAGCCGCACATCATCCCAGCCCTCAACGGTGCCATCCGCAATAAGCGGCCGTATCTTTCTTTTGGATGTGGGTGTGCCCTTAACATTGAACCGTGAGTACTGCCTGATAAACGGCTGATCCAATCCCAGGCACTCCCTGATATAGTTCTGCACCTCCACCCTGAGCTGGAACTCATTGTCCCTTAAAACATGGGTCACCTCTGCATCCTCTATGGCACAGGCGAAATCATATAGCGGCCAGAGTTTGTACTTTTTTCCAACGATGGGGTGAGAATCCAGATTTATTCTGAAAAGAGTGGGATCTCTCATAGCGGTATTCTCAGATTGCATATCCCCCTTTAAACGTAGGATTCCCTCTGTTTCTCCCTTCTTTAAAAGATTAAAGAGCCTCAAATTTTCCTCCGCAGATCGTTCCCTACACCCACACTCTCTTTTCTCAAATCTATCTTTATGTATTTTCTCACCGCTGCACGTACAGAGATACGCCTCTCCCTTCCGTATCATCTCCTCTGCACAATGATAGTACCTTTCCATACTCTCGCTCTCTCTTTTCTCGAGATCCCAGTCGATCCCAAGCCAGTGCAGATCTTCCTTGATCTTCTCATAGAACTCCTTCTTTTCCTTGGAGGGATTTGTATCCTCAAAACGAAGAATGAGTTTGCCGTTATATTTTCTGGCATAGTACCAGTTGAAAAAGAAAGACAATCCATGACCGAGATGAAGATACCCATTGGGCTCAGGAGGCAATCGGGTTATAACACGACCGGAATGGGACAGATCGGGAAGTTCCCTCTTCTTTTTTTTCTTTGTTTTTTCAAAGTACGTCGGGTATATTTCCTTCAAAAGCTCCGTTTGTTCCTCTCCGGAGAGAGAATTTATCTCTTCAACGATCTCCTCTATTTTTTTTATTGTGCCCGCGATATCCTCCTTCAGTTTCTCATCTTCGGCAAGAACTTTGCCGAGAACGGCCTTTGGATTGGCTTTGCCATCATAGTCCAGCGCATTGATAAGAACATGTTTCTTTATCATGGAATCACCGTTGTTCCTATACACTCATTATGTAGAGACGCAGTTATTCTTCCTTCCTCTGTAATATTGATTATATCCACCTCTATACCCTGATCCACAATTCGTCTTATTTCGCGGAGTTTGCCCTTCATTCCACCGGTAACATCATTGGTGTCCGCGATCTCCGCGGAGAATTCTCTGAGAGAAAGTTCCTTTATAAGCTCTGCCTCGGGAAATTCTTTTGGGTTTTTACTGTATATCCCATCCACATCCGTTCCAAAGATCACCTTTTCCGGGGAAAAAACCCTGGAAAGCTCATAAATAATCCTATCTCCGGAAAGGATACAGAACCCAATTTTCTTATCGAAAACCGTGTCCCCGTAAAGGACAGGTATCATTCCGAGATCGACTGCCTTTTTTATTGGATCTGAGAAAAATGTAGAAATTTCCTTATTTTTTGTTATGATGCATGCGGAACTCTGTATCGGCACAGCATTCACTTTTTTATTGAGAATATCAATGAAAATATTATTTAAAATCTCCATTTTCTCCTTTGTTTTGGAAAACCCTTTTATCTGATCGGGGGATCGGTACCCATTGGCAAGATTGTACTCTCTGGCAGGAAAATGGCCAAAAGACCCACCTCCGTGAACCAGAATAACAGAACCGACCTCCTGAAGCTGATCTGCTATACGTTCCATGACATCTCTTCGAGGAGTATCTTCGCTGGATTTGTCCGTAATCGCAGAGCCTCCGGCCTTAATAATGATCATAACACCATAGGGCGCCCCGGGTATAAAAAGTTATATGCCTACTCCTCTTCCTCCAGAATCTCTGAGAGCTGATCCAGCAATTCTCCGACCTTATCGGTTTCCTTTCCGTAATTGGTCCAGTCGCCCTCCTTGAGATATTCCTGGGCTTTACCGTAATGTTTCAAGGCCTCTTTTGCAAGTTCTTTTGCAGTCTGGGCCTTTTCTTCCTCTTCTGGAAGCGAAACTCCCGCTACCAACAGTTCCAGAGAGTTTTTAAGGTCCTCCCCCATAACAACTCGTTCACCGTAGGAGGTTACCACCCTCCTCAGCTCCGGTATCTCTGACTGCTCGGCACTGATGAATATAGGTTCAGTATAGAGGATCGAGTTTCCTACGGGGACGACAAGTAGGTTTCCTCTTATGACATTCGAACCTGACTGCCCCCAGAGTGTCAGCTGCTCTGAGATGTCGGGATCCTGATCGACCCTCGCCTCTATCTGTTTTGGCCCATATATAAGCTTACCTTTGGAGAACTCATAATGACATAATTCTCCGTAATTAGGATCATCGCACCGCGCAGCAACCCAAGCTATCATGTTATCCCTTCCTCGAGGTGTTAAGGGCTGTATCAGTACATACTCCAGTCCCTCTTCGTTTGGAAGCTTTGTGATAAGGTAGTACGGCTCCATCTTCATCTCGGACCCTCTATAGAGTTCATTGGGGATCTCCCATGCATCCTCCTTATTATAGAATGTTTCGGGATTGGTCATATGGTATGTTCTGTAAAGCTCCATCTGTATTTTGAAAAAATCCTTTGGATACCGTATATGTTCCTTCAGTCCCTCGGGCATCGTCTCATACGGCTTAAAAAGATCGGGAAAGATTTTGGAGTAGGCCTTCACAATAGGTTCTTCGCTCATCATATAAAAGTCTACGGACCCGTTATACGCATCCACAACTACCTTCACGGAGTTTCTTATGTAATTTATTCCTCGACCGGCTATGGAACTCCCATAGGTCTCAGAGTAAGGAAAAGTCCTCGCTGTGGTATAGGCATCTATTATCCAGAATATCTTCCCATTATATACCACAGGATAAGGATCGTTATCATACGAAAGGAAGGGCGCTATTTTTTTTGCTCTCTCTTTTACGTTTCTGTTATACATTAATCGGCTGTCGCCGGTTATATAATCGCTCAAAAAGAACTTGGCCTCTCCAAATTTCACGAAGTACATCATTTTTTTGACAAACGAGTCCATTTTTATTCCGCCGTTTCCTCCATAATTCGTAAAATCATTACCTGCTCCCTTTGGATAATCAAACTCCTCTTTTCCCGAGTTCACTATCTTGTACTCTCCGGTTAGCTCACCATAATAGACTCGTGGGTTGGTCAGTTCAAACTCTCCTTCCGGTGGAATATCCTTCAAAACAAGATTGGGTTGCCCATTCGCTGTTTTCTCACTGACGGGGTTCATCACCAGCCCAAATCCATGGCTGTACACAAGACGTTCATTAACCCATGTCCGTGCCTCAGATGCGAGACCCTCGATATTCAACTCCCGTGCCGAGATCATATACTGCCTATAATCTCCGTTCACATGGTACCTGTCCGTATCCACATCGTTGAATGAATAGTACGTCCTGATCTGCTGCAGCTGCTTATAGGTCTGTTTCAGAACCCTCCGATCCCAGATCCGTATATTCTCAATTACTTCCTTATTATTCTCCAGATCCGTACTGCTCAGGCTCTTGGTGACCTCAAACGGACTCTCCTTTACATCGGACAATCCAAAGCCTTTCCTTGTATACTCTATGTTGTGCTCCAGGTACTCCTTCTCCATCTGGAGCTCGTTGGGCTCAACTTTTAAACTCTGGTAGATGCCGGGAACGAACGATCCTGCTAAAAAGAGAATCAGTATGAGCGCCATCCCTGCCACCGGAACCCTTACATCCTTAAGCTTGACATTGGCAATCATGGCTACAGCCGTGAGAACTGCGAGTACCGTCAGTATTAGAAGTATCGGGAGTTTTACATGAACATCCGTGTACCCTGCCCCCGTCACAACACCCTGTGTCGAGAAAAGCAGTTCATACCTGTCTAAAAAGAATCCAAATGCTATTAATCCAAGGAAAAATGAAAGTAGTGCCGAGATATGTATCATTACCCCCTTTGGAATCTTTCCGAGAAGATCTCTTCCAAAACCAAACTCTCTACGGCTAAAGTCCCACTCACCTTTTGAGTCCATCGGCTCATCTTCCGAGTCCATCCTCCGCTCAGGCCTAAACACGACCCCTACTCTAAAGAAATAGAGTATACCGATCATAAGTATGGAAATGAATGTGAGTCCCAGAAGTAATCCCCTAACCATATTCCAGAAGGGAAGCTCAAATATATAAAAACTGACATCCTTGGACATAATAGGATCCTCTACCCCAAATGAATTCTTATTGAGGTAAAGAAGAATGGTGCGCCAGTTACCGCTGAAGGAAAGTGCAAACAAAAAAGAAACAAATGCAGTTCCCACCAAGAATATCGACCTGCTTATGCTTTCGTAGGAAATCTCCCTGGAGGAGAGTATGCTTTTTGAAACTTTTTCTGCAAAACTTATGTTCAGATAGAAAAAGGCAAAGCTAATAAGAAATAATCCCAGAATAACCAAAATCTTCCATTTCAGTATCGTCAAAAAGATCGAAGAGTAGCCCGCAGCACTGAACCAAAGATAATCCGTATAGTATCCTACCATCGAACCAACAGCTACAAAGAGGGCCACAACAACGAGTACAAGAACGTGAGTAGGTTTCAATCCTTTCATATATATCGCCACTTTACATAAGAACAGTTGCCTTATTTAAAACTTTCGTATGCGAAGACCGTTCACGACTTTCCATGTCATAGAGTATAGATACCAAAGATGTACTCCTTAAAAGAGAAAAAATAAAGAAATTAAAGCAGCGCCAAGACCTGTTCCAAGATCTCAATCGCTTTCAGGAGTTCATTGTTCGCGTAGATACTGTTGCCCGTCGTGTTCGCGTTGTTGATATGTGTCTGTGCTTCATCCAGCAATGTTTGAATGTCTTTTAGTACATCTTTTATCTTGGCCATTGTAAACACCAAGAAAAGATATTTATTGAACTATACTAATTTTCTACAATGTATGAGGTAAGGATCACAGAGCCTGTTGAAAAAGAAATAAAAAAGTTAGATAAAATAAAGGTCATGAAATTGTTTAAACAATTTGAAAAATTAGAAAAACGCCCGGATATGTATGGAAAACCTCTACGAGGAAGTCTGAGTGGCCTATGGCAGCTGAGATCGGGCAAATACAGAATATGGTACACAATTGAAAGTAAGAGTGTCTATATAAGAGCTGTCAAACACAAAGATGATGCAAAGAAATATTATTAAATGCCTATCTCTTTTTTAAGGTCTTCAAGAGTTTTAGAAGATGATTCCCAGGATTTTTTAAGCTGTTCCATAACTTCCGCATCCTCCAGAGTCTCAACTGTTGCTTTTAGGGACTCATATTCTTCCTTGGATATCGTTACGAACTTTTTATTATCAACAATTTTTAAGGACATAGCACTCACTCTTCCTTAATCGTGTTGCAGGTATATAAGTTTTTCTCTTGTATGCCAATTAAGCATTGATTTCCCCATTCTTAAAGAGAAAAAAAAAGAAAAAGAAATTACAGCGGACACGTTATGCCCAGTTTTTCTTGGATATCTTCGCAACATCTCAACGCTTTCAGCAGCTCGTTGTTCGCGTAGATCGTATTCCCTGTTGTGTTCGCATTATCGATGTGCATCTGCATCTCGTCTAACAATGCCTGTACATCCTGCGGTACGTCGTCAGAAAGGTTCTCCTCGATACATCCAAGACAAGTGTTCACCTCTCCCAGACGGTAGTTCTTCAGCGGCAGGAAGGCTGCAATCGGATTGATGCCCAATGAAACGTACTCATCGGCACCAATATCAATCCCTGCTCCTTGCGGTCGTGAATCGCCATCAAAATCCGTGTACACACCCGCATCTGTTCCCGCATCGATGCACGGCGAGCTTCCTAAGAGGTGGAAGGTTCCATCGAGCCGTGGATCCAGCGATATCGAGCCTGGACCGGGTAGTAGGCCATTGTAATCAGTGCCATTGTTCCAGACATCGTTGTACGTACAAGATGATGCACTTCCCTGTTCGTCTTCAATTCCATCTTGTACATTAGATGCAACAATGTTGTTCGTTATTGTAGGGCTGCTTGAGTCAATGTTCCGGACGCCATCATCCAGATTCCCCGTGATCGTGTTGTTCGTTATTATAGGGCTGCTACCTGCGTACTGGTTAATGACTCCATCAGAATCGTTCCCTGCGATTATATTATTCGTTATTATGGGGCTGCTTGAGGTGTTGTAGATGCCTCTATTGTCATTCCCCGTGATCGTGTTGTTCGTTATTGTGGGGTTGCTTAGGTTAGAGTTGTAGATGCCACTGCCCTCATTCTGCGTTATGGTGTTGTTTGTTATCGTAGGGCTGCTGTTGGTGTAACACTCGATACCATAAGTTTCATTCCGCGTTATGGCATTGTTCGTGATCGTCGGATTACTGTTGTAGGAACACTCGATACCAATATCATCGTTTTCTGTTACCGTGTTATTTTCTATTGTTCCCGAAGCTCCATTATAATAGATTCCCTCGCCCCCGTTCGTTATTGTAAATCCGCTGATGTTCACAACTGCTCCGTTAACAGTTATTACATACGATCCGCCACCGTCAATCGTCGTCACAGCCGCTCCGTCTCCGATCAACGAGAGATTTTTCCCAATTGTCAAATTCTCGTTGTACGTTCCCGCGTGGACATAGATCGTGTCGTTGGGGTTGGCATTGGTTATTGCGTCCGATATTGTAGAGTAATCACCGGGTACATGGATATCTGCCGCACTCACCGGATTGATCACTGTCAATATCGATACAA
>JAYEIH010000102.1:8348-9975 GCA_034659995.1 Methanobacteriota archaeon
CCCGCGTGGACATAGATCGTGTCGTTGGGGTTGGCATTGGTTATTGCGTCCGATATTGTAGAGTAATCACCGGGTACATGGATATCTGCCGCACTCACCGGATTGATCACTGTCAATATCGATACAATCATTACCGCTACTATTACTCCTCCTTTTATTTTTTTCATAATATCATCCTCTTTGAATACATTTATTTAGGAAGTATATAAAAAACTTTCGGTAAAAGCTGTCCTCTTGTGATAATGACCCCCCTGTACGCCAGTACTCCGGAGGTGGGATCAGCAATCGTGGGAAACCTACAACAAAACTATTTTAATACTCAGAGTGAATACGATCATAGGTGAGATCATGAGCTTTGAAAAGATAAAGAATTATATAGAAAAACAGGAAGAGTGGAGAAGCCACACAATAAACCTAATAGCAAGCGAGAACATCACCTCTCCGGCAGCAAAAAAGGCGGTGGGCTCTGCGTTTATGCATAAGTATGCCGAAGGTTGGCCAAAGAACAGGTACTACCAGGGATGCAAGTACGTGGATGAGGTTGAACTACTGGGAAACTCGGCGTTTTACCAGCTTTTTAATCCGGATTACGTGGATCTGAGACCGATTTCCGGAGCTGTGGCAAACATAGCCATGTTTTTTGGGCTAACAAAGCCGGGAGATACCATTATATCTCTGGACACAAGCGACGGCGGACACATAACACACGCGAAGTTTGGTGCGGCAGGACTGCGGGGACTGAATGTCCATGAGTTTCCCTACGATGAAGAAGAGATGAACATCGACGTTGATAAAACCATAAATCTCATAAAAGAAGTGAATCCCGATCTAATTCTTTTTGGGGCATCTGTCTTCTTGTTTCCTCATCCCGTAAAGGAGATCGCGGAAGAGACGGACGCAACCATAGTGTACGATGCGGCCCACGTTCTCGGACTCATCGCAGGAAAACAGTTCCAGAAACCATTCGAAGAAGGAGCCAAAATAATGACCGCTTCCACCCATAAAACATTTCCCGGACCGCAGGGAGGCGTACTGATGGCTAAAAACCTGGATGAGGAAAAGATGAAAAATGTACAGTTTGCAATATTCCCCGGATGCATGTCGAATCATCATCTCCACCATGTGGCAGGAAAGGCCATTACCGCCTACGAGATGATAGAGAACGGAGAAGATTACGCAAAACAAACTATAAAAAATTCTCAAAAGCTTGGAGAGGCAATGACAGAAAACGGATTCACCGTCGTTGCGGAACACAAGGGGTTTACCAAAAGTCATCAGATAGTTCTGAACTTTGAGGAGTACATAGGAAAATGGGCGGCCGAGACCCTGGAAGAGGCAAATATCATCACGAACAAAAATCTCCTGCCCTGGGACCCTGTAGAAAAAAGCAATAATCCCTCGGGAATGAGGCTGGGAACACAGGAAATGACCAGGATGGGCATGAAGGAAACTGAGATGGAGTATATTGCGGAGCTCTTTAAAAGGACCCTTCTGGATAAAGAAAAACCAGAAAAGATAAAGAAGGAGGTATCAGAGTTTAGAGAGGAGTACCAGGAGGTTCAGTACGGATTTACCTGGTAACCCTATTTATTTTTTTCATGTACTCCTCTGCCTTTCCACCGGGATC
>JAYEIH010000103.1:0-9908 GCA_034659995.1 Methanobacteriota archaeon
GGAGATTTCAGAATTGAAGGATAGAATACGCTCGAATAAGAAAAATTTAGAGAAAATTAGGTCCGAGATTTCCATACTCGAAAAAGAACTTTCCGAACTGACCCCCACTGTAAAAGATATGGAGAGCAAAAAGGAATCACTGCATTCGAGGATGATGGAAAAATCAGGAGAAGACCTGAAAAAGTTCGATGCATTAAAAAAAGAGCATGCCTCTCTCGAATCAGAGTATCAGAGATTGGATAGAGATCACGCATCCAAAAAATCAAAGGTGGATGTTTTGAATAAGAACTATTCAGTGGTTTTAGAAAAGATACAAGAGACTAAAAAACAATCTAAAGTCACTGAGTCTATAATAGAGGAACATGAAAACGCTGTGAAAGAAGTCCGGAAGAATCTTACTGAAATTGAAGAAGAGGTACGATCTAAGAAGGGGGAGCTGGGCGAGTTAAGGAAAAAAAGATCAAACTCTAAGGAGGAGATACATAGTTCAAGGATCGAAAAAGAAAAGCTTGAGAAGATCATAGCAGATTTAAACACTAACATACGTCTATCAAAACAAAAAAATCAGGAAAATGAGAAAAGAATCAAAGAATTATCAGAAAATGCAGAAAAATATACAGAGACTGAGATAGTAGACGATATTAAAACATTAGAGTTTAAAATCAAACGAATGGAAATAGAAAAAGAAGGTTTGGAACCTATAAACATGCGAGCTGTTGAGGAGTGCGAAAGTACCGAGGAGAGATACCTCATGCTGAAAACGAAAGATGAGAAAATATTACGAGAGAAAAAGGCAGTCCTTGAGTTCATAGATAAGGTGGAGACAAGAAAGAGAGCGGTCTTTATGGCAACATTCAATGGTATATCAGAGAATTTTTCAGATATCTTTTTAGAGCTTTCCGGAGGCGAAGGAGATATTTTTCTCGAGAATGTGGAGGAACCCTTTGAGGCAGGGGTAGATATTGAAACAAAACCCCATGGAAAAGAGCTAAAAAGAACGGCCGCGATGTCCGGAGGAGAGAAGGCACTAACTGCATTGGCCTTTATTTTTGCCATCCAACGGTATAAACCGGCACCTTTTTACTTGTTTGACGAGATAGATGCTCATTTGGACGATGACAATGTGAAAAAGGTGGCAGAAATGATAAAAAAAGCGTCAGAAGACTCTCAGTTTATAATTATTACACTCAGGGATATAATGATGTCATCCGCGGATAGACTCTTCGGTGTCTCCATGTTGAATGAGATTTCGGAGATAGTGGCCGTGGAACTCCAGGATACTCAAAGATATAAAGGAAAAAAGTTTGAAATTGTTGAGGAGGCTTAGATACTGAACTTCCCCTGCGTCATTGAGATCCCTATGAACATGCTCAACAGTCCCGAGGCAAATGACATTCCCGTTACAGGCAATAAAATCATCCCCTCTAGTACTCTGTCCTGCATTAAAAACGTCAGGATAACAACACCTACAACCATCCAGAGTATTCCTGTAACATAGGAGAGAATATTAAAAAGCTTCGTATTCTTCTCTGAGGTGCCCTGCATCCCAATAAGTATCATCGGAACTCCAGTGATTATAAGGAACACACTGAAAAGCATACCCGTCATTTCTTCCATTAGAAAATCATTAATTGTTGTTACAATTGGGATTTCAAGCGGCTTTAGAAACTCCAGCACACCAAAAAAAATCCAGACAATTCCAAGGATATAGGGCAGCACAGCGCCCCCAGAAGCTCCTTTACTCTTTATACCCCCTGTGTCTATCCCGAGTTTCTCAGCTTCGGAAAGGATATCTTCCAGTGATTCTTCTTTTGGCATCTCTTCCATTTCCCCCATAAGATCCATCTCTGTCTCCGGACCGGTCTGCGGTTTTTCTGTTCTCTTCGGGAGATCCATACCGCCTTCTGCTCCGATTTTTTCTTCAAGGATGTCCATTCCTCGTCTCACTTCCTTCGGTTCCTGTTTTTCAGTAACTTTCTTGGGATGTTCCGCACCCTCTTTTTCCTGTTCCGGTTCTCTCGGTTTTCTTGGGGTGGGCACTTCTCCTTTCAGGCTGCCTTGGACAGTTTCCAGTTTGTCAATCGTTTCTCTTAACAGTTCTGTGTTCTCCTTCATCATCTCTGCAATACCTGTGAAACTTCTGGCAACTTCCTGCATCGCAAGCCCTGTTTCGTCCTCTTCTACTTCCGTGGTTAGTACTTTTACCAGCTCATCAATCTTATCCGGTTCCTTTTCTTCTTCCATGGCAGCAGCACTTAAAACATCTATTAATTTATCAAGACGTTCCATAAGATCCCTATTGCCCCCCCCGTATCTTACTGAGCCCGCCAGATCCGTTATCTGTTGTTCCAATTTGGCAATTTCGATCTCAATGTCTTTCTTTTTGGCCATTATATCCCTCAAAAATTATTTCCTTTTAATCCTTATTATCAAGTTACTTAAAAAACTTTTCTATGCATTTTCCACTTTTTGTTCTTTTTTGATCATACAACCTCTGCATGAAGAAAGGATAGTGCCCCTCTGAGAATTACCCTGAGAGATATTTTCTCATCTGTAAGGATACTGGAAAATATAATTGCAAAGATCGGTGTTATCTCCTTGAGATACTTGGAAGAAGTTTGTGCAGGTCAGAAGGTCAGAACATTCAAAGATAATGATACCAACTTTTTTAAAGTTGCGGAAACACTTTTTTCATGATCGTTACCGATAACCACATGCATCTGGATCCAAAGGGGTTAGGTGTGGAGGCAGCCAAGGAGTTTCAGAGGTCCGGAGGTACGCATCTTTTTATTATCTATAAACATGCCGAAAGCTATGGGATAGAGGTTTCTCGGGCAAAGGATTTTGAAAAAGCATACGATATTGCCATACGCCTCTGTGAGAAGGTTAATGAGGAAACAAATCTTACCGCGTACAGTCTTGTAGGCATACATCCTGCG
Source organism: Methanobacteriota archaeon (assembly GCA_034659995.1). Taxonomy (GTDB): domain Archaea; phylum Methanobacteriota_B; class Thermococci; order Methanofastidiosales; family B48-G16; genus JAYEIH01. The sequence goes on from JAYEIH010000103.1 coordinate 2,940, forward strand.
GAGATTGTAGAGCTCTATAAAAAATTCGGAGAAGAGAAAACATGGAATATTTGCGTAAATACGCTTGAAATTATTGCTGAGAAGTACGAGGAAGGTGAGATAGTGGGGATAGGCGAGGTAGGGCGGCCCCATTTTCCTGTTTCCAAAGAGATTGTGGCGTTCTGTCAGAGAGTAATGGATAGAGCATTGGCGCTGAGCAAAGAGCTTGATTGTGCGATTCAGCTCCATTTAGAATCTTTTGAAGAAAAGAACAAGTTTTATGAGCTTGAAAAAACGGTAAAAAAATATGGAAACGAAAAGAGAGTGATAAAACACTTTGCACCCCCTAAAATCAATCTTTTTAGAGAGATTGGCATAATGCCCTCCATAATAGCCTCTAAAAAAAATATAAAAAGAGCTCTGAAAGAGGGAAACAGGTTTGTGATGGAAACAGATTACATTGATGATCCGGAAAGACCCGGTGCTGTTCTCGGACCACGGACGGTGCCTAGAAGGACATTAAGCTTCTTCAAATCTAACGTTTTAGATGAGAATGATATTAACAAGATTCACAGGGATAATATCGAAAAGATTTACGGTATTTCTCTAAAGAACGACCGTAAAGTTTATTAATGTAGCCCGAAGAAGAATAGTATAGGATATATAAATATAGGTTTGGAGGCGCTTACCATCGAAGTGGATGATCTAAAAGCAATAGAGGAAGAAGCAAACAAAAAAGTAGATTTCCAAAAAATATTAAAAAAAGCAGGAATCACAGAGGAAACCATTAATAACGCGAAAAATCTTAAAAGAGCTAAAGAATTTAAAAGAGAACTTCCTAAATTCAAAAAAGCACTGAAAAAATTTAAAGAAGAGCTCCGGAGATACAAAGAAACCGGCAAAGGCGTTCATAGAGAAGAAGCAAAAAATGGCCTAAAAGAGGCGAAGCTTTTGGAAATTACACTGAATGGGAGAAAAGTTAAAAAGAGATTTCTGAAGGATAGAATGGAAAATCTCAAAGAGGAAGAGGATCAGCTTGAAAAAGAAGCCAAGGAGCTGAACATACCCTTTAAAAAAGAACTCGATGGTGTATCGTTCGAATGATAGAGTCTGTCGATCTGAGAAAAGAATTTGGCAATCTTGTGGCCATTGATCGGTTGAGTCTAACAATAAGGGATAATGAGATATTTGGTCTGGTAGGACCAAATGGTGCGGGAAAGACCACGTTTATAAGGATTGTCTGCGGTATACTCAGCCCCACATCTGGTACGGTGTATATTGAGGGAAAAGACATTCAGAAAAATGCCGTTGAGCTGAAAAAGAGAATAGGGTACCTTCCCGAGGAGCCGAATCTCTACATGAGACCTACGGCATATGAACTTGTCAAATACTTTGCAGACCTCTACGGAATGTCTGCTGGCGTTTTTGAAGATAGAGCTGAGGAGCTTTTTAAACTTGTGGGATTATATAAAAGACGTAAATCAAAAGTAGAGTCATTTTCCAAGGGTATGAGACAGAGACTTGCATTTGTGAGGGCATTAATACACGATCCCGATATTCTTATCTTCGATGAGCCAACTATGGGACTCGATCCGGCAACATCTAAGAATGTTCGTGATTTTATTCTTGAGTACAGTGGGAATAAAACTATTATAATCTGTACTCATTATATGGAGGAAGCAGATTACCTCTGCGATAGGATAGGGGTTCTTAGTGAGGGAAACCTCATAAACATTGGTACGCCCGAAGAGCTGAAGGCGTTGATGAGACAAGAGAGTTTGTTTGAGATAGAGGTAAAAAATCCCGGAAACTTTCTCAACACTGTAGATAAAGGTGATATAGTGGAGAGGCGAGGGAACAAAATACTCCTTTCCTGCTCCTATACGAAGCTTGGGGATATGCTCAGAAACTCTGAAGGCGTTGTGGGTATTCGTTCAAAAACGCCAACGCTTGAAGATGTCTTTATAGAGCTTACCAAGTGATATAATGATTAAAAATATAATAAAATGGGATATAAAGAGAATATTCTCTTCAAAAAAGTTTACAGCTGCTTTTATTCTCCAATTCTTCATGATAGTTCTTATAGTACCTTTATTTTCGATTTATCTGGAAACACTCCAGAGTGGAAAGTTTTTCTCGACCACACCGGGAATGAAGGAGTTTATACCAATAGGAATGAACAGAGAAAACGAGCTTTCTAAGATAATAGAGAGCTATGATCAGTTTGAGCTGACAATTTTACAGGCGGAAGGGGGTATGGAGCTGCTGCGGAAAGGCGTTATAGCTGCGTATGTTTTTACTGAGAGCGATTTCGATGAGAAAAGACTTAAAATGGAGAGTATTAAGGTTCAGATTTATTATAACGACTCCGACAAGAGTTATGTTGCGAAGTCATATCTGGACTCTATTCTCGATGGATTTTCCGATGGACTGAGAGGGGCAAGAGTAAGAGAGTACGGTTTAAAGAGTATTCCGATAGAAAAAAAAGAGAGATCGGAGTTCAGTCAGGAAACAAAGACACCGGAAAACAAGGAAGAGATCCCAAAAGAAACCACTGCACCCGAAAATACAGCTGGTCCCCGGGAAACCTCGCCCCCCGAAAAAGAGGAGATGATCAATATAAAGAAACTGAAGTTTTCGCTGAACAGAGAGTATATAGTACTTCTAATAATGCTCCTTCCTCTCTTCATGTCAGGGGGGTTGTTAACGGACTCCATTGTATCGGAGAAAGAAAAGAAAACAGGGGAGATGCTTCTTGTACTCCCGACAAAACGGCGGAACGTTGCCCTCGGAAAGATGCTTGCCATCTTCATGATTACGTCGATACAGATAGTTCTCTGGATTTTTATTCTCTACGGCATTGGGAAGGTTGACAGCCTCTGGACGATCTTTCCTCTAATACTCGCTGCGTTTTTGGTGATAACTGTCAGCCTTCTCATCTCCGTATACTCTCAGAATTACAAGGAGTCCGCGCTTTTGATCACAGTGGTATATGTCATCATGTTTGCATTTATGTTCGGCACTTCCATACTCTACGTATCAAGACTGAGAACTCTGTCCCTGCTCTCACCTCTCTCAATGGTGATAGGTCTTGAAGAAGGGACTTTAACTGTCGGGGAGACCCTTTATGGTGTTTTACCGGCTCTCTCTGTTTCTCTTCTTTCACTGGCGTTATCTTTGTATCTTTTCAATAAGGACTCCTTCTACTTTGGTCCGAGACCCGGAATTCTTGAGTTGATACCTGATATATTTTCAAAGATAGGAAAAAATAATTTTGCATCCTTCGTTCTGGGATTTTTCAGTGTTTTCGGAGCGTTTGTCCTGGAACTTCTTGCGGGTTTCTTTTTGTACTACTTTTTCAGTCTGGAGATGGCCAGTATTATCTTTCTGGGTCTCATAGTTTTTATTGAGGAGTATCTAAAATATTTGGCCATGCTTTCGAATGAGGGAAAATTTGCCGGTGTTTTTACCGGTTTGGGCTTCGGAGTATGTGAGTCTTTGCTCTCAGGAGTTGTGGTTTTTACGATGGTGCTCTCTCCGAATGTGATTTTTCTCAGAATAATTCCCATTTTTGTTCATATGGGTGCCTCCGGAGTTCTTGGGTACTTTAGGTACAATAAAAAAACAAAAACGGGTTTTGTTATTGCCCTTGTAATTCATTTAATCTATAACACAGCTATACTGGTGTTAGCATGAAGGTTCTTGCCCTGGCATACAAGGAGTTGAAGGATATTCTATCAGAGAAAATATACCTATTCGGATTCCTCCTGCAGCTTTTTATCGTCATGGGAATTGTTCTTATCGGATTTTCTTACAGCTATATTGCTAAAATGGAGGAAAAACCCAGCGTTACAACAAATGATAAGAACCTCGCAGAGTTTCTCTCTGATGAGGATATTCTCTATTCCTACAGTAAAAACTTCCTTGGAGATGCCTATATCCAGAACAGAGGCGGTGAAGTCTATGTGTACACCAACGATGAGGATCTGTTCAATCAGCTTGAGCCACGGATTGAGGAGTATTATTTCCGAGGACAGGAGCCTCTAAGGCAACCTATTGCAAAGATAGAGCATATAAAGAAAAAGGAGGTTGTTCCCGAGTTTATTGAGATCATGTACAGCCTTCTTGTGCCCATCGTACTTCTTCTCCCTGTGTTCTTGTCAATGAATATGCTTTCAGACTCCATTGTTGGCGAGAAGGAGAGAAAAACATTTGAGATTCTTCTTGCCTCCCCACTAACCCGGTTTGAGATAATCCTCGGAAAGATTATCCCTGTGGTATCTCTTGGATTTGTTCAGGTGAGCCTATGGCTCTTTGTTATCAGCAGGAAGAATATCCATATCAAGAATATCGCGGTGCTCTATGCGTTTCTTTTGGTCCTGATGGTACTGTTTTTTTCGTTATCTGTCATATTCTCCATGATCTCCTCCAACATTCGGGAGGCAAACCTCTACCTCACACTGTTCATGATGGGCCTGAGTTTCCTTATGTTTGTTCCTCTGCCCTCTATGGGTGTGTTGGACGGCATTATTACGTATTCTCCTGTTGTGGGCATTGTTAAGATCACCACAAATGCACTGAGCATCTCGATAGTTCCGTACTTTATTATCTACCTTGCACTTGCTCTCACAACAATATTTATAGCAAAAAAAGTCCTGGAAAAGGATGAGGGTCTTAAACTATGAGAAAATATGTAGATCTTCCACTTCATGGGGGAAAGGCACCATACTGGCTTGTTAAAAGGATGAAGGGGTTAGCTGCGGAGATATTCAGGATAATGGTTACTGATTTTGGTACCGAGGAGACTCTGAAGAGAATAGCGGATCCATACTGGTTTCAGGCACTTTCCTGTGTTTTGGGATTTGATTGGCACTCATCGGGAACGACTACAGTTACCTGCGGTGTTTTAAATGATATACTTTCTACCCAGCTGGGAATGCAGGCAGCCGGGGGAAAAGGGAAGGGAAAAAGAACACTACAGGAGATTCGGGAAAAATCTGAGTCTCTGGGACTTTCTGAGAACAAGATGAAGGTCATTCGCTATGCAAGTAGAATGACGGCAAAGGTCGACTCCTCATGCATCCAGGATTTTTACCCAATTTATCATCATATGATATTTTTTGACGAAAAGGGAAACTGGTCCGTGGTGCAGCAGGGTATGAACACAAAAAAAGGCTTTGCAAGAAGATACCAGTGGGATGCCACCGCTGATTTTATTGATGAGCCCCAAAATAAGGTTTCGGGTGTAAGAGAAAAGGATGTGCTCAACCTCGTGGATAAAAAGAGTGAGGAGGCGAGGAAGATGGATCTCGATCTGGTGAGGTCGGATATACGCAGAGTGAAATCATATATTCAGCGGCTTTCCGTCTCAAAGAATCAGGAAACACTGGACCCGTGGGCCGGCGAGAAACAAGATAGATATACTACCTTAGACCCCCTTTATACTCTTCCAAAGCGCGTGAACTGGCCTGCGTTAAAACGCGCCTATGAGTACAATCCCTCGGGTTTTGAGGAGCTACTTTCACTGAAGGGTATCGGCGGTGCGACCCTAAGGGGGCTGACCATGGTCTCTGAGCTTATTTACGGCGAGGAGCCCTCATGGAAGGATCCAGTGCGGTACAGCTTTGCCTACGGCGGTAAGGACGGCGTGCCGTATCCCGTCAACAGGAAGGCTATGGATAGCTCGATAGAGTTTCTGCGGACAGTCATGGACAATGTGGAGGGTAAAGATAAGAAAAAAGCTCTAAAAAGATTGAAGGGATTTGGTGTGCGGAAGAAATGAACCTGAGCCGGTAGTGAAGGTTCATCCCTACCAAGAAATGAACCTGAGCCGGTAGTGAAGGTTCATCCCTACCAAGAAATGAACCTGAGCCGGTAGTGAAGGTTCATCCCTACCAAGAAATGAACCTGAGCCGGTAGTGAAGGTTCATCCCTACCAATGAATGAAGGGATTTGGTGTGCGGAAGAAATGAGTTATGGTCTCCAAATCTTCAAAAACTCCACTCTTTCAAAGTCCTTGTCAAAGGTGGCGATATTTTTTATCCCGTAATCCTGGGCAAAAGATGCTATGCACGCATCTCTTGCAAGAAGCGAATACTTTTTCGAGATTTTTAGAGAGTTTAAGAAGGTATTCCTCTTTTCCTTTAAGATAATAAAGTTCATCTCAAAAAGTTTATTGATCTCAGTCCAGCAGATATCCAGCTCTGGAATTGTCTTCCTTACATTCCTCAAGAGAGACAGTGCCTCCCCCACGTTCTTAACTTTTTTGTTTTTTATAACCTCAGCGATCATCAGTCTGTGGAGCGTTTCATTGAGAACAATTGTAGGTATATACCCTTCAATCTTTTTCAACTCCACATTAATTAGCAGCCTTGTTGATCTCTTTCCAAATTCAGGATGATCTAACGCAGAGTAGATCAGGACATTGCTGTCAAGAAGCACTGATGATTTAGACAATCTCATCACTTTCTGCTATTTCTTCAATTAGCTTTTCATTATCAAGTTTCAATGCCCCCTGAAATTCCTTTGCCAATCCTTTTTTTGGTTTTATCATTATTCTCATCCTCTCCTTTTCCTTCAGGTTCAGTTTCTTTACCGGCTTGAAGACACCATCTTTATAAACTACCTCTATCTCTTCCATACCATCTCATTCTCCCACCACAATAAAAATCTTTTTATTTCTCAACTCTCAGTGGATCTCATGAGAATCTGGGGACTGCTGGCACTCGTACTCATCGTCTCGTTGTGCGTAGAAGGGCAATCTACGGAAACACCAGAACCCACTGACACACCTGAACCAACAGAAACACCAACATATACACCAACACCAACGACTACACCAACTCCAACCACAACACAACCAACAACTACTCCAGCTCCTGTAAATGAGGAGTTAGAATGGGGACAAAATAATTTAACAAACGAAGCAACAGAATATATTAGAGATTTAGATACTAATATAGAAATTTCTGATAATGAAAAATATGTTGG
>JAYEIH010000104.1:0-9860 GCA_034659995.1 Methanobacteriota archaeon
AGTACTCAACGATCTCTTCAGGACTTAATCTTTTCATTGCAAACCCTCCAGTTTTATCCATGCTTTGACAACTCCATCAATTATCGCTTCGGGTCTCGGTGGACATCCCGGTACATAAACATCCACAGGGATCATCTCATCTACCGGACCGGCAACATTGTATGACTCATGGAAAACTCCGCCGGTACTTCCACAGTTTCCTACAACGATCACTGCCTTGGGGTCCGGAACCTGTTCATATACCCGTTTTACCTTGTCCTCCATCTCCTTTACCACTGGCCCTGTAACGAGTAGTACATCAGCATGTCTCGGCGTGCCAACAAGCTTCATTCCGAATCTCTCTATATCATATCGTGGTGTCAGGGCGGCAACTATCTCAATATCACAGCCGTTGCACGACCCAGTATTCATATGAAATACCCACAATGATTTTTTAAACGAATCGAGATTTCCTAATTTCATATAAACTCCTCGTTTTTATAAACCATACCCGTACTGTACCTTAAAAATCTTAGGGTCAACATATTCTCGGCACCGGATCACCTACCGGTTTATGGAGTATTCTCTTTCCCCCAATACTCGTTTCCAGTACCACACCTTCCACTGAGTCGGTTACTTTACCTATTATTTCTGCGTTTTTGCCCAATGGATGTTTTTTCATTGTTCTCAAGACATTCTCTGCTTTTTCCGGTACAACGCCTATAACAAGTTTTCCCTCATTTCCAATCTCAAGAGGATCGATTCCAAGCATATCGCAGGCCGATCTAACACCCTGCGGGACGGGTACTTTTTCTTCATCGATAATAATTCCTCTGTTCGATTTTTCACTGAGCTCATTTAACGTGTTTGCAAGACCTCCCCGTGTGGGGTCCTTTGCAGAGACGATGCCGCCGACGGAAACTGCCTCCTTCATCAAATTATTTAGCGGTGCCACATCAGAACGAAGCTCAGTTTCAAATCCATATCCTTCTCTGAAAGAGAGTAAGGCTACGCCATGTTCACCTATATTTCCGGAAACAATAATGGTATCTCCTTTCTCTAAATTCGAATCTAACAGCCACTGTTCGTTGAAATTTCGACAGCTTCTAACCGCATCTATATTACTTTTGAGAAGTTCGGTACTCCGGCCAATAGCACTGGTATTGATCATGAACTCATCTATAGCCCCCTTTTCGACCACCTTGGTATCACCAGTGATGATAGGGACATTTGCACGCCTCGCACAATCACCCATACTTTTGACAATCTTCTCAAGCTTCTTCATTAAAAATCCTTCCTCAATGATAAACCCTGAAGAGAGGGCAATGGGTTCCGCACCCATAACTGCTATGTCATTGATCGTCCCTGAAACTGCCAGAGAGCCGATATCTCCTCCAGGAAAAAACAGCGGTTTCACCGTATGGGAGTCCGTGGTAAATACGATATCATCGATCACAGATGAGTCGTCCAGAGAGGAAAGGGGAACATCGCCATCATCGGCAAAATGGCACAGCACTGTCTCCTTGATAAGCGTGTCCATCAGTTCTCCGCCTGCACCGTGTGAGAGTTTTATTCGTTTTTCCATACGTTTTATTTGACAATTGATATATAAAGCTTTTATACTGAGATGTGCAGGGGTACCAATGAAAACAGCGGTCATGTGCATTGGCAACAGACACGGCGGAGATGACGCGGTGGGACCGTATATCGCAGATGAGCTAAAAAAAGAGAGTATAGAAAATCTCCGTATAGTTGACTGTGGAACCGTACCCGAGAACTTTACCTCCAAAGTAAAAAAGTACAATCCTACAATGCTGGTACTCATTGATGCCACAGAGATGGGGCTTGCTCCGGGAGAGATACGCCGGATCCCCAAGGAAAAAGTAGGGACAATGCATGTGAGCACCCACGGCATCCCCCTGTCCATCATGATCTCATACATGGAGAAATACATGGAAAACGTTATTCTTATCGGTATCCAACCAAAAAAAATGGATGGAAACATGAGCGAAGCGATAAAAAAAAGCGGGGATAAATTAGTTGAATTGATAAAGAATATGAAATTTTTGGAGTTAGAAACACTTGTGAGATAATACAGCCCTCAGTTCACCGACCGTTTTTTTCAGCACGGGATGAACAAACTCAGGCTCTATTTCATTGAACGGCTCAAGCACGAAGAGCCTTTTATGGAGCTTGGGATGAGGTACTGTAAGCTCCTCGGTATCGATGATTATATCGTTATAGAAGAGAATATCGAGATCGATTGTACGAGGACCATTTTTTATCGTTTTGATCCTTCCCAGCTTTTTTTCTATCTTTTGAAGGAAATGCAGTAACTCTTCCGGTCTCAGCGCTGTTTCCATCTTGACCACGCCATTTAAAAAACTCCGCTGATCCTTATACCCAACGGGTGCTGTTTCATAGAGAGAGGATTTTTTTATAATATCACACCGTTTCCCCAGAAAGTGCAGTGCTCTGGCTATATGTTCCTCCCTGTTTCCCAGGTTTGATCCAATGCCTATAAAAACCTCTGCCATCTTAGCCTCGGTACGTTACATAGGAGTCTCGCGTTTCATAGAGCTTTATCTCATAAAGCCTGGCGTTTTCTCGTTCAAAGGCCCTTTCAAGTCTATTCCATATCCATACAGCGATGTTCTCGGATGTAGATTGTTCTATTACATCATTGATGTAGGAGTGATCAAGTACATCTATCACCTTTTCTTCAACTACCTTTTTGAGCTCTGTGAAGTCAATGATCATGCCGTTCTCATCGGGGTCACCCTCCAAGCTGACCTCCAGTTTGTACGTGTGGCCGTGAAGATTCTCACATTTTCCGTCATAGTTGATCAGTTTGTGTGCAGCATCAAATGTAAAAGATTTTGTCATCAACATTTTTCCACCTTCTTTATTGCATAATATAGATCAAGCGCTTCCTTATGCTCCTCCACATCATGAACACGAATAATATCCGCACCATTCTCAGCAGCAGCAATGTTTGAGGCTATCGTTCCATAAAGTCTCTCTTTTGAGTCCTCAATGCCAAGAGTGTTGCCGATGAAGGATTTTCGGGATGTGCCTATGAGAACTGGACATTGAAGCGTTCTGAACTCCTCCAATCTCTTTATAATCGTGAGGTTATGCTCCGTTGTTTTGCCGAAGCCTATCCCGGGATCGATAATTATATCCTTCACCCCCTTGCTCCGTGCCTCCTCAATTCTTTCCATAAAAAAATCCTTTATATCACTCACAACGTCACCATACACAATCTCCTTCTGCATTGTCTTTGGTTTCCCCTTCATGTGCATTATCACCACAGGCACCTCATACTCCGCTGCAACCCGGATCATCTCGCTGTTCCGCAGACCTGTAACATCGTTGAGCATAGACGCTCCGAGATTAATGCATCTCTCTGCCACCGCTGGCTTGGCAGTATCTACGGACACTGGAAGATCGCAGTTCTCCACAATTCCCCTCACAACGGGCTCCACCCTCCGAAGTTCATCCTCGAGAGGAACGGGATCAGAACCGGGCCGTGTACTCTCTCCGCCTACATCAATTATATCCGCACCATCCTCCGCCATTTTTACGGCGTGATCCAGGGCTGTATCCGTTTCAACAAAATCTCCGCCGTCAGAGAAGGAATCCGGAGTAACATTCAGCACCCCCATAATTAGAGGCCTGTCAAAATTAAGCTCGTACTCTCCACATTTTATTGGTTCCGGTCGAAAAGCGGTGCTGCCAATTAACTTCTCAAGTTCCGCGGATACCTCTTTCAGTCCGAAGGGCTGTCTTTTAAGCTTTTTAATAAGGGCTTTGTACTGTTTAACCGTTCCCGCCAGAAGAACATTCCCTACTTTAAGACTGAGATCGATCGCACCCCTCGGAATTGCTGCCTCACCCCCTATGGAGAGCATCTCCTGCTTTAGGATAAGTGCCGCTCTGATATCCAGATTTTTCAGTTTAAAAACCTTAAATAAAAACTTTGGGGCCATTATTCCAATGCCTTCTTTATATACCTCCAGTTTTTTCAGCTCTTTTTTAGCCTCGCTTATACTGGATATCTCTTTAATTTCGATCATTTGTACCCTCTCGTACGGCATTCAAAAGCTGGCCGCAGTTACTGCCTATTTCGTTCTCCTCCACATCACCTATGCTCAATATTGTCTCAAAACCATATGACCCCAGTTTCTCAAATAACTCATCGCCATCGGGATGCTCTGGATCGATAAATGACTCCAGTTTATGTCGTTTCACGGTTTCTGTTGGATTGACAGGAGTAAATTTGAGGATAAACTTTTCGGGATTGAAATTATCTCTGAGAACGTGGGGCTCTATCGGATTTCCCTTTATTGTTGCAAAGTTAAGTGTTATCTTCCTGTCGCCATCTTCAAAAAATCTTTCGCCATACTCCGATATCCTTTTAAAATTCCATTTTTTTGCGGGAATAATTTTTTCCCGTATCTTCTGATCGGTAGTATGGATCGAGAACTGCAGCTGGAACTTCCCTCCTGTGTAATACTCATTCTTTATCTCTATCAGTTCCTCGAAAAATCCCCTGGAGTTTATCGGGGCTATCGTTGATATGCACGGCATCAATCCCTCTGCTTCATATCTTTCCGGGAGCTCCCGCAGTACATCAAGGACAGCGGGATTGAATGCGGGCTCCCCCACCCTTGCAAACTGTATCTTCAATTTTTCGCACCGAATGACGTCATCTGAAAATCTCCTCTCGATAATATAATCGATCTGTTCAAGTATTTCCTTTTTTGTCAGTTTTCCGTGATATGGGCCCACATCACAGATCTGACAGTTCACGGGACAGCCATAGAGCGTGGAAACAATGATCATAAATTTTTTTTGTATGGGAAGAGGCCTCTGCAGAGCTTCTGTAAACTCAATCAAACACCTATCATCCTCCCTATTTCTTGCTATATAGACCTTTGCTATATCCTCTCTTCCATTTTCATCAATTACTTCCATGGTGATCACCTATCTCCATCGCAGCACTCACTGCCTCTCCTACTGCAATAGATAGCTGTCTCTGTTTTTTATGGTTTGCATCCCCAATGACAAATATCCTCTTATTTCTTTCGGGTTCTACGTTTAATATACCAGTATTTGATCGTTTTCCCACTGCCACCAGAATGTAATCTCCTCCAACTTTTTCTCCCCTATCGCAGAGCAACTCTACCCCCGTATCAGATCGTTTCATAGCATGTATAGATTCATTCCGCAATATTTTAATATTATTCTCGTTTTCCACTCTTTTTTTTAACAAAGGAAGACATTTGAGCCTTTTTCTGCACAAAAGAGTAACGTGGTTACCCTCATCTGAAAGGTTCAATGCACAATCAAAAGCAGCATCACCACTGCCGATTATCACAACCTTCTCTCTAATTCCTGGGGACAGCCCCTTCAGTTCATAAAAAAGTCTTCCGGATTTGTAGAGCTTTCCCTCATTTTTGAGGCCCAATCTTTTCGGTACGGCACCTGTGGCAACGATAACGGAACGGGCCTGTATTATATCGTTATCCAGTTTTATCTCAAATTCATTATTGCCATTGTCTATGGATTTCACCTCAGAGAAGAGGGTTTCTATGCCGTATGTCTCAAACTGTGTTATAATCCGTTCTGTTAGTTTATTCCCATCTATCCCTTCTGGAAATCCCGGATAGTTTTCAACTAAGTTTGCATTCGGCAGTGCCCCTCCCAGTCTATTCTTTTCAATTAATAGAGGTCGCAGTCCCTGTCTTTTCAACTGAATACATGCGGTCATCCCCCCCGGACCTCCTCCAACGACCACTACCTCACAGCGTCTCAATCATATCACCCGTCTTTACTGGACTCATAAATCCATGTGCCAATGCCTTCAATGCGGAGAGATGGAGATCTTCATTATAGGAGGCAGTGGCATCAACGACAAAGTACACATTAAAATCATTCATAAATGCATCCCTTGCAGTTGTATCGCAGCAGAGATGCGTCATCACCCCTGTCACAACCACATTTTTCACATTTTCTTTCTTTAAAAATGAGTTCAACTGAGTATCTCTAAAAGCACTATACTTAATTTTTCTGATAACTCTTCCTTTGTCTGTATCAAGATCGTCTACTATCTCTGATGACTCAGTACCTTCAATTACCGTATCATTCCACCATCTGGACATCATGCCTGCCTCTGCATCAAGAGCAAGCCGTGTGAATACAATCGGAAGATCTCTTGTACTGAACTCTAAGATCAGCCTTGTTATATTGGGCAGTATCACCTGAGCGGCAGGTATAAACGCATGACTCTCCTTCTTAAGAAAAAACTTCTGCATATCTATAACCAGCAGGGCAACTTTGCCAGAACTTTTATGAAAATCTCGAGAATACGGTTTTATTTCGTTGAGCCAGTTATCTGATTTTGTTCGTATGTTATCAAACGAAATATACCTCTGTTTCAACATATTTTTTGCTCTCCCGCTTTAAAAATCTCTTCTCTTGGCTATTCTTTATACCTGACAGCAATGTTATTTCGCGAACAGGAAAACGGCGCTTCCCACATCACTCTCAATATCTATTGTAGACGATACACTGTCCTCCAGCACGGATGTTATGTCCTTAAACACGCCCTCATACTTTGAAAAGTCAAATCCGCGAAGGAAAACAATACAGTGGGAAAACTTCTTTCCATCTATGAGTATATTGGTGTCGATCTTCGATATTCTAAGGTCTGCTTCTCGTATGAAGCGAAGAAGATTACTGTTAAACGCAAGAACCTTGACATTGAATACCATTGAGATGGCAATTATCTTTGAGACTATAACGGCTGCTTTCTGGGGCAGAAACTCGGAGATTCTGTTAAAAAGAGTTTTCCAGACTTTATCGAATATCTTCAGTTCTTCGTGTTCTTCACCCTCTTCCAGCTTCTTGTAGCCAAGTTCTACCTCTTTTTTAAGTGTATATTCAGAAACACTTCTTATTTTTACATTCAAATCCATTAGCTCCTGAAAAAAGTCTCTTATCTCAGTATCGGTAGCTACAGGCCCGCGAGACCAGTAGGAAAGAACTCTAACCTCTTCCCCACTCAAAGGTTTGTCCTCGTAGACCTTTAAAAGTATATCTATAAGCTCTTCGGGCATTATTACTTCCTCTATGCCAAGATTCATCACCGTTCTTTTTATTCTACTGTACTTACTTTTGGATACAAAGGCTGAGACATCACAGATCGCTATATCGGGTTCAACGCCCATATTTTCACCTAAACGTCTATAACTATGGCGGTAGTAGTATCTATTACTCCATCTATATAGTGGATATTCTGAATTATCGTCTTTGTCAGCTCCCCAAGATCATCTGCCTTTACCCGGGCAATAAGATCATACGGGCCTGTCACTGCATCGGCATCCTCAACATCTTTCATATCTTTGATCTGCTCTAAAACATCCTGGACTTTACCAATTGCTACCGTTATAAGTACGTACGAGTGCACCATTTATTTCACCATACTTCTCTTTTTGTATAGCTATTTAAATCTTTCTCATATTTATCTCGAGAACTCCGTTGTCGCAGAATAAAAAAATTCATGAGCCGAGGTACTCTTCCACCTTCCTTACCACAGTGTCTCCCAGCTGCGGCCCATATTGTTCCAGAAGAAGAAATACGATACACACCGCCCCTGCTATCTGAATACCCCTATTGGCATATTTATTATCGTACCGTAGTCGCGGTCCTATATACGGAAAATGCACATGCTTTCTTTGTGAAAGGGGGTAGAACAGCGGAACGCCGCTCCGTGTGAGGCTGTCGCCAACCACGTGAGAGAGTACGGCCGCCGCTGCAATAGATCCCCAGAGAAGGTTCCTTTTGAGAACAAATCCAATAAAAAATCCAAACAATGAGCTTAAAAGGGAGTGTGTGTACTGAGAACGATGATTAAGTATCATATCAAAGTCAGGTGCAATGGAAAAAAATATCGTCCAGATCAGAAACTCTAAGAAGTTCACTTCGGCAGGGAACTTCTTGTAGAGCGCTATATACGCTACCAGCCCAAAAAGAATTCCCAGAGAAATATGGGTTTTCCATTCCATGTATGGTCTGGAATAAACTATTTTATAAGGTTTGGGGGCGAGGGTTTTATATTCAAATTGAACAAGTCACAAAATACATAACTGTTAAAGCAAAAGAGTTACGAAAAGTTTGCATCGTATCAGTTCTCGAGCTGAGAAAAAAATGTAAAGAGAAAGACCTAATTGGAATTTTTCTCAAAATGTCTTTTAATATCCTTATCAAACGTTAGTGGGGCGGCACCCTTATCATTACACCAAACCAGAACAAAACAATCAGGAACACTCAGGTCGCCGTTTGTTTTTTGATAAGTGACCCAGGAAGAACGCACTATATCCATCCTTGAACTTAAAAGTTCTACGTGAGGCAGGTCTATAAGCGCTTTTCCTGCTTTAACAGCCATATCAAACCCCTGGCGATAATGTATAAGAGAAATTGTTTCCGACCAGATTTCTGAAGGTATAAAAATCGTTTCAGGTTTCTTTACCTTTTCCATAGCTTCTTTGTGATGAACGTCATTTTCTGAGAAAAGTGCGTACAATAAGGAAGTATCCGCTATACGCATTCAAGCACTTCCATAGAGATACTTATCGTGATGCTCGCTGACTTTTTTATTTGTTTCAGAAAAAGTCGGGATATTGGAGAGATCTACTTTGTCTTCTGGTTTTACTTTTTCAATCTTTATTTTTACCTCATCTCCTTCTTTAAGTCCGTACTCTTTAAGCTCTTTCTTAGTCAGCCTAACCGCAAGGCTGTTACCCCATTTTTTTATTTTAGCCATCATTGTGTATACTTTATGTAGATACTTAGTTAAAAAGTTATCGGTTAAAACACAACCTTTTTTTAGATGCTCGCATACTGAAAATAATGAACCCGAAAATATACAAGGCGATCTACTCTGTGGCCTTTATACTCCTTGTACTCTATCCCAACGTCTATCTAGCCGGAAAACAGGGTATCAATGAAATAAACGGATTGGAAAGTCTCATAGACCCGCATGATCAAGAGGTAGCGGCGCTTGGAGAGTATCTGCGTTCAAATAATACAAATCCGGAGGAATACATCTACCAGAACATAGAATGGGCGTCAGATTACAATACGTACTGGAATCTTGAATACTGGGCATCTCCTGGAGAAACACTTGAAAAGGGAAGAGGAGACTGCGAGGACAGGGCGATACTACTGAAGTCAGTGGAAGAGTATCTGAAAATAACCTCTAAAGTGGTCATTCAGAAGGATCATATCTATGTTTTAAAGGATGATGTAGCCTACGGCGGAATTTCGGATACAGAGTCGTATGCAACGGTGTTCTGGGATATAATAAAGCAAATACCATTAATAAGAAAAATAATCATCATTTTTGGTCTTTTCGTTATCTGGGGAGGATATAGAAATCTAAAACAGATCAAAAAAAGACGTTCATCCTCCTATCTTTAATCCTTTCAATACAGATGACAAAAAGGGAGGAGTAATCAGTGTGGTAACTATTACCATACAAAGTATTACAGAAGCTATATCTGAAGAGATAATCCCGTAATCGAGTCCGAGTTTTATCAGCACCAGCTCCACGCCAGCTCTTGGGATCATGGCAACACCAACTGCAAAAGATTCTTTACTTGAAAATTTAGAAATTTTTGCGCCCAGTCCGCAGCCAACAATTTTTCCGATTATTGCCATGATTATCAATACCACAGCAAAAACCCCGACAGATTTGAAGGTATGAATATTAAATTGCATACCCATCGTCACGAAGAAAATGGGGATAAAGAACGATTCACCAAATATAGAAACATGTTCTGAAAGTACTCTGACAAAATGAGTTTGTCCGAGTA
>JAYEIH010000105.1:0-9833 GCA_034659995.1 Methanobacteriota archaeon
CCCCTCATGTGAGCTTCCTGCACAGCCTTTGCCTGTGCGGGTTTCTGTTTTCGGTGATTTAAATCGCAGAAGCTTGGTTCTGCGATCTGATCGCAAAGCAGAGCTTTGTGATTTATGCAACACAGTTCCGGTAAGAGAAAAGTTTTTAAGTATAAAAAACAAAGACACATCAGGTGAAAAAATGAAAAAACTAAGTGTATTCATTATATGCCTTATGGTTCTTTCTATAGGCAGCGTAGAAAAAACAGAGGTGTATACCGTTGGCGAAAAAGCATTAATAGAGATTACCATGGATAGAGAGTATGATCTGGATTTTGTTCTCGATGTGGAGAACGGAAAGGGATATGTTGAGGGTACATACGATCCAGGCGTAGATATTACAAAATACAATCAAAAAGGAGCTTTTTATATCTGTAACGATGGATCAAATGTCTATTTTGTCTCAGATATTGATTTAAAAGGCGTTTTTGAAGAAGAAACACCAACAATAGACATAAAATCAGAGTTCCTTACTACTGAAGAAGAAAGCTATCTCAATGGAGAGTTTACCGTTGATGAAAAGATACCTGAAATAAACAAGCTCAATTTTGGCTTAGAGCTCTCAAAAAGTATAAGAATAAAGGCCGATGCGACATTTTCATACGAAACTGAGATTGAGATAGAAAACGCAAAGATAACGATTGAAAAAGAGAATAACATACTGAATATAGACATCGAGGGAAAAATAAGGGCAGGTGGGCTTGAACAGGCGTTTTTAACAGCGCCAATGCTGGAGTCTTTACTGAAACAACAGTACAATATAGATGCCAAAGTTCATGAACTTGCATATAAAGACGGAGAACTTTCAGTTTCTGCATCCTTAAAAATAAAAGGAGAAAATATAGGGGAGTACAAAGAATTCGTTGAGTTCATAGAGGGTGGAGAACTTGAAATAAACGGAGAGGGAGGAAATTACAACGTCAGTCTCGACCTCAGATTGAACACTGATGCTTGTATTGACCTTATGGAAAAGTATTCGGAGGAAGATCCCGATACATCAGCGAATGAAAAGACAATAAAACAGCTCAATGCTATAAAGGAAAGCGGTGCTAAATTTAAAATAGACCTTGGCCTGGATTTTGGAGACGAGATAAATGGAAATATGGCCTCAAACTGTGAGAATTTCGACAAGTATTACGAAAAAGCTAAGGAAATGGATTTAAACGTTCCTTTAAACAAAGGAAAGGTCGATATAAACCTCGGTGAGGATCTTGAATCGAACATAGCCGTGAGAATTGAGTCCAAATCTAATATAAGACTATCAGGGGAACTAGAAGATAAATTTTATATAAAGGGAAACATAGACCTCGACAGAGAGGAACAAGAGCTTTTGCAGGATGCGGGAATAACATATATGGCCTTTGATGGGAAAAAGATCTGCATAGAGTTTGAAGATATAGATAAACTGAAGAATAATCCCCTCTGGGAAAGAGCTTTCGGAAAGGAACCAAAGGAACTTGAGGAGTTCAAACACAGAGAAATAAAGGAAATGACCGTGGAAAAACCGGAAGGCGTGGATGATGAACTGGAGTATCTCGGCTATGAAAAGGAAAAAGAGAATATCTGGCTACTTGTAGGTTCTCTTATTATAATCCTTCTCGCTATCGCTGCAATCTTCCTATTCAGGAAAAAAAAGGGAACTGAGAAATACTGTGACAACTGCGGGTTCAAACTGAAAGAAGGAGCTAAGAAATGTCCCAACTGCGGAAAAGAACTCTAATTTCCTATTTTTTTAATTTTTTCTTTTATAAACTCAAAGGCTTCCTCAATACCGTCGGGATTGCTACCGCCTGCCTTTCCAATGGTTTCACTGCCGCCCCCACCACCCTCTACAAAACTTCCGATCTCGCCCAGTATCTCACCAATATTAATTGCTTCTATCCTTGAAAATCCCATAACAAGGGTATTTTTCCTGTCTGCAAGAAAAACGACAAGATCATCCTGATCAAAGCTTTTTATGAGAGGCTCGATATCCTTGTCATCATAGATCTTTATTATTACCGTATATCCACTTATTTCCTCAGCTTTCTTTATTAGCTCATCCGCTTCATAAGTTGATAGCGTATTTTTTAGGTCTCTAATCTTTTTTTGAAGCTTTTTTTCTTTATTTTGTAGATTTCTTATCCCCTCAGCTATATCCTGAGAGTTCAACAGGTCAACAGCTTTTTTTAATCTGTCATTTCTTTTTCTGTAATCTCTTAAAGCTTTTATGCCACAGACAAATTCTACCCGTGTAAACTCTCCCTTTTTTCTGAAATCGATGATCTTTATCATGCCTGTTTCTCCAGTTGTGTGGAGATGCGTGCCACCGCAGGCGGTGAGATCGAAGTTATTTATCTCCACAATTCTCAGCCTCTTTATACCCTCCGGACGTTTTCTCAGCCCATTCTTTATCTCCTCTCTTTCGGTAAAGTAGCATTTTACCTTCCTGTTCTCAAAAATAATGTTATTAGCAAGGGTTTCCACCCTTTTTATATCCTTTTTTGTATATTTCCCAAAGATATCTATCGTATTATGATTTTTTCCCATGTGTAAGGATGTGGAGTATGCACTTTCACCGAAAAGATCGATGAAAGTTCGGGAGAGTATATGCTGGCCTGTATGCTGCTGCATATTCTCGAATCGCCGATGCCAGTCTATCTCTCCCTTCACACGATCTGCATCTATCGGTTTCTCAAGGATATGAACTATATCCTCTTCTTCTTTACGAACATTCAGAACGTTGATACCGTTGAGATACCCGTGATCAGAGGGCTGACCGCCTACTTCGGGGTAAAAACAGGTCTGATCGAGAATAACGTTCTTTCCTTCGGACGATATGACCTCTGCCTCAAACTCCGTTTTGTAGGAATCATCCAGGTAAAGTTTTTTTGTCATATACAAAGTATAGTAACGGGCTTTAAAAATTTTAGTTCGTGAAAACTTTGGAAATCCAGAAGGGAGAAAAAATAAATAACTCTTCTGTAAAGTACTCTCATGATCAAAACGATAGATGGTGTTACAAAGATAACACTCCCCCATTTTATGCTCCCAACCAATGTATATCTCATTGATAATCTTCTCATTGATACTGGGTTCCCGAGAGCAGCTAAGAAAATACTGGAGCATGTGAAGGATAAAAAAATAACTCGGATTATTAATACACACGGTCATATTGACCATATAGGCGGTAACAGCCTTCTACAAAACTATTTCCACTGCGACATTTTTCTCCAACCGATGGAAAGAGAGTACACACTACTTGAGAAACTTCTCTTCGGCAGACCGAAAACATTCTCATCGATCCCTCCGCTCACGACGTTAGAAACGGATAATTACACCTTTCACGTGATCGATACCCCTGGACACTGCAAGGATCATATCACGCTGTTCAAGCCGGCGAAAAAGCTTGCCTTTTCAGGGGATTTGGTACTTCACGGTGAAGCACGGGAGGTGTCAAAAGAGGTGGAGGTATATAGAGCAATTGACTCGCTGAAAACCCTGCGGAAGTTAAAACCAAAGAGGATATTTCCCGGTCACGGCGATGTTTTTTACGGATATGAAGTTCTTGATGAAAAAATAGCGTATCTTGAAGATCTTGGTGAGAAAATTCTGGATTTGCACAAAGAGGGAAAGACAGTAAAAGAGATCGCCAAAGTTGTTTTTGATGGTGAATCATTTCCATATACCCTTACAAAGAACTATTTTTCTGCCGAAAATCTGGTGAGATCATATATCGGAGATAACGTTTTAAATGACTGATATACAATATAAACAGGTGTTGCAATGAGACTCACTGAGCATCCTATACTTGATTTTGAAAAGAAGAGAGGAAAAAAGATACATTTTTTATATGATAAAACACCAGTAGAAGCCTATGATACCGAAACTATCGCTTCAGCTCTTCATGCTGCCGGAGTAAAGGTTCTATCATTTAGCAGTGACCGGAAACGACCGCGAGGATTTTATTGCGCAATCGGCAAATGTGCCTCCTGTATAATGTCTGTAAATGGAGTACCAAACACAAAAACATGCATGACACTTGCCGAGGAAGGAATGAAGGTTGAACATCAGCAAGGTCTCGGCTCTTTAACAGCAGAGAAAATCGAAAAAACTAAAGAAGGGGAGATGAAAGCTGAAGTTGCCATTGTTGGAGGAGGACCAGCCGGCCTCTGTGCTGCACTGGAAGCCGCTGAAGGGCACAGCGTTGTCCTGATAGACGAGAACTACACACTTGGGGGACAGTTGATAAAACAGACCCATAAGTTCTTTGGATCCAAAAATCAGAGAGCCAGTGTAAGGGGAATAAAAATAGCGGAAGACCTCTGCGATAGGGTGTTGGAGAATAAAAATATAGAAGTTCTGCTCGATACAAGTGTCATAGGATACTATAATGATGAAGAGCAGCTTGTCGCTGTTAAGGATAATGGAACACTGATAAAACTGGATGCGGATACCATAATTGTTGCAGTGGGAGCAATGGAGAATACACTTGTCTTTGAGGACAACGACCTCCCGGGTATTTACGGTGCCGGCGCTGTCCAGACACTGATGAATGTCTATGGAGTTAAACCCGGCGATAGGGTGCTGATGGTAGGGGCAGGAAATGTGGGACTGATCGTTAGTTACCAGCTGCTCCAAGCCGGCGTGGATGTGGCCTGTGTTGTGGAGGCTCTTCCGGAGATAGGAGGATACCATGTGCATGCTGCTAAACTGAGAAGATGTGGTGTTCCCATCCTCACCAGACACTCCATTCTGAAAGCATATGGTGATGAAGAGGTTACGGGTGCCAGGATAGTCCAGTTGAATGAGAACTGGAGTCCGATTAAGGGAACAGAGAAGGATGTCGATGCGGATATAATCTGTCTGGCCGTGGGACTCTGCCCTTCAATACGCCTTTTGAGGCAGATGGGATGCTCCGCAAAGTACATTCCCGAGCTCGGCGGCAGTGTCATTGTACATAATCAACACCTTGAAACAGAAAAGAAAGGAGTCTACGTGGCAGGGGACTGTGCCGGAATAGGTGAAGCATCGACGGCAATGCTTGAAGGAAAAATAGCGGGATTATCCGCAGTCCTGAGCTTTGGTGAGGACAAAAAGCTCAAGAAACGTAGAAAAAAGTTTATCGAAGAATTGCAATCCCTGAGACAGGGACCCTTTGGGGAAACACCAAAGAGGGGGAAGAAAAAGATCTTTGAGGTGGCAGAATGAGTTATAAGGAAGACGGTGTTTTGAGTACGGCAAAGCTAAACCTGCCCTCTGAAAAAAGGCTGAAAAGAGGACCCGTTGCAATACTCGAGTGCATTGAGAATATTCCATGCGATCCCTGTGTAGATGCCTGTCCCTTTGATGCAATCTCCATGGAGGAGATAACCGACCTCCCCAAGATAGACTACGAAAAGTGCACCGGCTGCGGAAGCTGTGTCTCCGTCTGCCCGGGGCTTGCTATATTCGTAGTGGACCTCTCCGAAGAAAAGGCACGGGTAACAATGCCCTATGAGTTTTTACCAATACCGGAAAAAGGAGAAAAGGTGAAGGCAGTTAACAGAAAAGGAGAGGTCGCAGGCGATGCTACAGTTATGAGTGTGAGGAAGAACAAAAATAAAACAAACACAGTCACGGTGGAAGTAGATAAGAAGCTTGGAATGAAAATACGACACATAAAGGTGGTAAGATGAGAATAGTCTGCAGATGTGAGGATGTAACAGAGGAAGAGGTCATTGAAGCAATAGAGGAGGGTTACACAACACTTGAGGAACTGAAGAGACATTTACGTGTTGGAACAGGACCATGCCAGGGAAGAACCTGCATGCCAATCATAGAAAAAATACTTGCAAAAAAAACAGGGAAAAAGATGGATGAGTTGAAAAAAACGACGATAAGACCCCCTTTAAAACCTATTCCTCTTTATGTGTACGGTGATAAAGATGAAAAGTAAGGCAGAGGTTGTCATAATAGGAGGGGGTGTCACGGGATGCGGTATAGCATATAACCTTGCTGAGAAGGGGTTGACAGATGTATGTCTTGTTGAAAAAAGCTTTCTGAGCTCAGGTGCCTCCGGAAGATGCGGCGGTGGTATACGTCAGCAGTTTACCACAGAATGGAATATAAAGCTTGCTATGGGCTCTGTAAAACAGTTTGAGGGGATGAGTGAGGAGCTGGGTGTTGATATAGAGTATGAACAGGGGGGATATCTCGTAGTTTCAAAGAATAAAGAGGAGTTTGAGGAGTTTAAGAAGAACGTAAAGCTCCAGAATAAGCTCGGACTGGAGAGTGAAGTTCTCACTCCCTCGGATGCAAAAGAGATCGTGCCACAGCTTAACACAGATGGGTTGGTAGGGGCGACATTCTGTCAGACTGACGGTCATGCCTATCCCTTTAAAGTCGTTGAGGGATATGCAAAAAGGGCAGAGGAAATGGGCATTGAGATAAACAAGTTCACAGATGTAAAGGATATAAAAACCAAAGATAACAAGATACAGTCCGTTCTAACAGATAAGGGAGAAATAAAAACAAATACCGTTGTTAACGCCGCAGGAGCCTACTCGCCAAAGATCGCAGAGATGGTGGGTGTGGAGATGCCAAATAAACCCTATAGACATGAGATTATGGCAACGGAACGGTACGACCATACTCTGGACCCGATGATCATTTCCTTTGAGTCCGGCATATATTTCAGTCAGCAGAAACACGGGGAAATCGTCGGCGGCATAGGCGATCCCGTGGAACCTTCCTCATACAATACCAGGAGCAGTCTGCGGTTCATCAAGCGTTTTGCAAGACACCTTGGAGAGTTAGTTCCTGCGTTTAAGAATCTAAATATCGTAAGGCAGTGGGCTGGTTTTTACGATGTGACACCGGACGCACGGCCCAATCTCGGATACACAAAGGACGTAGATACAATGATACAGGCCAACGGATACTCCGGACACGGATTTATGGTAGCACCCAAGGTGACGGAGTTAATCGCAGAGCTTATCGTGGATGGAAAGACCTCCCTGCCTATAGATGAACTGAACCTGAACCGATTTGAAGAAGGAACCGTTGGAGAGGCGTATGTCGTCGGGTAGGATCGTTATATTCGATCTGGACGGCACACTTATAAAGGAAAACTCAGCGTGGGAGATGCTCCACGATCACTTCGAAGTTGATAAAGGAATAGTAGAGGAAAATAAGCGTCTGTATGATGAAGGAATTATTGATGTAGATAGATGGATAGAGATAGATATCAAACTTTGGAAAAGACCACACAGAAAAGAGATAGAGAAGAGTTTAACTGAGTACTCTCTTATTAATGGCATACACGAGTTCGTAGATTACTTAAAGGAAAGGGAGTTTATCGTGGGCATCGTCTCTTCAGGAATCGATATCCTCGCGGAAAAAGTGGCCAATGAGCTCGGCATTGAGATATGCTACTCCAATTCGTTTATCTTCGATGAAAAAGGTTTTTTAACGGGTGGAAAAGGAAATGTCGATCTTCTCAGAAAAAAGAAGATCCTAAAAAGGATCTCTCAAGAGATTGGAACTCCATTAGAGGAGTTTGTGATGATAGGAGACACAAAGTACGATATGGTTGAGGGCGTGGGGACGACCATTGCGCTGAATTCCAAAGGGAAACTGAAAGCGGATTATACTGTGAGCTCTGTGCAGGAGTTGAGAGAGATTTTTGAAAGGGAGATATGAACATCTATAATCAAAAAGAGGGAATATTATGGACGGAATAAATTCTAAATTTGAAATAAAAGGAATGAAGTTAAAAAACAGGATTGTTATGCCACCCATGGCAACGGAAAAGGCCACCGAAAAGGGGAAAGTTAGATCAGCACTTATCGAGCACTACCGTGAAAGACAGGGTGTAGGCATGATCATCGTGGAACACAGCTATGTTGCCGAGACTGGCAAGAACTCACCATGCCAGTTAGGCATATACGATGATGGGTTAGTTCCGGGATTGTCGGATCTCGCTCATGCACTTCATATCCCCACAGGTATCCAGATCAACCATTCCGGAGGAAACGCAATGCATCTCAAGAACGAGTCAGTTTCTGAGGTTGCGGAGGTTGTCCATGATCTTCGCAAAGAAGAGATTCAAGAGATCATAGACGCCTTCGCGGAGGCTGCGATACGGGTAAAAAAAGCAGGATTTGAGTTCGTGGAAATTCACGGTGCCCACGGCTTCCTGCTCACCCAGTTCTACTCACCGCTTACCAACAAAAGAGAGGATGAATATGGTGGATCCCGCAAGAACCGCCTTCGACTTCCACTGAAGGTAGTACATACCGTACGTGAGGCCGTGGGAGAAAAATATCCCATCGCCTACAGGCTCGGTGCCTGTGATGGGCCGGAAGGTGGTCTCACCATAGAAGATGGCGTCCACGCGGCGCGGAAATTGGTGGATGCAGGTGTGGACATACTCGATATCTCAGGAGGACACGGCGGATTCTCATTTACAGGAAGAAAAGAGCATTACTTTGTTCCTGCAGCTGCAAAAATTAAAGAGGCGGCAAACGTTCCCATTATTGTCACGGGGGGAATCCGGGATCCTCTTAAGGCAGATATGCTTATAAAGAATGGTAAAACGGATCTCATCGGGGTGGGCCGTCCTCTTTTAAAGGATCCGAACTGGCCGGAAAACGCATTGGAAACGCTGTAAAAGAGAAAAAAGAAAACCATAGCCGGGCGCGGATTCGAACCGCGGTCGCCGGCTCCAAGGGCCAGCAGGATTGGCCCCTACCCTACCCGGCTCTGTGATAGCATCTTTCGTTGAGGTATATAAAGGTTCTTCCTCGCTCCCCTTTCCTCAGGAATAAATCCCATATTGTCACTTTAGTGCGTACCTTAAAGTACCTTTGTCCATTATATATTCACCCCTTTATAGAACGTTTTTCTCGGTGTTTTGTCCCATAGTAGCCGCCAAGACCGCAGAAAACTATAATTAGGATAAGGAAAAACACGAACGACGCTGTCATTATTGCTGACATTGATCCTGCAGCTGTAAGTAACCATAAAACCATAAAAAACAACGGGATTATCTCTGAAAACACGGCACCTTTAATACATACATTTCGACATCTGATAGACTCTAAATTAGATAAAGCTCCGATGATAATTCCTATCGAAAAAAATACGCATAAGAGGATAAAAGTATACAAAAATAAGAAAGGTAATAAATCACTATACTCAACGGGCTCGAGAAAAGATATGGTAGAGAGAAAAAATAAGAATATTGTGATTGGTGTTACAAATATAGCAAACCTAATAAACCATTTCCTCTCCTCTTTCTCCTCAGGATCCACTCCATACACTCACTCCAGGATATAACTAAGGTCTCCCTCTTCGGTCTTTAGAACGATCAGCACCAGTCCGTCTCTTTTCTCGATGCCATCTTTCGTGATGATGATTGATCTATCTCTTCTCGCATTGTAGTTAACGTTCACCAGCTCTCGCTGTACTCTGAGGTGCTGTATGAGATTTTTAAGTTCGCCTCGTCGGTAGATGGATACAATGCCGAAGGCATTTCTCTGCGGTGTCGTGAGCTCATCGTTATAGGCTAGTTCTACTATCTTTGTGTAGAGTACGTTACGTAACTTTAGATAGAGCATTTTCATTTCTAACGTGTTGCCTGCATCATCTGTGAGCGTACAAAGACGGTAGATTCTACACCGCATCCGTTTTATTTTGTTGAACTGTACGCCGAAATCCTCTATCTCTTCAAGGAGGTCATCTCTTTTGTGCTTTCCACGGTTCCCGGTGAATGGTTCTTTATGTTCCTCATAGCTTACGTCCACATCATCGTCGAAAACATCCATGCCGAT
>JAYEIH010000106.1:0-9752 GCA_034659995.1 Methanobacteriota archaeon
AAGAGAGAAGGGAAGGACTGGTACTCATTGTTCTTGGAACGGAGAAAGGTACTTTAAGGTATATGTTAGAGTGAGTGCATGAGTTTCATTCCTAAGGAGAAGGAAGAGATAAAGTGGCTCATCATAATTGCAGCAAGTGTTTTTTTATTAAATCTTTTTCATTTGCTCGTTTGGAGACCTTTTATTGGAAATTCTTGTTGGCATTTTAAAGTTTTTGTTCTTTTTATCTCTTTGGGGTTTATTTTCGGGTTTTTGACAGAAATTGAAGCAAAAAAATGCTTCTATCTTGCTTTTAAAGGAGCGTTTATAGGAGGGGCAATTTTTCTTTTAATCCTTTTTCCTTCCCCATCAGTCATATTGTTTATGATCTCCCAAATGCTAATATTTAGTATTGCCGTCACCGCAGGGAAAAGCTTGAAAGAAAACTTTGAAAAATCCCCAGGTTAAGATTACATAGCCTCGATACTTATAAAGTTCTCCCATATGGCATTAGAAAAGATTATTTTGCACTCTAGGATTTAACAGATTTTTTTCATATTTTTGGAAATTTTTGCTACCATTTCTTTGTTACTATTCTTTTTAATATTTTTACTGACGTGGCTTGTAATTTAGGTGCATGCATAGGTGCATAGGTGAGAAATAAACGCTACACATTTGGTGAATAATGATATGGTAGAGTGAACCCATAAATCCTCGTTTTAACCCCCTCCCAATTTCATGAGTAACTAAGAACTCTAACATCTGGTACAGCATCTCAGAATACAGCAGGATATGGTAAACGTTAACTACAACGCGAGAAAAGACAGATCGATCATTATAACAAGAGAGGGCGTTGAGAAAAGAGACGGACTGGTGCTGGTCGTCATGAGAACAGAGAAAGGTACTTTAAGTTATACACTAGAGTGACAACATGGGGATTATTCCAGAAGATAAGGAAGAGCGGAAGTGATTGGCAATTGTTGCTATAACAGAGATATCTGAAATTCCGAACCCCGCCTTTAAGAATGCCAAGCCTTAAAAATTCCAAATGACTAGAATAATATCAAGGAGAGAGTGCATATGAAAATTAAAGAAATCAAAATCATAAAATCTGTTTTAAGTAAAGAAATAGGAAGGTCATGGCCCTTGTTTTTAATAAAATGCCTGATCAGAAAAAGGTCTGTATTTAACAGTACCCATTGGGCAAATGAGAAAGGTGCAGAATCGAAATTCACTAAACGTTTGTCTATCAGCGCTGCAATGTACCTCAATCTCAAAGAGAAAATGGGTAAAGAAAGAGCTTTTGGGATAATGAGAAAAATACTTGTTCCTATCGGCTGCAATGAGCAATGGAAGCATTTACAGTCTTTGAAGGTTTTTGACAAGAAACCCATGAAGCGGCTTATGACTTTTAATGATTTAATGGATAGAAAAGGAGCAGCTCAGTTTAATAAGAGAGAGCATGTGAAACAGGATGATAAGATCTGCCATTTTGTTATCACGAGGTGTGTATTCAATGATTTTTTCACTGAAGCGGGTACGCCAGAATTAACAAAACTGTTTTGCGAGGTAGATAAAGAATTTTTTCCAAAAGCTTTTGTCGAGTTTGAATTTCATCGCGGAAGTTCTTGGGAAAATACTATCACGTATGGACAAGATCATTGTGAATTCATATTTGAAAAGAAAGATTAAAAATGATATTCGGCAGGTTCGGAACTCTACGGTCGCTTCGCAACCTTGCCCTTTGGGTTATATAACACGGGATATACAACTTTACTACGCTTCGCCCGACTTTACTCCTTACGGTCGCAAACTTCCTTTAAGCCCGGTTCCGATATTAGTAAAAGTGTTTCTATTTTCTTTGTTCTTTTTTACTGGCCTCACTCTTTTACTTTTTTTATACCTGCGGCCGTACCACAGGATGTCCTTTTTATATATGCATTAATAGATCATACCATGAACCAGAAGAAAATAACCACGGCCCATGGTGAGATAGAGACTCCGGCTCTACTGCCCGTATCCGCAGCTTCCTATGGGATCTGGGACCTCTGGATAGACGAAAAAAAGTTTCCGGCTCCGTGGGAGCTGGCACAGGGAACAATTTTGAGTTTATATCACATTCTTCGGTACAAAAGAAAGGATAAAATCCGTAAAGAAGGCATTCACAAGGTTTTAAAGACAAAAAAACCCATTTTCATAGATTCCGGTGGATTTCAGTATATGAAAAAAAATGAAGAGCTGGAACAGAACTTTGTTCTCCAGTACCAGGAGGAGGCAGGATGCGATATTGGTGTTACCTTTGATTATCCAATTGCCCCCAAACTCTCTCGAAAAGAGAAAGAAAGAAGGATGAGAAAAAGCGTCGAGAACTCAAATCTGGCTTTAACGCTGAAAAAAAATAAAAAGATGATGCTGTACTCAGCAGTTCACGGTCATGAGCCAAAGGATGTAAAAGAGTATTTAAGAGGTCTTGATGAGGGCTTTGACGGGTATGCCGTAGGTTCATTGGTTCCCAAAAGGAGGGATTATGAGACGTTGGCAAAGGTGATATCTGCAGCCAAAAGTGAAAAACCGATTCATGCCTTTGGCATTACGGGGTTTCCGGCGCTCTTTGCGCTGAGTTATATGGGCGTGGAGACCTTTGATTCATGGACGTATGTTGTGGCAGCGGCATTTAAGGAGTATATACATCCAGAGACACTAAAAAGAGTTAAACTTAGAGATGTGGAGGAGCTTCCGGAGTGTGACTGTTTCATCTGTGAGAAATACGGCCTGAAAGATTTCCTTGAGAGCACGAGTGAGGCTGAGATACTTATAGCTCTGCATAATCTCAGTATCTTTCTAAGGGAGATGAGACTTATACGGGAGAAAATAGGAGAAAATGAGTTGGAGGCCCATATTTTGGAGAGGGGAGAGAAAAATGCATCAATAAAAAGAGCGTTCACTATAGCCAAGAAATATATATAATCTTTCATAATGCGTACTGATGATTACCGTCATCTCGGATATCCATGGAAATCTGGAGGCTCTTGAAGAGGTTTTAGCGCATGCAGAAGGTGATATTTACTGCTGCGGAGATTTTGTAGGGTACGGTCCCAATCCCAATGAGGTGATAGAGCTTTGTATTGAAAGAAATGTACAGGGGGTGATGGGTAACCATGATCACGCTGTGCTTCATGAGCCGCGAGGATTTAATGTTCATGCTCAGAGGGCTATCAGCTGGACAAACTCCGTTCTGAATCAAGAGAGCAGGAAGTTTTTAAAGGAACTGCAGTTTGGTCTTACCATGGAGAAGGGGGGTAAGAAAATCTCGATCTATCACGGTTCCCCAACAAGTATCACCCAGTATCTCTACCCGAGTTATCCCGATTCATACTTCAGAAAATTTCTATACGGTATAGATATTCTGATGCTGGGCCATACGCATATCCCAATGACAAAAACCATAGGGAATAAACTGGTCCTGAACCCCGGCTCCGTTGGACAGCCGAGGGATAAGGATCCCAGAGCAAGTATGCTTTTTCTTTCTCCCGAAAAAATGAGCTGCGAGATACGAAGAATGGAGTATAGCAAGGAAAAATACAGGAAAAAAATAATAAAAAATAACCTGCCCGACTTTTTATGGCAGAGGCTGTATTCAGGTCTTTGAGTGTCCTTTTCTCATTTTTATTTGGCTTTTTTGTCTTCCCTTATCAGCGTTATCTCGCAGGTGCTGACAGCTCTGTCCTCTATCTTTTCCGTACCTATCTCGATCTTATCAAGCTTGGCCTCCTGATAGAACCTGTTTCTTGTTATCTCTGCGACGTCTACTGCCTTGGATATGTTTCTTCCTCTTGCTTTCAAAATGACTTCGTCTCCGGAATTAAACCCTGTCACTACAGCTAGCACGTAGGCCATAGCACCCTTTTTACCTATTAGAACATCCATTTTTGTCACCCTCTTTGCGTTATCTTTGTATCGTCCTTGGGGTATTATACTGAGAGTATATAAAGCTTTCGGAAATCTATGGTCCAACCTATACGTGTGATGGGAATGCTTGTAGTTCCTTCCAGAGGCCCCTATTTTTCTCCCAAGAGAACCTTTAAATTGAAAAGACCCGAAGGATACATATGCAGTACAGAACCTTTGGTAAACTTAACTGGAGACCATCTGCTCTGGGGTTTGGTGCCATGCGTTTACCCGTAGTAGACGGGGATCGGGGCAAGATCGATAAACAGGAGGCTACCAATATGATAAGGTACGCCATTGATAATGGTGTCAACTATGTGGATACCGCCTACCCGTATCATAAGGGAGAATGTGAACCGTTCCTTGGTAAGGCGTTGCAGGATGGGTACCGGGAAAAGGTCAAACTGGCCACAAAACTACCCACATGGCTGATAGAAGCGCCCGAGGATTTTGATAAATACCTCAACGAGCAGCTTGAGAGATTGCAGACCCCGCACATTGATTTTTATCTGCTGCACGCGTTAAATAAAAAGCGGTGGAAGAAAATGCAGAAATACCGTATACTTAAGCAGGCTGAGAAGGCAGTTGCTGACGGTCGTATTCAGTACTTGGGGTTTTCCTTCCACGATGAGTATGAGGTCTTCAAAAAAATTGTTGACGCATATGACTGGACCTTCTGTCAGATTCAGTACAACTATATGGATGAGATGTATCAGGCGGGAACCAAAGGATTAAAGTACGCAGCACAGAAAGGATTAGCAGTAGTAGTGATGGAACCGATACGAGGAGGTCAGCTTTCCCGAAATCCTCCGGAACTTATTGAAAATATATGGAATACCGCTTCGTATAAACGCAGTCCTGCGGAGTGGGCATTACAGTGGGTCTGGGACCATCCCGAGGTCTCTGTTGTTCTCAGCGGCATGAGCACTATGAAGCAGGTGAAAGAGAATGTTTTCAGCGCTAAAAGATCGGGATCGAATACTCTGAGGGGCGAAGATCTGCGTTTAATCTCGCGAGTGAGGGATAGGTACAGAGAGCTCTGCCCAGTGCCATGCACACAGTGCAAGTACTGCATGCCTTGTCCGAACGGCGTTAATATCCCGCGAATTCTTGAGATTTACAATGAGAAGACAATGTACAACGATGAAGAAGCTGCGAGGCGATCATATCAATTCCTTAAAGAAGAACAAAGGGCAGACAACTGCATAGACTGCGGCGAGTGCGAGGAGAAATGTCCTCAGTCTATTGATATCAGGGACTGGCTTAAAAAAGTGCATGATATTTTCGGAGAGGGCTGAGAGTTTTTTATAGTTGGGATTGGATATGAACGATTTAAAATCTATCAGAGATGAGGTAATAAAGAAGGGATTTCTCGAGCTTCTGGATGAGGATATCCAGATTGAATATACCTCGTTGGAGGATGCTCTTTTTGAGTACGGAGAGTTGAGTGAGGAGGGGTATTATATTGAGGTCGACGAATCGCTTAAAAATGCATCCCAAAAGGTAATAGAAGGGGGTCTTGCCCATGAGCTTTCACATATTGTTATCGATAGGGATCTGGGCGATATTTCTGTGGAAACCCCCTCAGAGAAGATGTTTAGACGATATAAGACCTTGGATGAAAGAAATACAGATCTGACTGTAATTTTGCGTGGTTTTGGATCTCAGCTCTTAGCTCTTCTAAAATATTCTGAAAATAAGGGATTTTCGCATTATAGGGAGGATGGGCTTTCTATAAGAGAAGTAGAACAGATTTTATCGTTGTCCGATACGAGGTAATATTTTATGACAGAAGCTTTAAATATCCCTCAAGGATAGTAGATTTAGGTGATCATGTGAGGATCATAGAGACATCAGAAAACGTAGTTCTTGCTGATACTTCAGATATTGCTCATGATCTGGATACGGTCTATTTTAGAGCTGATATTAATGAACCGCCAAGGCCTTCATTAAGAGTGGAACAGACCGTTAGAACTGTGCTTGCAGTAAGGCGTTTACAGAAAAAAAAGGCGAATATACTGTGCACTTCTCATTCTTCTCTTGTAAATGGAACGCTCAAGGAGAATTTTCAGATTTTAAAGAGGGTACTTGAGAAGGAGATGGATCCTATAAGTCCTGAGGTAAAAAATATCCTTTTTGTTAACTCGCTCGAGGAGATGAAGAAGGCAAATGGAAATAATAATGGTTCACTGATATTTCTGGACAATATAAGGAGAATAGTTCCCGAGGAAAAGAATCCCCCTCCTAACTCCTCGGATACGGAGCTCTGGAAAATGTTAAAGGACACCACAAAGATCAATGGTGCACTCTCCTCATCCCACAGAGACCATCTGTCTTTGAGGTTATTTTCCGAAGGTTGTTTCTGTAATAAGTACTTTGCAAGAGAGTTAGAGGATATCACCAAGATATACAATAGCAAAACTGAGGATATAAAGGTATGGGGTATAGCAGGAGCTAAAAGGGGAAAATTAAGGGCTATTCTTCTCACAGAGGGCAGAGATGACCTTTTAGTGTGTCTGGACGGAGGACCGGTTTTTGTTCTTCTTCTCTGGGCGCTCATAAAGAGAGCCTCTTCTCTTGGGAGAACACTCCCCCATACAATTGGGAAATTGAATAAAGAGCTTATAGAGGGTTTTTTTGGCGATAATTGGAAGTCCACAAAAACAGAAGCTTTAAAAATAGCTGAAAAAATAGAAAGTGGTGTTATAGATGTTATACTCCCTATTGATGTAATAATAGAGGATGAAAACGGCGTGGAAAAGGTTGTTGGCTTGAGAGATATTGACAGGGGTAAATTTATTTCTATAGGCCCAAATACGATTAAAATGATAGGAAACATATCCAGAAAGAGGATATTTTTACAGAATGGGTCTGTGGAACCGAGAAAAATGCTGAAGGCTAAGTCCGAATCAATAACATATCTTCTGATAAAGACCCTGTTGAAACGTGTGGATGAGCTGTTTTTAAATGGAGGAGATACAGTCTCTGATGTGCGTTCATTGGAAAAGGAGTTGCGGCTGGCAAAGTACCGAAAGGATATACTAAGAGAACTGGCCGTTGGCGGGTTTGTTGTGTACTGGTGGAATTACCTGAATAAAGGAAGGGATATGCCGCCAGGAGTGAAATTTACACAGATAGGGAGTCTAAGGAATCTTTATGAGGAAAAAAGGAGAAAACAGGAGTTTAGGTAGTTTCTGAGATTCCAATTGAAATTCCTGTAAACACACCAATAATGGTGATTATCCAAAAGGAGATGAATCTATCTAAAAGTGTAGCTGTCGTGGCGGTAACAAATCCGATATTAAATGCTTGGAGGAAAAGAATGATGAAGCTCTCCATTGTTCCGATGCCCCCTGGTGTAATGGGCACCATCCCAAGTGTTAAGGAAAATAGATATACGGCTACCACCGTTACAAATGGGATCTCACAGCCCAGAGATTTAAAAATGATAAAAAATCTCAAGGGTTCCAAAAACCAACACACTAGGGACAGTATCGCTGTCATGCCAATGATCTTCGGGTTCTTTATATCTCTTACACCCTCCTGAGCCTTTCTTACAAACTGCAGCACCTCCTTTTTTTTAGATTTTAGGGGCAGAGGCTTCATGATGACGTTAACTATTGAGGCAAGTTCCCCTCTGAGCACCGAATAATAAAAGAATATGATAATACATAATATAAATGCAGATGCAGCTATCCCCAGAATACCTATTTTTACAGGGAGGTTACGAAAGAGAAATGCTGCACAAACTGTTGTTATTGAGGCCAGTACGAGAAGATCGATCATTTTCTCCACTATGATCGTTGAAAATTTCTTTTCCTTCTCCATAGAGGATCTCAGCATAATAGCTCTCATGGGGTCTCCCGCTATTCTTCCCGGCGTCATGTTATTAATGAAAATCCCTGTCACGACTACCTTGTATATCGTATGAAAGGGGGCATCATCCCCTAACTCTGATAGAATAAGTTTCCATCTGAAGGTTCGTACGCCGATAATGAAGAAATGAAGTCCAAGGGCCAGGACAAAAAGCCTTTGATCCAGATCTTTCAGTTGATGATATATATTCCCAAATCCGGCAAATTTGATTACCATCAATATGATGAGAACGCCTATGAGGAAGAGGATAATCTTTTTTTTCATTTTATATCTACGGTTTTATTCTATTCCTGTCCCGTGGGAAGAGTATGCACTCTCGTATATTCCGAATATCGAGGATTTCCATGAGAAAACGTTCGATCCCCATGCCAAAGCCTCCGTGAGGCGGCATTCCATATCTAAAGACTTTAAGATAATCCTCAAAATCCTCTGGATCCATTCCGAACTCCTCTATTCTTTTTACCAGAAGGTCATGATCATGGACCCTCTGGCCGCCAGAGGTGATCTCGGTACCTCTGCAGTCAAGATCGAACCCTCGGCAGTACTTTCCGTCCGGCATGATATAGAATACTTTGTTTTTGGGGAATCGTTTGATGAAGTAGTAATCCGTTCCGTTCTCCTTCATATAGGTTCCAAGGAGCTTTTCGTCATCCGTTCCGAGATCATCGCCCCATTCTATATTTGAACCTCTCTCTTTTAAAATTTCAATGGCTCTGTCATAGCTTATTCGCTTAAATGGAGGTTCAGGTGGCACTATCTCGGTTCCTATCTCGTCCAGTTCAGTTTTACAGTTTTCAGAGAGATTTTTTAGGGTGTAATGGATAAGGTTCTCCAGAAGTTTCATTATGTCTTCCTCATCTTCTATAAATGCCATCTCCAGATCAATTGCCGTTGACTCGTTAAGATGTCTTCTTGTATTGTGCTCCTCTGCCCTAAAATACCATGCAATCTCGAATATCCTGTCAAATCCCGCAGCCATCATCATCTGCTTATAGAGCTGAGGACTTTGGGATAGATAGGCCCTTTTTTCAAAGTACTTTACAGAAAAAAGCTCCGTGCCTCCTTCAGAGGATGAAGAGATGATCTTTGGCGTATGAATCTCGATAAACTCTTCTTTTAAAAAGAACTCTCTTACGTGTCTCAGCAGCTCACTCCTAATTTTGAAGATGTTGAGAACATTTCTCTTTCTTAGATCGAGAAATCGATTATCCAATCGCGTATCCATCCCGGCACTCACCTTTTCAGCAGGATCAAGGGGGAGAGGCGTTCTGGACTCATTGAGAACTGTTATTTTAGTAGGAAGGTACTCAAACTTAAAGTCCTTCCCTTTGGATTCTTTTTTTTCGCATGCTACTGTGATTACATCCTCTCTGTTCAGTTTAGATACCTTCTCAAAGGTTTTTCTAGACACTTTTTTCTTTGGAAGAACTACCTGGTGTAATCCCCCTCTGTTTCTCAGAATCAAAAATTTTATTCCTCCGAGGTCTCTAATCTCATGTACCCATCCATTAAGTATCATTTTAATCACTCAAAGACTATTTTTATCTCTTCTTTTCTTATTTCATTTAGTACCCTTTCTATTTTTGTCTTTTCTGCCGGCATCTTGTCTAAAGATTCCTTCTCTATCCTTATCCTACTCACCGTATCTTCCGATACAGGGTACACTATGTCTATTCCGGTTATCCTGGCAGGATATATTAACTCACCTACAAACTCCTTCAGGTTCTCTGTTTCTCCCACAACTCTGATATTTTTATTGAGTTTTCTTCGCAGTATCCTAATGAATTTTCCTCTTTTTCCTATTACCTTTCCAACATCCCCTTTGTCCACGATCATCACAACGAATCCATCGGCTTCAAAGGATTTTTTAAAGGTTGCACTGTCAATATTGTAGTTTTTGTTTATGATATGCAAAGCTCTGGCTAAATCTATATCTCTTTGCGTTATCT
>JAYEIH010000107.1:0-5346 GCA_034659995.1 Methanobacteriota archaeon
CACGGTAGTACCTGTGATATCTTTCATATTATCTATAAATGCTGCCGAAATCTCGGAATCATCATGAGTTATCAAACCTACCTACATTGTGCTCTCCCCCGAGCTTCCAAAGGCAAGAGAGAATATAATCATAAATGCCAGAGGCATCCCAAGAAGGAATCCTATCCTCATCCTGTTCCTGAATATCTCCTTAATGTTCCGTGAAGTTAATGCCAAAATCATTCTCTCAACTCCTTTCCCGTTATCTTGATAAAAACCTCCTCAAGGGTCGGCTCTTCAACCTTTATGCTCTTTATTTCAACTCCCTTCCGAGAAAGGGTTTTCACAATATCAACTATATCTCCCTCGTCTATTAGTATCCTGTTATTTTCTATTCTGTATTTACCTTTGACCCTTTCTATATTTTTTCCCTGTACCGAGATGGATTTCTTTTTACTGTACATCTCTTTTAATTCTTCAGGAGTGCCCAAGGCAACTATTTTTCCTTCATCTATAATTCCTATCCTGTCAGAAAGCTGATCCGCTTCTTCCATATAATGAGTTGTGAGGAGGATTGTCTTTTCACCTTTGAACTTCTTTATGTACTCCCAGATTGCTAGTCGTGATTGAGGATCGAGACCCAATGTGGGCTCATCCAAAAAGATAACCTTGGGGTCATGGATCAGTGCCATGGCAAGGCTGAGTCTTCTCTTCATCCCTCCGGAGAGTTTGTGAACAGGGTCCTTTGATCGTTCCAGGAGATTTAATGTCTCAAGAAGTTCTTCCGATCTCTTTGTTATTGTTCGAGTATCCATTTTATGAAGTTTACCTATTAGTTCAAGATTTTCCCATGAAGTAAGGAACTCTGATATTACTGTTTCCTGCGGTGAAATCCCTATTGTCTTTTTTACTTCATAGGGCTCCTTGATAGTGTTGTATCCGAGAACATGGATCGTTCCTTCTGTTGGCGTTAAGAGACAGGAAAGCATTCGTATCGTAGTTGTTTTTCCTGCACCGTTTGGCCCCAAAAGCGAAAAAAGCTCTCCCTTTTTTATCGTTAAACTGAGACTGTTAACCGCAAGAAGATCATCAAATTTTTTTGTAAACTCATGTATTTCTATAGCGGCCATAAGAAACATAGGTTAAATTCTATTTAAAAAACTTTTGATGGATTATGAAACCGAAAGGTTTTTAAAGGACAGGGATAAGGAGGCAGTAGTGAGTTTATGAATTTTTAAATGATAAATTACTTTTATAGGAGTGTAACGGTGATACATTGTCTTCAGAGCAGATTCTCAAAAAAATAAAAGAAGAAATTAAGAAAGTTGTACCAGTTGGTGCAGTCATAACAGATGTAGAGTTTGAGGGGCCCAAGGTTGTAATATCTACGAGGAATCCCAAAATAATGATGGAGGATAATGGGCTGGTAAAAAAACTTGCTCAAAAACTTCAGAAAAGAGTTGTTATCAGACCCGATCCCTCTGTACTTCTGGATGAAGAAAAAGCAGTGGAAAAAATTAAGGAGATAGTCTCCAAGGATGCGGGAATAACCGATATATCATTTGATCCCGTGACATGCGAGGTAGTTATCGAAGCGAAAAAACCTGGTCTTGTCATAGGAAAGTCCGGAGAGACCCTTCGAGAAATAACAAAGCATGTGCGGTGGGCACCCAGAGTTGTGAGAGCTCCACCTCTAAGGACGGACACGATTGCAGGTGTTAGGGCAGCATTACGGGACGATACTGAGGAAAGAAAGAAGATTCTCAAGAGGATAGGTGAACGAATTTATAGGGAAGGATCTACCGAACCCGACTGGGTACGAGTAACATCTCTTGGAGGGTTCAGGGAGGTGGGGCGATCCGCTATTCTTTTACAGACGTCAGAGAGTAATGTTCTTCTGGACTGCGGAGTCAATGTGGCCACAGACGATCCTGCCAGAGCGTATCCCCATCTGAATGTACCTGAGATGAAGTACGTTTTATCAAGCCAAGAATTGGACGCTGTCATAATCACCCACGCACATCTGGATCACTCAGGATTTGTACCTTATCTGTATAAGTATGGGTACGATGGGCCTGTGTATTCAACCCCGCCTACCAGGGATTTGTCATCTTTACTTCAGAAAGATTATATCGATGTGGCTCGACGAGAAGAGAAACTGGTGCCGTACTCCAGTAAAGAGATTAAAAAGACGATAAGACATACCATACCTCTGGAGCCGCGAGACGTGAGAGATATAACGCCTGATATACGCCTTACCCTTCATTCCGCAGGACACATTCTTGGTTCAACGAGTGTGCATCTTCATATTGGGAATGGACTCCATAATCTTCTGTACACAGGAGATTTTAAGTTTGGAAACTCAAGGCTTCTTTCTAAAGCAGATATAGGCTTTCCAAGAGCGGAAACAGTGATAACGGAAAGCACATATGGCGGCTCAAAGGATAAATTATCGCCTCGAGAGAAGGCTGAAAAAGAAATGATCAAGGTAATAAATAAAACACTGAAGAGAAAGGGGAAGGTGCTTATACCTGCCCTGGCCGTAGGACGATCTCAGGAGGTAATGTTAATTCTTGAGGATTATATGAGAAAGGGTGAGCTGGATGAAGCACCCATATTTATCGACGGCATGATATGGGAGGCTACTGCCATACATGCGACGTATCCTGAGTATCTTTCCAAAAATTTGAGAAGGTTAATCCTAGGAAAGGACCAGAACCCTTTCCTCACCGATTATTTTGAGGGCGTTGGAAACACCTCCAAAAGAGAGAGTATTAAAGAAGGAGGACCATGCATTGTCATAGCGACCTCGGGAATGCTCATAGGAGGACCTTCTGTGGAATATTTCAAGTCCTTTGCCGATGATCCAAAAAATACAATGATATTTGTGAGTTACCAGGGGGAGGGAACGATGGGGAGAAGGATTCAAAAAGGCTGGAACGAAATTCCAATGAAGAAGGGAAATGGAAAGACAAAGGTGGTTAATGTGAACATGGAGATTCACACGATAGATGCATTTTCAGGACACTCCGATAGAAGACAGCTCATGAGTTTCATGAGTGCCATGAAAAGAAGGGTGCGAAAGGTGCTTGTATGTCATGGAGAGCCCAGCAAAAGTATAGATCTTGCAAGTTCCGTGTACAAGAAGTACAGGGTGGAGACAAGAGCTCCTATGAATCTGGAGACAGTGAGATTGGTGTGATAGCTGTCAAAGTTGCATATGACGGTACAAAGTTTTTCGGTTCGCAGATACAGAAAAATAGACTCACTGTGGAAGGGGAACTCAGGAAGTTCTTCGATACCAGATTTGTAAGTAGAACGGACAAGGGAGTCTCAGCCCTCGGCAATGTTTTCTTTGTGGATGAGGATATACGTCTTCGACAGTACTCTTTCGATGGAATATGGCTGTACGGGAAGGCTCGAACGTGGGAAAAACCCTTTAAAAAGAGATACGCTTATTTCCTTTCCGGAAACTATGATGAAGGGCGTATAAAAGAAGCGTGTCGCACACTCTCCGGGAAGCATGATTTCTTTAATTTCTGCAAAAAAGACAGAACAAGAACGGTGGATTATACAAAGGAGATCGAGATAAGACCCGTTATTGGCGAGTGTATACGGCTGGATTTTACAGGCGAAAGCTTCCTTTGGGAGATGGTGAGGAGACTGACAACGGTGATAGCCGAGGTGGGTAGAGGCGGCATATCTCTGGAAAAACTTGAGAAGTTTCTGGAGGAAAGAACAAACAAAAAGCCTCCTCCCTCTCCTCCGGAGTATCTCCTCTTAACAGACATAGAGGGATTTGAGTTTTCGTATGAACCTTATCTCCTGAAAAGGGTTGTAAGTTATTTTGAAGGATTATATAAAGATGCGTTTTCAAAACAAAGTATGTTTGATCATTCTCTGCGTTTTTTGGGGGATCTTGATGTATGATGTTTTTGTTGTCGGTGCGGGCCCCGCGGGCTGTCAGTTCACTCAAAAGATCAAAGGCTGTAACTATAAACTGATAGAGGAGCACGGCGAGGTGGGAAGGCCGGTGCAGTGTGCAGGACTTGTCGGAGAGAACATCTTTGGTTATGTGGAAAAAGAGTATATGCACAAGGTCAACGGTGCGTATATCCACTACAATAACGATAGTTTCTCGCTGAGAAGAGACGGTGTTGCGTATGTTATCGATAGGGAACAGTTCGATAAGAATCTCGGAAAGGATCTGGAGATATCCTTTAACGAGCGATTTCTGGCCGCAGAGAGAAAAAATGATTCGGTAGAGATCAGAACGAATAAGGGAGTATACCATTCTCGTTATCTCGTGGGTTCTGATGGTGCGGTTTCAAAGGTGAGAAAGTACGTTACCCAGAAAAAACCGCGATATCTGAAATCTGTCCAGCATACTATCGAGTGCACCCATGACAAAAATATGATCTCTTTTTTTCTCAAGCCGTTTTCATGGATTATTCCGCAAGGTAGAAGAGAATGCAGGGTGGGCGTTATCTCAGAGCATCCTGCTGATGATCTTCCCCTTCTCAAAGGAAAAGTAATAAAAAAAACAGGAGGGCTGATTCCTATTGGCAGTATACAGACCTATAGAAATAATATTTTTTTAATTGGCGACGCAGCCGCACAGGTAAAGCCGCTGACCGGTGGGGGGTTGTACTACGGAATAAAAGCGGCAGATATAGCAGGAGATCTATTTTTAGAGGGGCAGATAGATAAATATGATGCAGAGTGGAAAAGAGAGTTTGGAAAACAGATACGGTTTGGATTGCTGGGCAGGGGGATATATGAGCATATTAGCGGTAAAGATATGGTACGGTTCTATAACTTTGTTAAGGAAAATAGGTCAAAGATAGAGAGGTCCTGTGAGTTCGATAGACATACATCCATGCTTAAAATAATTCTCTCCTCTCCGAAAATATGGCCTCTTTTCATGAAATATCTGTTCAAGGTTTTGCTCTGAAGGATTTTCTCCTCAGCTGTCACAAAGGCGTTAAATATGACAGTGACAATCTTTTCTACCATTACACTCTATCTTCTTCTGCGTTGAATCATGTATATTTTTCTCTTACCGAGAAAGAGAGGGAGAACCTACGTAGCTGCATGTGAAGATTTTTATATGCCGTCTTCCTTTATATAATCAAGGGCCCGTAGCCTAGTGGATAGGGCAACAGCCTCCTAAGCTGTGGGTCGCGGGTTCGAATCCCGCCGGGCCCGCTCGCTACACTCGCAACCCCAGCTGGGGAAGGATCTTCACTTGGGTTCAGATCCATGTTCCCGCCGGGCCCGCTCCCGATGCCTACCCAATCTTCTATGAAGATATGGTTAGGGATGTCTCAAACCTTCGGCTTGAGCCATTTCACAGACCCGTCGAGG
>JAYEIH010000107.1:5446-39316 GCA_034659995.1 Methanobacteriota archaeon
GATGCCTACCCAATCTTCTATGAAGATATGGTTAGGGATGTCTCAAACCTTCGGCTTGAGCCATTTCACAGACCCGTCGAGGCTGTGGCAGCCCTTCGGCCTGCCCCAGTTCCCGCCGGGCCCGCTCCCGATGCCTACCCAATCTTCTATGAAGATATGGTTAGGGATGTCTCAAACCTTCGGCTTGAGCCATTTCACAGACCCGTCGAGGGAATGATCCAGCCTGAGGTCAGGCTCATTTTCACGAGCTACGGGAAAAACTGCAGAACTGCATGAGAGATCTCAGTAGTAAACCTTTAATTATTCCCTTCGTATGTACAGTATGAGGAAAAGTAAGCTCCTCGAGAGTATACGTTTGGCAAGGGCAGAGGGAAGGATCTCCTATAAGTTCATGCCCAGAGACCTACGGGGGAAATGTCCCGGATTTGCCAAATCAACGTATTATTCTTATTTATCAAGACACACAGGTAAAAAAAAGTACAAGGAATGCTTTATAAGGTATTCAAGAGGCATTTACAGTCTAAAAGACGATCCAATTGTCAATGAAAGAAGTTTGCTGGAGTTTGAACTATGAAAACAAAGGAGTATTTCGGAACCACAAAGATGTTTTTTGCTTCCTCGGGGAGCATGGCTATATTCTCTGTGCTCTACCCCCACAGGGAAAAAATAATTGGTATTCCTGATCAGGGGTATTTCAAGGGGATTTTAAAGATAGTTGATGATCTGAACATGAAATATACGCTTTTAGAGACAAAGAATGGTCTCGTAATACCGGAAAAGATACGAGACATCGATCTATTTATTTTTTCCTCTTTTTCAGGTCATATCGTTGAAAATAATGTTGAGAAAATAGTTTCTCACTGCAAAAAAAACAATATTCTTTCTGTTGAGGATATTTCCGCAGGAGTTTCCCATCCGTCCTTTGGGAAGGGGGATATTATTGTGTGTTCCACGGGAAGCCCCAAACTTTTGGAGTGCAAATGGGGGGGCTTTGCGGCATACAGATCTGGCAACGAATCAGAGCTTTTCAAATACATGGTCATTCCTCAGGGTTACAAAAAAAAGCTGAAGATGCAGATAGACGGTGCGGAATCCAAGCTTCGGAGATTACTACGATACAGTAAAATATTGAAAGATTTTGATTTTGATGTTCTTTTTGAGAGTTTTGAGGGCCCTTCCGTCTTTATCAGAACGGATATCCCAAAAAAGATCGTAAAAAAGCTGAACAAGGAGGTACGCCCTGATGTAGGTTACTCATTGTTTTCACGGTGTCCACGATTTGATAGAGTTCAGAAGGCAGGCTTTGTAATAGAAACGATAAAGGTC
Source organism: Methanobacteriota archaeon (assembly GCA_034659995.1). Lineage (GTDB taxonomy): Archaea > Methanobacteriota_B > Thermococci > Methanofastidiosales > B48-G16 > JAYEIH01. Next base: position 6,773 of record JAYEIH010000107.1, read on the forward strand.
TGGGAACGTGATGAGGATGAGATTCTTGATATAGGAAGAAAAATAGAGAGGGTGATAAAAAATGCTTAAGTATATAAAGACTTACCTGCTAACGGGTTTGGTTATTGTTATTCCGGCTGTTGCTACTATTTACATATTTTATTATGTTTTCACATGGATAAACTCCATAATCGAAGGAATAGCTTCCGAGTTCCTTTATAGATATCTCCCTGAGATTCCAGGACTCACCATGATAATTTCACTTGTCATTATCTTTGCAATAGGGATCTTTGCAAGTATCTCAGTTGGAAAATCTCTCTTAAAATATATAGATAAATGGATGAGCAAGGTACCTTTAGTCAGTGAACTTTATTTTACCATTAAGCAGGCTTCGGAAACTATACTTATACAGAAAGAAGGATTTGAAAGAGCAGTTCTTGTAGAATATCCAAGAAAAGGAGTTTTTGCTTTGGGATTTGTCACTGGAGAAAGTTACAGAGAGATAAAGGAATCTGCAGATGACAATAAATTGATAAATGTTTTCATTCCCACATCCCCAAATCCTACATCCGGGTACCTCGTTTTTGTCCAGAAATCTGAAGTAAGAGATGTGAATCTTTCTATCCGGGAAGCTATAAAAATAATAATCTCTGGTGGATTTCTGAAAAAAGAAGAATTAAAAGAAAAATAGATTATACACATTACACTACCTTATTTTTGTTCTTTTTATTCCACTCTTCTATAGATTCAGAAAATTTCTTTTCTATATCTTCCCTGTATATTGTGTTCATGGAGCAGAAAGGTATTATTCTACCATCGGGAGTAGCATAGTGAATTATGCATCTTGAAACTCTATCTTCTCTTAAATTGTACGGATCTTGGAAGTGCATGCAGCCTATCATCAATCCTTTGTAATGAAACTCACTGAGAGTGTCATAGCTCGGATTTTTTAGAACCTTTGTTACCACTCCTACAATATCAAAAGGTGCTTTCTTCCTATCAACAACTTTAGGAAGCTCTGTCATAGCCATCTTTAAAAGTCTAGGTTTTTTAAGAGTACCACCTTTCTTAATTATCTCGGTAGTTTTTTTTATTAGATCGAAGAATTTATCCACATCCACAAAATCGTTTATAGGAATTATCTTATGCCCATCATCTGTATCTTTTATGAATACATATGTTGCAGAACCGCAGTGAGGATGGCATGTAAACTCTGGCTGTGGAACACCTCTCAAAGCTTCGACAAATTTTGATATGGAGACAACGCACGGGACAGGATAGAAATCCTTTGCCTTTATCTGGCCGTTTGTCTGTTCTTCAACAATTTTTTCAAAATCCGGGATTGTTATTCTCTGTTTTCTTAATTTTTCTGTTGAAATTCTTCCTGTAAATGAAACGGGCTGTATATTCACGCTTCTTATAATATCGATATTATCGATGGCAAACCTTATGATATCTCCAATTTGATCATCATTCATACCTTTCACAAGTGTCGGGACTAAAGTAATACCCAATTTAGCCTTTCTGCAGGCTTCGATAACTTTTAGTTTTTCTGGGAGAAGATTTCTGCCTCTAGCTATTACATACGGTTTCTCGGTGAGCCCATCAAATTGTAAATATATTATATTCAATCCTGCATCTTTCAGTTTTTGAGCAAGTTCAGGCTCGTAAGCAAGTCTCAAACCATTTGTAGCAATCTGTACATGAGTATACCCGACATCTTTGGCGAGTTTTACCAGCTCAACTATATCGTCTCTCATCAAAGGCTCTCCACCCGAATACTGTATTGCTTTGGCACCTACAGGCATTTCATTTTTCATGTTTTCAAGCATCTCTTTTATCTGGTCTACAGTCGGTTCATAAACATATCCCGCCGCATTTGCATTTGCAAAACATATGGGACATTTTAAGTTGCATCTGTTGGTGACGTCTATAAGTCCCAATACGGTATGTGATTTGTGATTTGGACAGAGCCCGCAGTCAAATGGGCAGCCTTTAAGTTCTTTCGTATTTGGGTTCTGCACCCCCGTTTCATCTGCCATGTATCTTTTTGCCCTCTTATACATCTCTGCATCACTCCAGAACACATCCTCAAAATGCCCGTGCTCTTCACAGTCCTTTTCTATGATCACTTTACCGTCTACTTCTCTGAGTCTTGCTTCTACCCTCTTAAAACACACAGGGCATATACTTTTTGTGGTATCTAAAATTTTTCCATCACTCATATTTTTCACCTTTTAAGATTTCATTCTTTCACCAATTTTTGGTACGCTTTTTTATTGTTTATACAGCCGGGATCAGGAGCAAGATAATCTCTAAAATATCCGTATGCTCTTGCCCTGCAACCCCCGCAGTAATATCTATACTCACACTCTCCACAGTTTAAATTCAATATATCTTTATTTCTCAGTTCTGTAAAAACTTTGTTTTTATCCCAGAGTTCTTCAAAATCATCATTTTTTATATTTCCTATCGTTAACGGAAAAAATACACAAGGTTCAATATTTCCTTGGGGTCTTATTGCACAATAGAATCTGCCACAACCGCAGCCCCCAATGAACTCAGCTAAATCTGCAAGTTTTCCTTTGAGATCCAACGTATAAAAATGAGTGGGAATAATTTTTTGATCTCCAAACTCTCTTTCCAAGGCTACCCGTGCAAACTGCGGAGCTGTTGTTAGAACATTTACTTTGCTTGTTTTCAATTTCTCATAGAGCATTTTCAATAATTCTTCCCTTTCTTCAGGGCTCAGATCGTTCTCTGTAATAAGTTTCCCTCTTTCTGTAGGAACAAAGTTATACGCCATGAACCAATTAACACCAAGTTTTTCACAGAGATCAATTATCTCTGGAATTTCTTTATAGTTATAGTGAGTTGCAGTTGTCGCAATATTCACAAAAAATCCTTCTTTGACGCAGTTTTTTATTCCTTCCATCGTCTTTTCAAAAGCTCCAGAAATTCCTCTAAAGGAATCATGAGTCTCTGCATCTTTGCCATCCAAACTTATTTGAATAAATTGTATTCCTGCCCCTTTCACTTCCTTTGCCTTTTTTTCAGTTATAAGTGTTCCATTTGTGGCCATTGCAACATATATTCCCTTATCTGCTGCGTATCTTGCAAGTTCTAAGATATCTGGTCTCACGAGAGGCTCTCCTCCAGAAAATGCGATTATTGGGACTCCAGCTTTGTCTAATTTATCTATTACTCCCTTTGCTTCTTCTGTAGTAAGCTCATCTGATAAAGGTTTGCCTGCAGTAGCGTAACAATGCTTGCATCTTAAATTGCAGGCATATGTAATATCCCAGGCAACTAAAAATGGTGCACCAGAAACGAATGGTTTTTGTATTCCAAATTTTGCGATTCCTCTGAGAACACTTGCCAATCCTTTACGCTGAGGAGGATCGGAAAATATTTCCTTCATTTTTTCTTCTGGAACTCCAAATACTTTTCCCCCTGTCTTCAAAATACCTGTTAAAACTTTTTCTACTGATCTGCATTTAAAACAAGCATCTTCTCTCTGTCCTGTCCACAATTCGAGGGCTACTTCAAGCCTGTTTTTTTTACAACTCTCACAGTAACATGAAAACCCTTTAAGTAATTTTCTTGTTGCAGGGTTTCCGATTGTTGATTTTAAGATTTGAATCGTATTTACAGTGTTCATAGTATCTTCTCCATTAAATTTAATACAGAGTACGAGGCTCTTGTTAGTCCCATGCTCTTTTCTGTTGTGTCCGTGCCCACAAGATACAGTCCTTGTATTGGTGTGGTGTTGCCAGGCATTTTTTGGTTTATACACCATGCAGCCTTTTCAGGAACTAAAACCTGCCATTGCATGAAATCTATGTCTTTTTCAATCTCCGGAAAGATCCTTTTTATCCCTTCGAAAGCTTCTTTCTTTTCCTTTTTAAGCGTATACTCTTTTGGGAGAACAAATCCGAATCCCACCAGCTGTTTTCCCTCTGGCGCCAAATCCGGATCATAGTTTGAAACAGGAACGGCCCAACACCGTGGATCTGTCCATATCTCACTTCCCATTTTATCAAAGTATTTTCTATTCAGCCCCAACCAGAGAGTTAACGTGTGCACTCTCTCTAATCTTCGTAACTCCTCTGCATACTTCTCAGGAAGATCCAGTATATCCGGAAGTTCAGACGCGTACCCTGAGTATATCACCATTTTCCCTCTGTGTTCCCCATTTTGAGTTTTTACACCTACCGCCCTATTGTTCTCCACTAAAATTTCTGTTACCTCCTCCCCTCTTATGATTTCTGCGTTTAAGGACTGTACCATACTATCAATTATAGTTCTTATTCCCCCCCTTGGATACCCCTGGTCTTCTGCACCTTTTTTTGTTAACAGTTTGATTATTTTCGAGAGATATGCCTGCGGATCGATACCATATATGCTTACAATACCTTTGCTTTTACTTTTATAATCCAAACTGTCCAGAAATCTTGTTACGGATGCTTTTTTAGAATCTACACCCGTCATAAAATAACAAAGGGTATCTACGAATCTCATTGTTGTCTCACTGAGGTTTCTCTTCCCCAAGAGTCCGTGTACAGATATGTTTGTGAAATCTTCCCCCATAGCTTTTCTACCATACATAGAGATTAAAATCTGTAATAGAACTGCCCTATCCTTTCGTGGTATAAGAGAAAAAGTAGAAAAAGACCTTAAATTCCACGGAAAAGAATAAAGATTGTCTTTATCTCTCACATAATACTCGCCGTGATATATAAAATCAGGAGACGTATCAAAGTATCGAGTAATTAATTTTCTTAAGGGACCATTTTCTAACCTTGTAATGATATGGGGCCCGTTATCTATGGTGTACCCCTTTATCTCATAACTCTGGCATATCCCCCCTATATTTTTTTGTTTTTCCAAAACCAAAACTTTTTTTCCGTTTTTTGATAGCACCAATGCAGAAAGTAAACCACTAACTCCCGCGCCTATTACAATTGCGTCATACATGGTGGTACACCTCGTTTTCCAGAAGTTTTTCCAAATTTTTTATTTTCAAGATACCCTCTTCTCTAATTTTCATAGTTTTTATCGCTTGCATATTCCAGAAATCTCTGAGTTTCCTGGATTTATAAATATTCCGTTAGAATGAACTTGATTTTTTATATATTTTCTGCAATGAAAGGAGTGTTATGCACTATAACTGTACGTATACTTTTTTAGTTGCCGGGAGTTTTGCAAAGTTTATCTATTTAGGCTTTGTGCTATGAGTTCTTTCACAGTCATATCTCTTCCTTTTTTTATCTGGAACTCGATCCCTATTTCTTTTTTTATCTCTTCCGTATCTTTTTCCTTATCAAAGATGACAGTCCCTCTTTTTCTGTAAGGGTCTATAAATGCTCTATATACCTGGACATCCGAGCCGAGTTTGTACTGTATCTTTCTTGCCTCTCCATGTGTCATATCTTCAAAATCAAACTCTATCTTCCTCAGCATAAGATCACGTCAGAAATACCTCTCTATGTTTTCATAGGTGTCTTTGTAGAGTTTACTTTTTCTTGTCTTCTCTATGAACTCCTTTGTTCTCCTGTACTTATCCTTTTTGTACTCCCACTCAGGATTTTTTTCCCGCCATTCTTTTGCACTGTAACTGAACTGCTTCTGAACCTTGTCCCGGTAGAGCTCAGGAAGTACGTTGAAGGCACAGAAGGGCACTATTCTGCCGTCGGGCATTGCGTAATGGATAACGCATCTTTCAACTCTTTCTATATCATAATTGTACTCATCCATGAAATGCATCATGCCCAAAAACAGTGTTTTTGTGTGGAACTCTCCAAGCGCTCTGTAGCTGCCCTTCAGGAATGCATTTTTTATGAGATTTAAAACGTTTAGATCCTCTGGTGCGTACTCTTCATCATAAAAACGTTTGAAATTGAGGAGTATCTCCGCTCCCACCTTTGTTTTAGAGATTTTTTTGAGTCTCTTTTTATCTTTTAGCTCTTCGGTCTTTCCGCTAAGGAACTCAACAAATCCCTCCACATCTATAAATTTTGATATTGGAATTATCTTTTTATTGTCAAGGAAGACATACGTTGCGGCACCGCAGGCAAAATGTGATGTCATATAATATTTTCTCCCGGTAAAAACCTCAAAAAATCGTGCAATATACCCCGCTATGGGTATTGTATGCCAGTTTTCCATAGCTATGGCTCCATTGGTCTGTTCTTCTATCCTTTTTATTGCGCCGGGTATCGTCATCCTGAGTTTTCTTCTCTGTTTCTTTGGTGTTCTTCCCACCAATGATATGGGCTGCATATTGACGCTCCGTACCACATCCATATGGTTGAACGCGAAGTTTACAATATCTCCAAGTTCATCTTCATTCCCATTTTTCATAATGGTAGGAACCAGCACAATTCCAGGTCCTCTCGCCTTTCTCACGTTTTGCAGAATGTACGGAATTTCCCAGTGATTTTTCCAGTTTGTCGTCGGCGTCATTCCATCATAACTTAAGTAAAGGGTGTTAGCACCTGCGTTCTTTACGTTCTGTGCCAGTTCGGGATCAAATGCGAGCTTTATACCGTCGGTATTTAACTGTATATGGGAGTATCCTTCCTCCTTACATGTTCGTATTACATCGGTAAGATCCTCTCGCATGGTGGGCTCTCCGCCCGTAAGCTGTATGGCATCCGCACCTATATCTTTCTCTCCCTTTCCATTTCTGAGCATCATTCTTATCTGTTCCAGAGAAGGCTCATATATCGGTTGGTGCTCCTTGGCATAGAAAAAGCAGTACCAGCAGTTGAGGTTGCATCTGTTCGTCAATGCGATATTCAAAAGAGATGTATGGCTTTTATGTCTTGAACAGAGTCCGCAGTCCAGAGGACAGTTGATACCGGTATTTTCAACATTGGTACTTTTTAGATTCCAGTCATAGCGCATTTTTTTAAACTGATTATACATGTCCACATCTTCGTAGTACAGAGCTGTCACGATATCCTTAGAACACTCTTTCGATATCCATAGCTTATTGTTTCTTTCCCACACCACTGCAGTTACTATCTTTCGTGTTTCAGGACATATAGACTGAGTTTTATGAGGCAACTCGCTTCCGTATCCCCCATTTGATTCTTCGATAAGATCATTAAACTCTCTCTTGTCGATTTCGGGAAAGTCTATGAGGTTTTTCGTGTTTTTATTTGATTCCTCTGATTCTTTTTTTCCATCGGGTATTTTTCCTGTTTTTTCCACTACTATCACCGTGTCCAGGTTATCTCCTATTGTGTTGTAAATGTTTCCGGCGCAATATAAAAATCTTTGCACTTGAAGAGAGGATTGCAAGGCATACAGATTCTTCGGCCCTTTGTTGTAGTTCATTCAGGGTGTATCTCTTTGAGCCCAAGCCTATTCTTTCACCATACCTTATAAAGTGTTCATAGTCGATAGTGGTGAAACTCATGTTTTTTCTTCCAACCAGGTCTATACTCGCCTTTTCCAGTGCTATGGGGTCGTCGGATGCTGTGATTCCGATATCGTTGGTGATCGTTCTGTCGGTCCATGGTGCACAGTCGCAATGAGGTGTAATGTCCATTAGAAAGTTGAAGAACGTAGTTTTTTTGTTTTTCAGGGTCCCGTAGGCGTACCCATTTATTTTTTCAATGAGGTCTTTGCTTGTTTGATTGCTCTCCGTGTGCATGGCGTGCTGTGCACAGACGGTGATGCACTCACCACATCCAATACATGTTTCGTAATCTACTACCGCTTTATCTTCAATTGTTATGGCGTTTACAGGGCAGTTCTCTGCGCAGATACCACATGCAATACACCTTTTATCGGCAGAAGGCTTCACATTTGCATGCATCTGTTGTTTTCCCGTTCTGTCGCCGCAGCCCATTCCTATGTTCTTCAGCGTGCCGCCGATACCCGTCATCACATGTCCTTTGAAATGACTCAATCCTATCAGTACATCACTCTCAGCGATTGCCGAACCGATTCTTACCTTTTTAAAGTGGTCCAAGTTTACCGTGATCTCCTTATACTCATTTCCGTGCAGTCCATCTGCTATAATAACCGGACATCCCACAACCTCCGGAACGAACCCATTCCGGATTGCGCAGTTCAGATGATCCACGGCATTTGTTCTCATCCCAATGTACAGTGTGTTGGTATCGGTTAAAAATGGTTTTCCGCCGCATTCTTTGACCTTGTCCACGATCGCCCTTATATAAACAGGCCGCAGAAACGAGGTGTTCCCCAGTTCTCCAAAATGTATTTTAAGTGCTACAAGATCACCTTCATCTATTTTTTCTTCCAACTGTATATGATCGCACAGTTTTGAGAGTTTGTTTGGCATGTTCTCTTTTTTTGAGCTTGCCTCAAATCGTGCCAGATAAACATCCATAAACACGTTCGTATATAGGAAAATAAAAAGATTGTGGTGCGTGGGATATGCATTTTTTCTTTTTTTTCATACCTCTTTCAATTTCCTTGCAAATTTTTTTGCATTTTCCAGGTCTTTTTCATTTGGTCTGCATTTACATATCCCTCCAATAAGTTTTAGTGGACCGACCGTATCGAAGCCTCTGCAGGTAAATTCGTTGATAATATCAAATCCCTTTTTTGACAGTTTCTTTTTCAGCGGATTATGGAAATGCATCGTTCTATTTCGTATATGATGAATGCTGTTCATCCAATTGCTCAGTCCACTGGTGGAGAAAATAAATGATCTTTTGCCTTTCAAATCTGGTAGCTTCTCCGATAGCTTCAATAGCGCTTGATGATGTTTGCCCCAATAAATGCCTGAGCCGAAGCCGATTAAATCGTAATTATCCACTTTGTTTATGTCAACCTTGTGGGCCTTGATTAGTTCTGCTTCTAAAACTTGAGTTATTGCCTTTGCAACGTTTTCTGTATTGTTATGGTGTATTGACATGTATATTATCAAAGATTTCATAATAACGCCTCCATAATTTAACTTAGACCTTTTTTAACCTTCCCGCCGGAAATCGTTTTCCATGGGCAGGGCATATTGTTTTTGCCCCATGTTTTATTAGCTTATTCCAACTCTTATAGACCTTTCCAATATTCTGCAGCCATATTGGTCTATATCTAATACGACAAAGATTCAGGAAATTCATTGCTACATCACCCACAAAAGCAGTTCCATCTGAGGTTAATACAGAGATGGAGTCTTCTGTATGTCCCGGGGTATGCAGTATTTCCCCGTCAATACCTATTCCCTTTAATAATTGAGCATCGTCACCATCTACGATATAATCATTTTCTGTAAGTTTAATCGGGCGGTATGTATCTTTACGCGTTGTGATTATGGAATGAGCTCCCATCAAAAATTTTGTACACAGATTAAGAAATTTACCCCTGTTATTATATGCCGTTTCTCCTTTTTCTAAAAGGGGTACTCCCTCTTTATGAGCTATTATCTTTGCTCCAGTATCTTCAACGAGTTCAGCTGCAAACCCCGAATGATCATCATGGCGATGTGTTAAGAGCAGGTATTTTATCTCAGAAAGTTCGATATCGATTTTCGCCAATTTCTTTAGAAAAGAGTTGTATTCACCAGGAAAGCCAGTGTCAATCAGTAGATACCCTTCTTTACAGTTTAATAAGAAGCAGTTCGTGTAGGAAACCCTTATATGTCTCATTCCGATCTCATCTCCTTTCTTATTATCTTCAGTCACCTTTATCACCTTTTTTTTTAGCCCTGCCTAATTCTATTAGAGTAGGATTTAAATAGGTACTCCCAAGCTTTTTAAACTCATTTCTTCTATCCCCCAACTATCCTAGGGCTCTCATGAATATACCGTTTGGTGGGATCGATAGTCATATACCCATGATCCAATTTCTTTTTTGCATGCTTGTTTTTTGTCTTTCACACGGATGTAGGTCTTTAACCTACATCTGTCTGTCGTTTAAAGAAAAAAAGGTGCGGGACGAAAATGAACTTACTACGGTAAGTCATCCTTTCTGCACGAAATGACTCAGATCGAAGAGCTGAGACATCCTTTACGTGGTACAGCAAAGCTGTACCCTCCTGACACAGCCTTCGCCTGTGTCAGTTTCATCACAAGATGAAAAATTCGTCAACGAGTGCGGGACGAACTGGAGCGATCCTTGGCATTGCTACATGCTCACCGCACCTACGCAGTAGGTGCGGGGGAGGGGATTCGAACCCCCGAACTCCTACGAGACAGGACCCTGAATCCTGCACCTTTGGCCAAACTCGGTAACCCCCGCATGTATTGATGAGGTGCGGCTGTCGGGAACTGGAGCAGACCAGAAGACTGCTACATCCCCAGACAGTTGCACGAAAATGAACCTGATATGAGAAAGGTTCATCCTTACCGACGTTTCCGATAGGAAACTTGGAATGCGTGAGTGCGGCTGTCGGGATTCGAACCCGAGTCGTAGGCTTGGAAGGCCCAAGTGCTAGCCACTACACTACAGCCGCCTTGTCATTATTTCCTATGCCCCTATTTAAATTTTACGATTTTCCCAAAAGAATAAAAAGAGTAAGTTTATATAGTAGTTTATCAGTAAAGTAGTAGGTGATTCTAATGATAGACAGACTGGTAGCGGATCTAAAAAAAATAGATGGGATAATTCATGTTGGGATCATTGAAGGTAAGAAACCCATTGTTTCCGATATGTCCGAGAAGAAAAGTGAAACATTGTCAAAAACGCTGACAGAGATCTATGGTGTCTCTAAGGAAACAGCGGAGTCTACGGAGATGGGAGATTTAGAACAGATTTTAATCAGTGGCTTCGAAGGAAAAATGATCATTGCTAAGAGCGACGAGTATCTGGTAGGTGCCATTACCGAAACAAAGGTCAATCTAGGTCTGATAAGGCTTAAACTTAGAAGCGTACTCAGAGAGCTGAAAGGTGACAAGAAATGATAATCGAAAAGGTACTCCATAAACTAAAAGAGGATAATGGCGGAGTGATCGGTAGCAGTGTAATAGAAAAAGGAGGGTTTTTGGTGGCCATGGATGCACCTCCGGAACTCGGTATAGAAAAGAGCAGTGCAATGGCAGCAGCTGTGTTTAACAGGCTCATGAGGAATGTAGAGGCAACAAAAGTAGGCGCTATTGATTACATCTTAATGGAAGGTAAGGAAGGAGATATGCTTGTTGTTGATGTGGGTAATGTGTATCTTTTTGTTAGAACAAAGAAGAATGCCACAATTGCGAAAATAATGGAAGATGCAAAGGATACAGGGAAAAAAGTTGAGGCACTAATCTGAGGAGGATATTTATGGGTCAATCCATAGTAATTGCGTCGGGAAAAGGAGGAACTGGAAAAACAACGACTACAGCGAATTTAGGTATAGCTTTAGCTCAAAGAGGGGGAAAAGTAACTATTTTGGATGCCGATATTGATATGGCAAATCTGGAATTGATGCTTGGCTTGGAAGGAATGCCGGTAACGCTCCATGAGGTCTTGTCTGGAGAGGCGGAACCAGAAGAGGCAATATATGAGGGTCCCGCGGGAGTGAAGATACTGCCTGCGGGACTGTCATTAAGTGGCGTGCAGAAAGCGGATCCGAGAAAGCTTGAGAATGTGTTGAAACATCTTATTGGTACGTCTGATTATCTTTTAATAGATGGAGCTCCGGGTCTGGAAGTTGATGCTGTTACGGCCATTGCTGCTGCACAAAACCTGCTTCTTATCGTGAATCCCGAGATAACATCGATGAGTGATGCACTCAAAACAAAGATAGTTGCCGAGAAGCTGGGCACGCATGTCGTGGGTGCGGTTCTCAATAGAGTTGGATTTGATATGACAGAACTCTCAAAGGAAGAGGTAGAAACGATACTGGAGACGGACGTGATAGCTGTGGTCCCAGAGGATCCCGAAGTCAAAAGAGCAGCAGCCTTCGGGGAGCCGCTTGTGGTGAGGAATCCTAATTCCTCAGCTTCAATAGCGTTAAAGAAACTTGCTGCTGATCTACTCGGCGAAAAGTACGTTCCACCAGCGCCAGAGAACCCACTGAAAAGGATCTTCAAAGCTCTCTTCGGGAGTGATTGAATGCCTTTTACAGATATACTGGAAGAGAACGTGATTGTCTTATTCGTACTGACATTGTTCAGTTTGTTACTTAACCTGATTTTAGGTGTGCAGGTCTCCATGTTAAAATCAGAGGTAGCACGGCTGAAGGGTGGTTCTCTCACCAGAGAAGAGCTTGAACTTCTCAAATCGCGTTTGACAAGGCTCAAAAAGCTTACGAGATGATGGGATTGGATCAGTTGAAAAAGAAGGTATATACGATCGTCTTAGTTTTAGTTATAGCATCTCCTTATTTTGCGGAAGAGGTATTAGGGGCTGAGTGGACTATTGAAGGAACTATCGTTGACGGAAATGGGGAAGGAATAGAGGGAGCAACCGTTGTCGCTATTGGCTGGGGATTAGACGCCGAAGACTATGATACTACAACGGACAGCGATGGAGAGTTCTCACTCACTGTGGAGGAGGGAGATTATTTTTTTAGGGTCACTGCAGAGGGATATACAGGCTACTCCACTCGTCTTGAGGATGACGATACACCCCCAGATACTATTCATCTAACAAAAACAGCAGTATACAAGGAGCTGTATACAAGATGGATGGAGATAGGCGATCTCAGGGCCGTAGGTGATTATACCATCGTTCTCTTTGATATCAGCAAACGTTCCTGGGAGCACGCACGGACACAGATGTTCCCGGATAAGGTCTATTTCCAGGTCTTTCGCGAGGGGAATTTTATTGATGAGCATATTATAGATTTCTATAACTACAGTTTCACTGTTCAGGAGGTTCTGAAGGTCGAGATGCTGAGTATTGCGGATAGAGATAGCGATGGAGATTTTGAGGCTGAGTTACGGTTTTCATCAAGGGAACAGCCTTCCATTTCATTAAGCGATTTTACGCTCTATGATGATATTGTAATAAAGGAAAAAAACCTGGATACAAATGCGACTGTAGAACTGGATGGTGAGGAGTACAATGCAACGACAGAGAACGGTGTTTTTGAGATCGATCTCAATAAAAATAACATACTCGATCCTTATGAAAGCTTCAACGTAGGTGATTCCTTTGCAACGGAACCCGGCCCATGTATTAGTAAGCGATCCTACAGGATTTTGGACATAGATCCTTCTGGAGGAATTGTGACCGTAATTCCCGAGGTCAGAGAGTTAATGCGCAAGGAGGATTTTGATCTCGACAAAATGAAGGAGATGAAGGAAACTGTTCCAACCTCTGGAGAGGAACTTTATATGTACGCACTCATAGAAAATGTCGGCAATTTTAAGGCCTCCGACGTTGTTATCAGTGTCGATCATGCCGGCTATGAGCTTTTGAATTACTGCGATATCTCGAGCGATAATATTCCTGTAGGTGATATGGAACCAAAGAAGGACTCCAACATAAAAAAAGTCCTCCTCCTCCGTCTGAAAGCTCCTTCCGTATCCTATGAGGAGTACTACCCAATCACTATCGATGCGAACTATAAGATGGAATATGAGAACGAGGAAGGGGAGTTTGTTGAAGAAAAGTTCCAGAAAACGTTTAAACAGGATAAAAACGTCTATCCAAAGACTGTGCAGCTGCGAATAAATCAGTTCGTTACGTATAAGGAACTTCTACCTGGCGATGAGAGTTCTGTAACCATTACGGTCGAGAACATTGGAGATGTGACGGCCAGAGACCTGGAGATAGTTGATTTTATTCCCGAAGGACTGGCATTAATAGATGGAGAGGCATCGAAAACCGTGGAAACGCTTTCACCCGGAGAAAGCACCCAGTTCACATATAGAATGAAGGCAGAGGAACTGGGGGAGTACGATCTCATAACGAAGGTGAGATACACGGATCAACGGGGAGAACGGCATGAAAAACAGTCTTCTCCTGTTCCTATAATTGTATATAAGGAGTTTCCGCGTCTCGAAGTAAAAAAGAATATGGACAAAACGAGTATTGTTTTCAATGAACACATTATTGTTGTTCTTACGGTAACAAATACGGGAAATAAGCCTGCGAAGGATATTGTCATTGTGGATACCATACCAGAGGGGTTTTCTCTCACAAGCAGTAAAGAGGAAGAGGTAACAGGAGATGTTAATGTTTTCAAAATTAACAGGATGGATCCTAATCAAAAGGAAATTTTTAGCTATGTAATCAAGGCGGATGATCCGGGAAAACACACCATGAAAGGGTGTAAAGTCAAGTATTCTGATTTTGAGGACAATCATTTTGAGTACGAGTCTTCTGACATAAACATAGATGTCAGCGGATTACCAGAGCTTGACCTGAGTTACTCCGTCTCACGAGAAGGTATTAAGGATGGCGAGCTTTTAACAGTTATCGGTAAGGTCACTAACACAGGCAATGGACTCGCAAAGGATATATGGGTTGAAAACAAGTTCAACAAGGGAGAGCTTGTTGAGGGTGAGCTTGTAAAGGAGATAGATGCTCTTAAACCCTGCGATCATTACAAATACAAATTCACTGTAAGAGTGCCCGTGTCAAGCACAGCGTATGATTTTATTGTGGATACCGAACACGTGTATTACGACATACTTGGCAATGAGTATCCCGAGAAAAAGAAACTTCTCCAGTTTACCCAAAAGATAGACGCAAAAAAACCCAAAGTTGAGTTAGGAAGATCAATAGAGAAGATGATAATCAAAAATAACAAGTACTATGTGGACTCCGGTTACTCCTTTATCATTACCTTTTTAATAAGGAATACAGGGTCGGCTGATGCTGTGGATCTCGTGCTGGAAGAACCACTTCCCGCGGGATTTGAGATAGTCGATGGTACAAATAGATGGGGAGGAGATCTTAAACTGGGCGAATCAAAAGAGATTGTTTACACAGCTCATGGAGATGTAGGAGGGGTGTATACGCTCACACCGAGCGCTTATTTTAAGGATAAATGGGGCGTTTCATATTCTGGCACCGGGAAAAGGCTGAAGTTTACTGTCAGAGGATTAAATATTACAAAAGCTATAAGCAGTAATGAAGTAAGCGAAGGAGACCCGGTGAAGATAACAATAACTATAAAAAACTACGGAAATGCCGAAATGAAGGATATTTTAGTTGAGGATTCAATACCCGAAGGATTTGAGCTTGTTGGAGGAGAGCTGACAGCAGAAAAGGATGTTCTCGAGGGCGGACACTCGATGAATCTTAGTTACACACTGAAGGCTCTTTTTTCTGGAGATTACACGCTGAAAAAAGCAAAGGTGAGCTGGAAGAACCCCTACGGAGAATCAAGACAGCTTGAGTCAGATGAGTACAATGTGAGTATTATAGAACTTACGCCCCCTCCTACCTCTGTTGCTCCTACCACTACACCCCCTAAAATAACGATTGTGGAGAAGTACGCTTCCACTGCCTTGTTGATCCTTGTGGCAATTCTTCTGCTTATCATAGCTATCATAGGAATAGGTGTGTACTCAAAAAGACGTTCCGAGAAGAAAGGTGAGGAGCTTTTTGAGGAGCTTGAAATCTCCGAGGAAGAGCTATCCGAGGAAGAGTCTCTGGAGGATCAATGGTTCTCGGAGGGAGAAGAGGAAGAAGCACCCGAGCCGGATACAGAGGACATTTTTGAAGGAGCCGATCTGATAGAAGAAGAGGAAGAGGAGCAGGATGAGTATCGTAATGCTCCCGACTCCATAAAGAAAGTACTGGAGTGGCAGGAAAAGGAGGAAAAAAGAACAGAAAAAGCTGAAAAAAAAGAAACCAAAAAGAAGGAAAGGTTTGAGACCGATGATGAGATATCTGATGATATGACGCCAAGAGAAGTATTAAAAGGGAAGAAAAAGGAAAAGAAAGACGATGAAGATCATTGACAGGAAGATTAAAAACGGGTTTATACGGTTAAGAGCTGAAACGATCGATGATCTCTGGCATCTTAAGCATATTATACGGGAAGAGGATCTTATTGAGGGCAAGACATTTAGACGGGAGGAGCAGAAAGCAGATAAGATTAGAGATGAAAGGACGGATAAAAAACCCGTTTACTTGAAAATAAGAGCTGAAAAAATAGAGTTTCATAAAGAGACAAACAGAGTACGTGTCACAGGCGTTATAGAGGAAGGGGAGGATGTTGGCAGGCACCATACCTTTAATATAGAGGAAGGAACCGTTATAGGCATAACAAAGGAGTGGAAAGATCATGAGCTTAGGAGGGTGGATGAGGCTGTCAGAGACACAAATGCACCCCGAATTCTTATTCTTGCCATGGAGATGGGCGAAGCCACATTTGGCATTGTTAGGGGGTATGGTATAGATTTTCTGGCAGACCTGAATGAAAATATCCCGGGCAAGTATTATACCGTGAAAAGAAACGATCCCCGCCGGAAGTTTTTTGAGAGTACCGCCAAAAAGATGGAGAGAGCGCTTGATAAGTATGCTGTGGAGAAGATGATAATTGCAGGCCCGGGGTTTGTCAAGCAGGAGTTTGTTAAGTACCTGAAAATGGAATATCCGCAGCTGGATGGGAAGTACGTCCTGAGAAAAGCGTCCACGGCGGGAAAAACAGGCGTGCACGAGGTTATCAGAAAGGGGGATCTTGAAGATGTGTATAAGGACTCGAGGGTATCCAGGGAGATGGTTCTGGTGGAGGAGCTTTCCCGGAAGATACTCACGGATGAAGCGGTATATGGTATAGAGACGATCAAGAAAGCTTTGAGTTACGGGGCTGTGGAAACGCTTTTGATCGTGGATGAGCTTTTGAGGGATACACGGTATGAGAAGATAATGGAAAAAGCAAGGCAACAACGGGCCGAGGTCTGCGTGATAAGCAGTGAGCACGAAGGTGGAGAAAAGCTGCAGGGGCTCGGAGGTATTGCGGGAATTCTTAGGTTCAAAATAAGCTAAAGCTTTTGAAGGGACTTTACCAGCCCTCTTTCCGTCGTTATGTAAATTCGCTGATCCTTGACGATAGCACTTGGCAGTGACCTGATCTTAAATGATATCTCGGACTTTACTTCCTCATATTCCCGCGGCACAAAGTTGACCACCCCATCGGTCACATAACTCAGAAGCGCAAATATAGTTAACGCTCTGTTGCAGTACTTCGAGTCCTTTTCTATTAGTATCTCAGCCTTTAGAGGGTTTAGAGAGAATTTCTGTTTCAAGAGATACTTTCTGTTATACTCCTCTATTTTTGGCTCACCGTAGGATATAAAGACGGCATTTTTTGTGCAGGAAGCTATTATCTCCGAAAAATTAGGGTAATTTATGAGTTTTTCTATTTTGAATCCTGTTTCTCCCGTTATATCCAGGCCGCAGTGTTTCATTTTGCAGTATCTGCATTTTTTCAGGTCAAAAACGATATCAAGCATATTTCCCATCGTTATTTCTTCTCTAATTCCTCTGAGTATATTCTCCTCTGTCAGGGTACCCGGAACTATTCTATTATTTATCATTAATGTAGGCTCAAGAAAATCCGATCCTTCCAGCGGCAGGAAGTTGATGTTCATAAACCTTTTAATCTCCTTAAGCACGGGAGGGATCTCCTCCTCCAGATGGTAGAATTTTATTTTGAGTTTTTTAGCATCCGCGGGCAGATCATAGTAGGGTATTTCGTCTGTGCCCCTATAGACTTTCATTGGCGCGTACGTTCTTAGAGGCGTCTCATTCACTCTTTTTTCTGTTTCTTTTTTGAGCTCCTTTTTAGGTTCTTTAGCTCCTTCTTTAGGTTCAGGGGAGATTTTTGGCATCTCCGTGGGAAACTCAAGCGTTAGTGCTTCTGTGGGACATGCCTCAACGCACTCCCCGCAGAGTATGCAGTCCGTACTTCTTTGCTCTTTTGTCGGGTCTAAGCCCTGGGGGCATACCTCTCTGCACTTTCCACATTCGGTACATTTTTCAGGATTAAAATCCAGATGTAAAAAGCTTACCTTGTTGAAAATACCTGCATAGGCACCAAATGGACAGAGATTTCTGCACCAGAATCTTGAAATAAAGAAGATTATTCCCATAAGCCCTATGAAGAAGATGATCCTTCCGATAAAGACCGTGTCAAAGATCATTCCATGTTCAAGCCTGTACGGTACCGCAGCCTCTATAAAGCCCACAGGACAGAGCTTACAGAAGAGCGTGTCCGCAAAATACCATGCTGCGATAATAGTCGCTGCGAGCACAATAAACTTTGTGAATCTGAACTGATGAACCATTTTTTTCTTTCGATTAAATATTTTATCCACTATATCCTGGAGAAGACCGAAGGGACAGACCCAGCCGCAGAAGGCCCTTCCCACCAGGACAAAGAGTACCGTCGTGTAGCCGAGGAAATAGTACGGTATCTCCCCCTGAATGATGAAGTTCTGGAGTATACCTACGGGGCAGGCTGTGGATGAGAGGGGGCATGCATAGCAGTGCAAGAAGGGTGCATATAACATTTTGAGAATAATACCAAGTCCCGCGAGGTTCACCATCGCTGCTGAGATCAACTGAACTTTTCTTCTTTTTTTCAGTTTATTTTCTCTGAAGGTGAATATTCCAATTCCTATAAAGATCAATGCTATCAACAGCGCAAAAAACTCTATTTTGCTTATTCCTGAGTCCCCTAAAAATCCCATAGCCATATTGATTATTACAAAAACTAAACCTACAACTCCAACAATAATTGGTATCTTTCTTAGGTCCTCATTCCGTAGCATTTTCTATAACCTCTAAGATTTTGGAATCAAGTTTAAAGGTACCAGCAAGCTTTTCTACTACCTCTCCGTCCACAATCACCGCGGTTACAGGAAGTCCGTTCAGATCGACATTATACGTCTTGAATTCCTCGGGATTCTCCTCGTATTTTATGACCCAGTACTCTATCGACGCTGATGATTCAGCGATTTCCCTTGCCGTTTCTATTGCCTTTGGGCAGGATTTACACCACTCTGCAGAGAAAACGATAAGTTCTATATCGCGACTGATTTTCTCGAGACCCTCCGTATCCACGCCCGTCTCATAGGATGACGGCGTAAGGCCGAGGCAGGAAAGACAGATGTAGGTGGCAATGTTCTCTGTCTCCGTAGCCTGACCGATATGTATCCCGTATCCAATGAGAATTATTCCTACTATTAGTACAGTAATCCCAACTCTATCCATGACCCTCATAGAGAAAATGATTTTATATATCTTTCCCTGGAAACCTTTAAGTATCGGGCAGGATTTCATTGAATATGGAGAGAGACGATACCGCTTTGGTAGTAGTTGATATGCAGAACTGTTTTATCCCTGTTATTTCCAACATAAAGGAAGTTATTTCCAGTGCGGAAAAAGCCATAAAGGGGTTCAAAGTCCTGGAAATGCCTGTAATAGCCACTGAACAGTATCCCAAAGGACTTGGAACGACGGTAAATGAAATCTCGGGTCTTCTGGAAACAGAACCCTTAGAAAAAATACATTTCAGCTGTTTTGGTGAAAAAGACTTTGTGGACAGATTAAAAAAGTTCAATGTTAAAAATCTTGCGATTCTAGGAATAGAGACGCATGTCTGTGTGTTTAATACAGCACTGGATGCACTCAATAGAGGGTATGCCCCTCATGTGATAGTGGATGCCGTTGCTTCGCGGAAAAGAATCGATCATGAGAGTTCTCTGAAGAGAATGACGCAGGAAGGTGTTTATCTTACGACAGTGGAGACCCTGCTCTTCCAGCTTCTCCAGAAGGCCGGGACCTCCGAGTTCAAGGCGATCAGTAAGCTTATTAAATAGCCTATACCCACTAACTCTAAAGCTGGGTAGGGTAGCGGCCAATCCTGCGAGGCCCTGGACCTCGCGACTGCGGTTCGAATCCGCGCCCGGCTACTTTTTACATCACACGTGGATGTTTTTGTGGAGAGAAAAAGCTTAAATCTTACCTATATCCATTTTTTCCTGCTCTCCCGTTTTCATATCTTTTATGCTTACCTTTCCCTCTTTGAGCTCCCGTTCTCCAACAATAATAACCTTTTCCGCGTTTATTTTGTCCGCATACCCCAGTTGATTGCTGAGATTTCTGTTAACGAGGCTGAAGGAGACCGTGTGCCCCTTTCTTCGCAGTTTCTTTGCTATCTCGAGGACCTGTTTATCTACATCACCAATACTGACGAGGTAGTAATCGAGTGAGGTCTTTTCTTCTGGCCATACACCTTCATTTTTCATCATAATCTCTAAAACGACATCCCCCATCCCAAAGCCAACGGCAGGCGTTGGTTCTCCGCCGAAGTTTTCCACGAGGTCATCGTACCGCCCACCACCGAAGAGGCTCCGCGTCTCTTTTTTCTTATCATAGACCTCAAATACCATATCAGTGTAGTACGCTAAACCCCGCACAATGCCCAGATCCAGTTTGCAGTGTTTTTTAAAATCGTAGTATTCCAGACATCTAATAATTGCGAGGAGATTATCGATGGATCTGTCCATTTTTGGATTTCTTCCTTTAAACTCTTCTATATTGTTCATGGTGACAGAGTCGAGAATTTTAAGGAGTTCCTCGTGCTCTGTGATGCCGCAGCTGTGCAGTGCTTCGATAAACTCACGTTCTGGGACCTTATCTCGTTTATCAATCGCTCTGAAGGCTTCATGGGCGTCAGATACATTGTACTCTTCGAGGAGCCCTTCGAGAAACCCTCTGTGCGATATATGAAATAGAAAATCTTTCAACCCCAAATTCAGCATTATGCTTATCCCTACAGAAAGTACTTCTACATCTGCCTTCGGTGATTCCGTGCCAAAAATATCCACATTTAGTTGATAGAACTCTCTGAGCCTTCCAGACTGCGGCCGCTCATACCGCCAATGTCGAGGAATAGAAAACCACTTTAGCGGTTTCCCCAGCTCCTTCTGCCTGTTTGCGATCATTCGTGAGACAGATGGAGTGAACTCAGGAATTAAACAGATAGTTCTCCCACCTTTATCTTCAAAGGCGTAAATTTCTTCCCGTATACCCGCTCCTGATTTTTTTGCGATGAGGTCGAATGACTCGATGGCCGGAGAGACTATTTCTGAAAAGCCGTACTCTCTGGCCGTCTCCTTGATGATGCCAAAAACCTTATTTCTCGCTGCCATTTCTTCTTGGTAAAAGTCTCGTGTTCCTCGCAACCGCTGAAACATACTCAACTGAATGATATGAGAGTTAAAAAGGTTTTTCTCTGCCGAGGAAAAGCTTTTAAATAGTACTTCCCAACACCGTACTGTGCCGCGGTCGCCTAGCCTGGGAAGGCGCCAGACTGAAGATCTGGTCCCCCGCCGGTTCAAATCCGGCCCGCGGCATTGTGTTTTTTGGGAAACAGTATATTACACTCTTATTTTTTCCTTAACAAACCATCCTACTGTCTCCCGTGTTCCATCCTTTAAGGATATAGAGGGCGTGTAACCCAACAACTTCTTTGCCTTGCTTATGTCCGCATAGTTTCGGTATATCTCCCCTGCCCGTTCTTCTTTGTACTGCGGTTCCGGCACGGTATAATTTTTTTTCTCTAACTCCTCCCGTATTATCCGGTACAATGCGTTGATTATTGTCTCCTCACCGGTGGCTATCTGGAACAGCTCGTAGGTACTTGGGAGCTCTGTTGTCAGCGATAGATAGATGGCCGTTGCTATATCCTTTGCGTGGATAAAATCGCGGGTCTGATTTCCATCACCGTAGATCACAGGCCGCTCATCGCGAAGCAGCTGTTTGATCCATAACGCAACGACACTCCCTTTGTGGTATGAGTACGGACCATACACATTTGAAAATCGGAGTGCAACAGTATTAAGGTTATACGAGCCTGCGTAGGTGCTGCAGTACCCCTCACATGCGAGTTTACTTGCACCGTAGGGTGATAGTGGGCAAGGGACCTTTTGTTCATGAACAGGCGGCTCCTGCTCACCGAGAGGCGCAGCTGAGGATGCATGAACTACCCTTCTGCACCCTTCTTTTACTGCCGCATTAAGAACATTGATCGTACCGAGGATATTTATCTTTGCATCATTCAGTGGATTATCAATAGACTCCATTACGTCTGTTTGCGCGGCTAAATTTACAATGTAATCGCAGTCCCGTGCAGCGTTTTCCGCATCCTTTTTATTTCTTATGTCACCCTTAAGAAAAGTGACCCTTTCCGGAGTGTAATTATCTATGGCGCTGAGATGATCTTTTTTTCCGGTGCTCAGATTATCGAGTACATTTATCTTCCACTCCGTTCCTTTTAGGAGATACTTGATGAGATTGACACCGATAAATCCGGCTCCGCCTGTGACTAAAATGTTCATTTTATCACCTTTGCTACTACGATTCTCTCCTTGTTTTTAATTCTTACTCATAAAAAGATGCTTTGCAATTGGCAGTACCGCAGCCTCTATGGGTCACGCGTCTTCATATACCCATTCTTCAAAGAGATCACCGAGGTCACAGTTGCAGTGCTGTTCGGCTATTTTTCTGAACTCTTCTTCCGTACCTATCCCCCATTTATTCGATTCATAGTAATCGCGGAGGAACGCATTGAATTTTTGTTCGCCCATTCTTTCTTTTACCGCCTCGATGAATAGAGGCCCTCGAGCATAGACGATTGGACCGTACTCCCTTTCTGTGTACGCAGCTGATGACATCCCGATGGGGATCTCAGCCTTTTCGATGGATGCCCACCAATCTGTCCATGAGTATCTGCGATAACTCTGTGCAGCAGTCTCACCATGTGTATCCAACTGATAGAGCCCGGTACAGTACTGAACAACCGCCTCGTCGAGCCAGGGTTTGTCCACCTGATCATTTCCCACAACGTTGTAAAACCACTGATGGGCCGTTTCGTGGGCAAGAACAATCTCAAAAAAACCCGGGGGCTGTTTTTCTTTTGTTTCAGGGTCATAGAACTTCTGGGATACTGCAATTATCCCCGGATACTCCATACCGGATGCCTTCATTGATGTGCTTACCACGTCAAACTCAGTATACGGATAATCACCAAACCGCTCACTATAGCTTTTTAATGCGTCTGTTGCAAACTGTAAAGCGAGTCCCGCTTCGTTTTCCTGTCCCGAGAAGGCGTAACTGTTAATAGTTGTTTCCCCTACCGTGTTGCTGAGTACCGTATAGCTCTTGCTGGCGGCGAGATAGAAGTCCCGGGCAGGGCCGGCTGCAAAGCTCACTACCTGTTGGTTATCTTTCTCTGTACGGCTGACCTCAATCCCCGAGGTAGCGATCCTTAGTTCGGGAGGAGCCGTTACTCGAACAAGGTAAAAACTTGCATCATAATATGTTAGATCCCCGTTTGGAGGCGGGTTTTCTACGTTCCACCCATCATCATCATAAACAGGGACCACCGGATAGAACTCATCTAGTGCCAGTATGTCCTCAAAGTAACCGAATAGCCCGTAGTTGCCCTCCATCTCCTGTGCAACCTCTACCTCAAAGTCCATTTTAATGATAGTTTGTTTTCCAGGCTGCAGAGGTGCGGGCAGAGGAATACGAATAGCGCTTCCCTGGAACTCATATGACGGCTCAACCTCCTGATTATCCACCGTAAGATTGGAGACACTGAGTTTACCGCCCGATGTATTGGGGAATACTCTGAGGTATATCTCATTGAGCCGTTCCTCTTCTCTGTTGGTGTAACAAATCTCCTCGTGACCCTTCAGTGAAAGACAGTCTGTGGAGATGGTGAAATCCAGATGATATACTGTCGCATCCGATAGTTGATCAACTGCTGTCTTTTCCTTGGGAATCAATCCCTGACGGAAGAGCGAGAGATCATCCCATGGGGTCTCGAGGATATAGGCGGGTTGCGTTGTTCTTGTTGCAGTGGTTGTTGGGGCAGCAGTTGGTGTTTCAACACTGTTTTGTGTTATGCAGCCTCCAAGAAGGAGTATAATAACGACAATTGCTGGATATATTCTTTCCATGAGATCATCTCTGCTATTAATCGGCATTGGATCTTTTTATATGCTTCTTTGGGACTGGATCTTGTTCATAGAGTACAGCAACCTCTTTCAGCGATTTTCTTTCGATATCGGGTACAGTGGCATCCTCTGCAGGATATCCCACCGGCAGTACCATAAAGGGACGTTCATTTTCCGGTCTGTTTAAGGCTGCTTTCAAAAATCCCATGGGGCTCGGGGTGTGCGTTACAGCTACCAATCCGGTGTTGTGAATAGCTGCCAAGAGGAAGCCCAGCGCGATGCCTGTTGATTCAGTCACATAGTAATTGGGTATCTTCTCTTTCTTTTCAATTCTGTGGAGCTGCATCATGACAACGATAAGCCACGGAGCGGCATCGAGAAACTCTTTTTTCCATGTGGTTCCAAATTGTTTGAGGTCCTGTACCCACTGATCATTCATCCTACCCTCATAGTTTTTCTTTTCCTCTTCCTCTGCCAGCTCTCGTAGCCTATGTTTTAACTCTTCGTTTGAGATCAGACAGAAGGTCCACGGCTGGAGATGCGCACCGGAGGGTGCCGTTGATGCAGTTCTTATGAGATTTTCCATAACCTCTCTTGGAACGGATTTACTGGAGAACTCCCTTACCGTTCTCCGCTTATCCATCCACGTATAAAACTCTTTGCTCCTCTGTATCATCTCTTTATCGGCGTACTCTTCCCTTCTATAGGGTATAAAGTTGTGCTTGCCTGGCATGATCTCAGTACTTTGCTGGAGTATAAAAGGGCATTGCAAGGGGTATGTTTCCTACTCAAAGTTCCGAGAAATTTTTTTATAGGCATCTCTGAAGGGTATTCCTTTCTTGACAAGTTGGTATGCGTTCTCAGTGGCGTATAGCTCTTCGGTCATTGCTCTTTTGCAGTTCTCAGGACAAACTTTGAGATCCCTCAGAACTATACTCATGCAACGTATAGCGTTTTTCGTTTCTATAAGCCCCTTCATCACCGGTCTCTTTGTTATTTGGAGATCACGGTTATACCCCGGGATTTGTCTCTTTTCTCTACTCACTTTTCAGCGAGCACGGGGTAAATATCGTGGAGACGATGAGCTGTTGGACCGACACGATCTTTGTGATATCAGAGGAAGATATTCCTTCTGTAATGAAATTTCTAAGGCTCTGATCATTACTCCTGTCGCCCCATACTTCTGCAATCTGCGGTTTGCAGGAATATTTTTGAATCTGCTGGTAGGAATAGCCCAGGAGGACTTGAGGAGTTCTATTCGGCAACGAAAGAGTGCCGGATCATGAGGATTCTCGTTGGCCTCTCAATGCCTATGATATTTCCACACGGACATTTCACCTTTCCGTTTTCTTTCACGCTGTAATCTTCCATAATTCTTTTTTTGTAGCATCTGATAAGGTTACCATCACCGTATTTTACGTATCTGAACGTAACCCTCCCGCATTCACTGCATTTGATCTCTAACGTTCTCCGTCTCATTGTATGCCCATACAAAAACTGTTATTCTTTACAATTTTTTATGTTTTTCATGAGAATTCTCTTCTATGTTTATAAATGTTCTCTTTCTCTTCTCCTCCGAAGACGGATTTTATAACGAGTATTACGCGAGTGCACTCATTAGAGATCGGGAAGACAGCAGTTCCAGAAAATCATTCCGTGTATTTCTATTTGTTCAAATTCCAAAATTCTTTTCTCTCATGGAAAGATATTTTTCGTGAACACATCCAAAAAAAGAAAATATACAGATATTCACAGATCACCATCCCTCCTTCT
The DNA here is from genome assembly GCA_034659995.1 of Methanobacteriota archaeon. Classification (GTDB taxonomy): domain Archaea; phylum Methanobacteriota_B; class Thermococci; order Methanofastidiosales; family B48-G16; genus JAYEIH01. The sequence continues at coordinate 32,359 of JAYEIH010000107.1, forward strand.
TTCAGTCGATAAAAATCTCTATCTCTATGATATCATGAATAAAATTTCCTGTTGCGTGGATCTGAACTGCGTGTACTCCTGTAGGAGCTGATTCCGGTATCGTTAGCGATACGGCGTATGTCTGAACGGAATGTGGGGAAATATCCGCGGAGTGAGGTGTTACATCAATCTGTGCCCAGGGAAGGCCAATAATCTCTAATTGAACATTATACGCAGGAAGGATACCGGTATTATATACGTCTATGGAGATTTCATTTTCTCCGCGCTCGAGGTATAATCTCCCTGTTTTCAGCCCATTCTCAACTGCAAAGGTTCCGCTGGATTCTATGGCCAAAATGTTGACCTTCCACAGCCGCTGTACCACCGAGCGTAGTGGTGTAATGGCTGTTTCTTCCGTAGCTATTCCAGAGCCGCCATTATCAGAACTGAAGGATGCTACATTTGTGAGTCCTCCTTCCTCGGCATCTACCTCTCCGCTGATTTGGATTGTGGCGCTCTCTCCAGCAGCTATAGCTGTGAATGTCCATCTATCATTAGTGCTCGGATCAGGGGAAGGCGTTGCACCGGTAAACAGGAATCCGCTGTCGTATGATTCTGTAACAATAACGTTACTGGCCGGTGTGGGTCCATTGTTTGTTACCGTTATCCTGTAGGTAAGATTGTTTCCAGGAACGGCCGTTTCTTTATCTGCTGTCTTTTTTATGCTGAGGGTTGTGACACCTTCTTCAGTTCCTAATGAGGCCTGCGGTTCGGGGTCTGTGTACTTTCTCACTCTTAGTTTATCATAATATCCCGGACCGTCGCTTCCACCATAATGTTGCAATCCTACAATTGAAAGCTCATCATAGATATCCCACGCAGAAAAATTTGTAAGTTCGGTCCCAGCCATATACAAATGTTGCAAGAGTCCGTTGTGTACAATAGCTTCAATGTCATACCATGTTGCTCTTGCAATATTATAACTGTGAAGAGGCGTTCCAAAGTGATTAGTTCCTCCTGTTGTTATAGAGCCAACTATCTGGTTCGAACCTGCCCTAAAATAAATAGAGTTCCAGTTGTTTCCATCTGTTCCTGAAATTACTGCTCCCGGATGCGGTTGATTGTTATTCTCCTGTTCATCCCTTATTTTAATCTGGACAGCATAGCTATCTAAACTTGGGATAGATTTGTATATCCATCCGGGATACCCGCTTGCACCGTCTGTATACAATACATTTTCATTATTAAGTAATGTCGCTGCAAACTCAGCTGTATCACCACTCCATCCAGAGTATGAATCAAAATCATCAAAGAACTCAAAGGTGTTCGGTCCACTGCTCATACTCAATGCAGTGGGGTTTCCGTAGTACAGAAAGAGCGTTTCTGTTGAGGATCCATTGATAGTAGGAACCTTCACCCAGAGGATGGACTCCCCGCCGTCGTTCCATTTTTCAATCCAGTAGTTCAGCTCGTTACCATGATCGTCTATGAACCTAATATCCTCTCCATTATCCATAGCTTTTGCATAATTAAAACCGGCACCAAGCGTTATTTTTACCTGATAATCTATGAGAGTGTTTGGATTGCTCGCGTTATCTACTGTCACCGCCATTCTATACTGCCAATCATAGTTCCACCATGAATCTCCTTTTGTTTGTGGCATACCGAGCATGGAAACAGCAATCAAACAAATGATTATAACTGATGTTGCTTTTATTCTCATACGGTATGTATACATGACCCATTTAAAAGTCTTTCCCTTTTTTTAACACGCCAGAGAGGAAATCATGAGAGTATGGTGAGTAGCACCATGAAATTTTCTTAATACTTTTCCGCAGTTATTCGACGGCAACTGAGATCACGATCTCATCCTGCCGAGTGCCATCGTCTGCGGTAACGATTATTTCGGCTTCATCTCCAGATTTGGCGTCTGGGGGGGGTATTATGGTAATGAGGAGTTCCTTGGAAATATAATTCTCTGAATCTATATTAAGAGTATCATTGGAAAAAAATACCTTCCATCCCTGTGGTGCATCGGCTGTGAAAGATACGGTGTAATCTCTGGAACTCTTTTCTATATAAGCAAAAAACGATACGATGTCGTTTTTGTTGATAGTTTCCGATACGTACGTCTTTTTTTCTGGGAGAGATGTAATTTCTTGTGTTGATCTGTGCAATTCACTAAAATTTGCATTCGATACTCCAACGTCTCCATAGCATATGTGCTGAGGCATGAATATTGTTTCTGGTACTAATTGCGATCGTGGCATCCAGTATGACGACTCAAACTCGACAAATCCTTCTTCAGGAATGTATACAACTATCCAAGCGTGACATGCTGCAGATTCATACTCGGAATCTGCAACATATCCTCCTGACCGCATCGCCGGAATACCTGCAGCCCGCAAGAGAGCAATGGCGAGGTGTGCAAAGTTCACGCAGTTCCCTTTCTTATGTTCAAGTGTCTTCTTCGCATCGGCAAAGAGCACGCCTTCGCACACTTTAAGATGTTTCGAGCACGTATACTGGATGTTGTACCTCACCCAGTTCAGTATCTTCACCGCCGCATCCATTGCAGACTCAGCCCCCTCTACAATCTCCTCTGCCTGGCGCACGATCTCAGGATCATCGGACTGTATAGATGGCTCTGGGTTGAGATGAGGAAGCGACTGCGTCTCTAGAGGGTATTTGGACTGTGTAATGAATGGTGAGTATCCCACGGTCGTCTTACATTTGACAGTTCTCGTCACTACAACTTCTTCCGGAGGGTCTGTCCACTCTACCCTCTCGTATCTCGCTCCCGATTCATCCTTTTTTCTCATGGTCTTCTCGGGTAGCTCACTGTACCCGATCTCCTGCTCGAGGACCTGCTGTGAGAAGTGATAACTCGAGATAGAGGGAATGAGAACGGTCTGTACGTACATCTGGTTCCCAGGTTCGCCTTCTAAGTGTATCGTATACTCGTACGTCGTTGTCTGGGAAAATGTCCCGTCCAGTGTGTAGAAAAATGAAGGTTCTTCCTCTGTGGGTGTCTCCGTTGGTGGGTCTGTCGTTGGGGTAGGTGTCGTGGTGGGTTCCGCCGACGCAACGAAGATAGTTTTTGTCAGATATCCCGCGGCAATTTCTACCTCACCCTCCGTATCCAGTACCTCCTGAAACTCGACTGTCTTGTAGCTTTTTGCATCGATTTCTATTTCTTTTTTCAGGATTTTCATCCCAATTGTAACGATGGTCTCGTATTTCCCTGCATCACCGGTGTTCTGCACATCGACGAGAATGGTGAGGATATCTCCCGCCGTAGGTTCTTTTGGGATTACACGGAGATCAACGATCTCGCACTGCAATGATGTACTCGATGGCGATGAAGGAGATGGTGTCTGTTCGATCTCTCCTTCGATACATCCACTGAGTACCGAAAGAATAATTATCGATACTACCCATAGGGCTGTACCACGGTGTTTCATACTGCTTATACACTATTTTCTCTATTTAAACTTTATCTCTCAGAGAAAGAACAATTCTTTGCGTCATGTTTTCTACGGGTAAGAGTAGGGCGTTCGGTGGGGAAATGGCCGGAAGGTGCACATAACTTGGGCTGCTGGCTTGGATAGTTGGGGAAGTCTGCAATATGAAGGGAAAAAAGTTTGTTTTCTAACCTAACTATATAAAAGAAAATAAAAAAAAGAAAAATTACTGCGTCGACTGCGTTATATTAACATCCTTCACGAGGACGTACGGCGCGATACCGGGCTCTTCAACCTCGTACCACCATTTTACCATCTGTCGCTCTCGCGAGAGGGCTGCGATATTCTTGTAGAGGTTCAGCATGTTGTCGCTGACTCTTATGTCTTTCCACGACTCCCTTATCTCGCCGTTTTCGTAGTAAAAGATGGCATCTCTGGGGATTGTGGAGAAATCGCCGGTCATTCTGTTCTGAAACCGGGTGTACCATGTGTTTGTGAGGTACAGTCCTGTGAAATCCTCGAAGAGCTCCTCCTTACTGCGGTTTCCCGGCTCTATCTCAAAGTTCCATGAGCCCGGGGCAACGAGGCCGGCGTTACCCGTTGTTTCTGTCTCAAAGCGGTGGGCCGTGGAGGTGTTGTGGAGATATGTTTTGTACACTCCGTTCTCTATTATCTTGTTTTCGCCTGTGGAAGCGCCCTCGTCATCAAATCGTCGTGCGTACAGTCCCTCTCCCGTATCGATCATGGTGAAGAACTCCGGTGCTACCTTCTCGCCTATCTTGTCTTTGAAAAACGACATGCCCGCTTCCACATTGAATGCCGAGGCGGAGCCGAGGGTGTAGTTGACCATGCTCCCGAAGAATAGAGGATCGAGTATCAGATCGTACTGTCCGACTGTGCCTCCTTTGGGATTTCTGTACATCTTGGCAAGGGCTGATGCCTCTCTCGCTGCCGAAGCGGGATCGAAGTTGCTCAGGTCCCGCGCCACATTCACCCTGTGTCCTGATACCAGGTCTTCCAAAAAGACCCTGATGGAAAACTCAATGCTCGTGGTCTCGTCCTTCGCACGGGTGCACGGTGTGGCTATACGGGTTTTCACGTGGTGTTTGTAGACCGTTCCTGCGCCCGTTCCCTCTATCTCATTCAGCGCGTCGTGCACGTACTCCTTGCAGTCTGCACCAATTATCTTTTTGTCGAATGATGGCTTTCTGTAGTCAAATCCATCTTTAGCAGTGCCGTGGTAGCTCTTGTTCTCGCCGGTCTTCTTCACGAGTGTCATTACCTTTTTTAAGGATTTGTCCACATCCTCAAAGTTCTTTAGGGTTGTGGAGAACGTTTTATTACCCACGGCAACGAAGATATCCGCCGTTTTTTCAAGCCAGTTCTTGGCGATATCGATCCTGTTTCTTGAGAACCGCACCTGTTCGATATCATCATCGGTGATCTTGACAACTGCCTCATCCGCTCCCAGATCGAGGAGCTTATTCATCATCTCTTTTTCCATACTATCACCTGAACCTCACATTTCTGAGTCGGATTGTCGGCCCGCCCATCCAGACATCAAGTCCCTGCATGGGATCGCTCTTTCCGCACATTCCCGCGGTGAACTTGAGGTCCTTTCCGGCGGCATCCACTGCCTTGTAAAAGCCGGGCGTTGTTATCTCGAGCACCGGTCTTTTGATGGGGTCCGTTACCTCGCCATTTTTTATAATATATGACTCTCTGCCGATGTAGCGCTGGTTATACCGTTTGTCATCGATATTCCACTCGGTGAAGTTTTTCATGTAAATCCCGCGGTCGATGTCCTTAACGAGTTCTTCAAAGGAGTAATCACCGGGCTCAAAATGGGTGTTGGACATTCGCGGTATCGGCTCACGATTGTACGCAGAGGCTCGCGCCGCTCCGTTGCTCTTGATACCCATTTTATAGGCCGTCTCCCTGCTGTGGAGAAACTCGTTGATCTTTCCATTTTTGTAGAGATGCTTTTTCCGTGCCTTGACACCGTCTTCATCGTATTTGTAGTAGCCGAAGCTGTGTTCTATGGTGGGATCCTCAGCGATACTCACGTACTCGCTCCCCACAACAGTACCGATCATATTCTCCTTAATAAAGGATTCTCCTGCCTGTGAGGACTCCCTCCCCATAATTCTGTCGGCCTCCGTGGGATGACCGCAGGACTCGTGGACCGCAATGCCCGTAACCTCAGGCCCGCAGAGCAGATCGAATTTGCCTTCAGGCGCTTTTTTTCCCTGATTTGCCACCTTATCGAGTCCCTTTACCTCTTCCACACATCTTTTTTTCAGATCCCATTCATCGAAGGCTTCATAGCCTCCGGAGTAGCCAAAAGATTTGTATGCCTGCTCAACGCTCTTTCCCTTCACTGTGAGGAAGTAAAAGAACTTGATCTTTGGATGGTAGGCCGTTATCCTTGCGCCGTCGGAGTTTACGTACTTCTTTTCTACCACAGTATCTTGGAGCTGGAGTACCCGGGCAACTATGCCCACTCCTATGTCCATCATCTTTTTATCCAGGTCTTTTAGATACTCTGTTTTCCATTCGATACCTGTGTTCTCTATCTTTTTCTTCTGGGGTACCTTCCATTTATCCTTATAGGGCCTCTCTTTGGAGAGTCCGATCTTGTTTTTATTGTTTTTGGCCATTTTTAGGGCTTTTTCTACTAGTTTAGCGGTATCACCCGATCTGTTTGTGGAGGCAAAGCCTATACCACCCTTGTGGAGGACTCTCAGGCTTATACCCTTCTCTTCACCCACGTTTACCGCATCCACATTTCCGTTTTTCATTACCAGTGTTTTTTCCAGTGTTTTTTCATACCGTGCTTCAGCAAAATCCACCTTTTTTCCTGCCTTTTCAAGAACTGCTTCCATATCCATGCTATCACCTAAAACTCCGTTCCTCCTGTGAAACGGAACTTTTTTATCTTCAGTTTGGGAACCCTCACTCCGCCACCTCTATATGAGAAACTCTCGAGCTTTGTTTTCTTTCCGATGAGTTCCACGGTCCTCAGTGCTTCAAGAACGTTCTGCGTGAACCGCAGATTTTTAACGGCGCCCGTGACCATACCATCCTCTATCAGGAAGGTTCCATCCCTTGTCACACCTGTAATTATTGTTTTTATCGGGTTGACGGGGTTTACATAGTGGAACCGTGTTACGAGAAGTCCCTTCTTCGTTTCGGCGATCATCTCATCCCTATCGGAGGTACCTGATTTAAGGAACAGGTTTGTAGGAAATGGCTTCTCGGTATTAAGGAGTGCGTGTCCCGTGGACGTTTTATCCTCCTTTCCTGCCGTATACGAGTTATGAACAACGTTCTCTGCCCTTCCCTCCGTTATAAGCGGCACTCTCTGCTTTGGGACACCCTCAAAGTCAAAGGGCATGGCAAAGTTTTGCTCGTTGAGGCCGTCATCCCAGATTGTTACATCCCCCGTGATCTTTTTTCCGAGATTCCCGCACATAAAGCTTCTATGTTCCTGGTAATCTGTGGCACTGAATCCC
>JAYEIH010000108.1:0-9244 GCA_034659995.1 Methanobacteriota archaeon
ACTACATGCTCGAGTTCAGCATCGAATCGAATGCAGAAACGGCGGTTCTGGTACTGGATGGAGAAGAACAGAAGATGCACAGAGAGGGAGAAAACTACGTCTGCCGAACATCGTTCGGAGACGGAGATCACGAGTACTACTTTTTACTGGATGAAACGAGATTCCCAGAAAGAGGATCGTACAGAATCACGGAGGTAGAAAGAAGATGGATACTACTGAGTTCGCTGATAGACAAGTTCAACTGGAAATTGGATGAAGAACGTGAGTTGGCAAGGAAACAAAAGAATACCGAGGAACTTTTCAAGCTGCAAAAGAGCAGAATCGAAGCATGTGCCATGATCCAAGGCGTCACAAAAAGGATATTGGTTAGCGAAGTGTTCGATCCCAAAAACTTTAATACTGAGAATGTCTTTGATAAAATCGACATGGAAAAATTGGACAAACTAACTAAAGAATACGATATTAAGCGTGAGCGCAAAGGCGATACTCTAGAGAGTCTGTATACGTTCTTTAAAGAACTTGGAGGAAACTATATTGCAGTCGCTGCAAACTCCTACGGAGAAAAGAGCAATCGCATCGGGCATGACAAAAAAGCTGTTCAGGAACTCGAAGCCGCAAAAAAGGAGAAAGATTGGATATCTGTAACTGAAAGAGCCGATAGACTAATAAAAGATGGTCAGGAGACAGAGAAGGCATTGAAATATAAATATCTCGCATTGACAAGACTCTACGGCGATAAATCTGTGGAACTGCTGAAAAGAGAAGAGAATAAAGGATACTCAGTGCGAACATTGTATGACTGGACTGGTGAGTGTCACCCAGACAAAACTAAGTACCATCAGGGATACACTTTCATTAATCAAGTAGATGCGTACTGGGGCAAACTACTTGGCGTTGAGGCCATGGATTTCGATATACTGGCAGCAGGCAATTGTAGCCTTTACTGTATGGACGTTGAAGTTCAAATGAGTGTTAAACACGGATGCATTGTTATACCCCCCGACCAAGGTTGGAACGTAACAGCGCACAACGAAAACTATTTATCACTTTCTCGGGTATCCTATAAGGTATCGCCATGGATCGATCTTTGGGGAAACCCTCACTACAGGACCCTCATGAATGCTACCGCCAACTTCGATGACCATGAAGAAAATTTCGACGGTGTGGTGACTGTTTCTCTCAACTTCAAGGTGGGGACATAGGGTGACAGAAGTGCGAAATAAAAAGTTCAAAAAACTCACTTTTTTTCTTTTATTATTCTTGTTTTTCTTCTATACCACCTCTCTCTTTAAGAACTGCAACATAAACAATACTTTTCAGAGAAATGCCGAAATCACATTACAGGAATATAAAACATATGAGAAAACACATAAACCAAAAAAACCATGGGAAATTCCACCAGAGGACATCTTCCACAGCTTCAGAATGGATAATGAGTATATATGGAGACATTTCATCGATCATTATGCACGGACGTGTCATCCCAATGTATTTTCCTGGATTCCCTTTCGAAGTCCAAAGCTTCGTTGCAAAGAAATCTGGTACCACAATCAGATCAGTTCTATTCTCAACGTATGGTTTATTGCTCCATGGGAGGAAACATACAGAGAACAGCTCAGCGATTACCGCACTGAGTTCCGCAACACTGTAGACGTAGCGTCCTATAACGATACCAAAAAACTCTGGGAGGATTATGCATCAGGGCTCATGAAGGAGCTTCCACCGTACGAAGAGGTAAAAAAAGATTTTGATGATATCCCCGAAAAATTGAGCGGGTCGATGAATGAAAAGAGATTGAAGGAGTTTTATAAAAGGGAGATGGAGATGCTGGAAGAGAACTATAAGAGTGAGAGACCGGAGAGAATCCTCTACGATATCGATGTGCTCAAAACCCTCGAGAGACTGGCTGAGAACAAGGGTGCCATATCCTATGGAGGAGGTCTAACAACGCATGAGGAATTCTTTGATATCTCATACACCAACTATCTCGTCGAAGGCATTGAGATAGGATTAATTGCACTACTTCAGACGCTTTTTGTCTCTGTTGGGTACTGGAAACTCATCGAAAGAAAAAAGACAAAGAAGAGTGAAGAATAAATTATTTCGGTGGTTTATCTCGAAAAACACGTGGAACCTTATTAAAAAAGATGTGGAGTAGAAACTGAGATGTACATCAATGAGATGCAAAACAACACAGGTCATGCTGTGTCGTAACTACACAACTCTGTTGTGTAGGTTAATAAAATAAACTAAACTTAAAAAGAGGCGAAAAAAATGGATAAAGATGGTATAGTGGCTATAGGACTCTCAGCGGTAGTGATTGCGCTGTCTTTTTGGAGGGGCCAGATGCTTATGGGCATCTGTGTTGTTTCTCTCATTGTCATTACTGAGATTGCATATCGCATTTATCTAGTAGCCAAAGAATTTGTAGAGAATGAAGAAGAATAGATGTAGCACTGTTAGAAAAAGAGATACAGAACAAAAGAGGAGAAACTGCTTGAACTGTACAAAAAGGCAAAAAAAAAGGGCGTATGTTGGGATCGCAGTCCTGCGCAACTTAGTGAATATACGGGCATGGTTAAATTAACCCTCCCCTGGCCTGCCCGTCCATAGTTTTTTAACTCGTCCACGGATCTTTTACTTATGGAGAAGGTCATTGTTGTCGGACGATCGAATGTCGGCAAATCCTCGCTTATAGAGGCGATTACAGGAGTGAAGGTTGACAAGGGAAAAAGACCGGGTCTTACCCTAAGATTTAACGAGTACAAACACGGAAACCTCATCTTTGTGGATTTTCCCGGCTTTGGCTTCATGCAGAATGTAAAGAAGGATAGACAGGAGGCTCTGAAGGATAGCATCGTTCAGTATGTGGAGTCCGGTGAGTTCAGTCATGCCATAGAGGTCATTGATGCAAAGGCCTTTCTGAATATCTATGAACGCTGGATCGATGTCCAAATACCCGTGGATATCGAGTTCTACCGATTTTTGAGCGAGTTTACCGAACCGATACTTGCTGTCAACAGGATAGATAAAATGCGAAGCTATGAGAGGGACGGAATGTTAAACGATATAGCACTGAAATTTGGGCTTGCAGTGCCGTGGGAGCGAAACAAACACTTTATCCCCTTTTCTGCCAAAACGAGAGAGAATGTAGATGCTCTAAAGAGATTACTCTTTCAGTAACCGTATATCATCCTCATACCTTGGCAGAATTTCCACACACTCTTTATACTGCGATATAACACCCATTACTACCACATTATCCTCCTTTTTTATTGTCAAGTTTATCCCCGTGTCCTTATCGATATAGGCCGCGATCTCGCCGCTTTCATCTGCTATGTAAAATTTTTTGTTTTGAACGTCAGTGACGGTGCCTTCTACTCTGACAAAAGATCCCTTCATTTTCTTTGCGTTCTCAGTAGAGAGATCCAGGGGGACAGGATTTTCATGTCCCGAAATTGAGATTTTTTCTTTTTTTAAGAACTTTATCTCGATATTCTCATAGTATCTATCAATGACTCCATCGATTGTAACGATATCCCCAAGCTCAATATCGAGATTCTTCAGGGCCAGAGAGTAGACCTTGATCCCAGCGGTGGAATCCTGGATATACATAACATCGTCTCTGAATATTCCGGGTGGAGCGGTAACTACTCCTCGTATGGCAACTCTCTCACCCAGCAGCTCTTTCGCCTCCGTAATATCGGTGAATGAGTCGTTTTCCGAGGGTTCGTTAGTCTTCACTGCTGTTGTCGTCGGAATCTCTGTTTTTACAGGTTCTGCATTGGTTTCTTCGGGTTTTCCCACTATACTTTCAGTTTCTTCTTTTTCGCTTATACAAAGTGAACAAAGCAGTAATAACAGCGCCACTGCCCACATTTTTTGGTATATTTTTATCATTGTACCTCACCTTCCCCCTTATCTTTTCATTTCATTTTAAAAACCTTTCTGTTCCGATCTCTTAATGATCTCATCCTGGAGACCCCCCGGGAGATTGATGAAGTAATCGCTATAACCTGCTACCCTCACCATTAAACTTTGGAACTCTTCCGGCCTTTTTTGCGCCTCACGCAGGAGATCTGCGCTTACCACATTGTACTGCACATGATGCGCCCCCATATTGAAGTATGCTCTCATAAGCTGCCCCATTTTTTTCATTATTCCTTTCTCTTGAAATAGGTCAGGCGAGACCTTTTGATTGAGCAGGGTCCCCCCTGTTTTTATATGATCCAGCTTGGCTATTGTCTTGAAAACGGCTCCGATTCCCTCTTTATCGGCCCCCTGGACCGGTGAGATCCCTTCCGAAAGGGCTGTTTTTGCCTTTCTTCCATCCGGTGTCGCCCCACAGAGAGTTCCGAAGTATACATGGACCGTTGTTGGGAGGCCGTACACACGCCGGGTGGCCTTTCTTGCGGGACTTGGGGGATTGTTTTCAATAATTGCAACGCAGGTATCAAGCACCGTCTTTGCGATCTCGTCGGCGTAATCATTATCATTTCCGTATTTTGGCGTTCTGTTCAGGAATATTTGCCGCATTTCCTCATCCTCATAGTTCTCTTTTAGAGACCTACGCACCTCCCTCAGCGTAAAACGTTTCTTGTCAAATACATTCCATTTCAGTGAACTGAGAGAGTCTGTTACAGTTCCAAGTCCAACGATCTGAATGTACTGCGTGTTGTATCTTGCCCCACCGTCATTATAGTCCGTACCATTTTTTACGCAGTCCTCTATCCAGAGGGAGAGGAAGGGCACGGGCAGTTCCTCGGCGTACAGTTCTTCAATAATGTCATTTCCCCTAATTTTGAGATCAACAAAGTACTTCAGCTGTTCCTTAAAGGCTTCGAAAAGCTCATTAAAGTTAGAGGGATTCCCCGCCCCCATGCCTATTTTTTCCCCTGTTTGTGGGTCTATGCCATTGTATAGGGTAATTTCCAGGATTTTGGGGAGGTTAAGATACCCTGTGAGGATGTAACTCTCCTTTCCAAAGGCTCCGGTCTCCACACATCCGCTTACGCCGCCGGTGCGGGCGTCTTCCGTAGACTTACCCTGCCGCAGGAGTATCTTTACAATCCCATCGTGGTTAAAGAACGGCGGCTCTCCAAATCCTGGCCTCATCACCTTTAATGCACGCTCCAGAAAACGATTCGGCAGTCTTTTACTTATCAAAACCGCAGTGTTTGGCTGTACTGTTCTCATTTCCTCCAAAACCTCAAGAAGAAGATACGAGATCTCGTTAACACCTGCGGAACCATTTCCCTTCAGACCTCCGATATTGATTTTGGTAAAGTCGTTGTAGGTGTTGCTCTCCTCAGCGGTCACCCCAACCTTCGGCGGCGCTGGCTGGGCATTAAATTTAAGCCAGAATGCCTCCAACAGCTCCTTTGCCCTTTCCCTTGTCAGTTTCCCCCTTGCCAGCCCTGTTTTATAGAATGGGAAGAGGTGCTGATCCAGTCTTCCAGGATTAAAGGAGTCCCAGGGATTCGATTCCGTAACGATGCCAACGTGAATGAACCAGTAGTGTTGGAGTGCTTCCCAGAATGTCTGAGGCGCATGTGCGGGAACGCTGCGGCAGATTTCTGCCATTTTTTCCAGCTCTTTTGTTCGTTCCGCATTTTTTTCCTTCTCTGCCATCTTTTCCAGTTTTTCAGCGTACCGTTTTGCATAGGTGATCATGGCATCGGCCACTATCTCCATGGCCCTTAGCTCATCTTCGCAATCTGCCGTTTTTTTATTTTTGCGTATCTCTTCTTTTATTTCGGTGAGTCCTGTAGTGAATATCCGTTTGCCGCCGGCCGTATGTCCGGGAACCCGCTGCTCCATAAACTCTGTGAAAATACCCGCATCATAGGCAGTTTTCCATTCCTTCGACATTTCCTTAAAGATACGCTCTCTTATGGTCTTTCCTTTCCAGAAAGGGATTATTTTGTTTTCATATACCTCTTTCGTTTTTTCATCCACAATATACGGGTTTTTTTCTCTTGAGTTCAGTGTGGCGAGGTCTTCCAAACCGTGACAGCAGACCTCAGGATATGTAGGTACCTCTTTTACTCCCGTTCCTCGAATACCCACGATAAGCTGGTCTTTTTCCACAGGAAGGCTCACGTTCTCCATCAGATACTTAAAGGATAATGCTCGTAGAAGGGCAGCTGAACCCCCCGTTTCTTCACTTTCATAGAACTCTGTGATCAGTTCGGCTCGTTCTAAGGAGATTTTTACATTTTCATTGACACTTTTCTCTCTGAGTTTCTTTATCCTTTCGTTTATAGGGTTAATTGTAGATTTTCTAAGGTTTAACTCGTCTTCTATACCCATTTTATCCACCAATTTTTACCTTTATACCGTTACTCTCTAATTTTTCTCTAATTTTCTTTAGGGTTTCGTTGGAGGGGGATTGTGTGCTTTCCATTCTGTACTCCTTCCCAAGCCTCTCATATTTTTCACGTATATCGTGGAAGGGAAGCAGATCGATTCTATGAATTCTCAGCGAGGAAACAAGCTCTACAAGCTGCTCGATGTTTTTTTCCGTATCTGTAATTGTGGGTATCACAGGAAACCGTATGATCAGATCGCTATTTTTCTCTATAAGCCTCTTTAAATTTTTTATGATAGGCTTATTTGATACTCCTGTGTATTTCAGATGCTGCTCGCTATTCAGCAGTTTTAGGTCGTAGAGAAAGAGGTCAACATCATCTGTTATTGAGTTAAAAGCCTCCGGAGATGCATAACCCGCGGTATCCAACGTAGTGTGGATCTCCTCTTCTTTACATCGTTTTAAAAGAGTCTTCAGGAACGTAGGCTGCATGAGTGGTTCTCCACCTGAAAAGGTTACCCCTCCATTGGAGGAATCGTAGTATATAACCGATCCTCTAATCTCCTTCATGATCTCCTCCACTGTAACCTTCCGTCCCACCACCTGTAAAGCGCCGGAGGGGCAGACCTCACCACAGAGTCCACACGAGGTGCATTTCTTCCTGAGTATCGATATTCCGTCGTTTTCCTCTATTACAGCTTCTTCCGGGCAGATCTGGATGCACTTACCGCAGTTTATACATTTGATACCGTGATAGAAGATCTCATTTGAGGAGGATATGCCTTCCGGGTTATGGCACCACCAACAGGACAGAGGGCATCCCTTAAAAAAGACAGTGGTTCGGATGCCAGGTCCGTCATGAACAGCGAATTTTTTTATATCGAATATCATGCCGGGGCACATATGCATTTTTTCCTTCCGTACATTATAAATATTACGATCTTAGAAACTATTGACGTAACCACCTTACCCAATCAACGTAACGTTTTTATATCCTCACTCACAGTTAAACTGGTGTCTATTATGAACTGGAAAAAGTACTACTCAGAAAGGGCAAAAGGTCTTAAAGCTTCTCAGATCAGAGAGCTGCTCAAAATTGCGCAGAAACCAGAGGTTATTTCTTTTGCAGGCGGACTGCCAAATCCTGATTCTTATCCTGTTGAACAGGTAAGGGAGTGTATAAATTATATACTGGATACAGAGGCCGAGCAGGCTCTCCAGTACGGAGCAACTGATGGCTATGTAAAGCTCAGAGAGTTTTTAGCGGAACGCATGGGAAAAAGAGGATATAACGCTAAACCTGAAGGTATACTTGTCACTGCTGGATCACAGCAGGGGCTGGATCTTGTCAGTAAGGTCTTTATCGAGAAGGATGATGTTGTGCTTACGGAGTCCCCTACGTATCTCGGTGGACTGGGCGCATTCAGAGCATATCAGGGAAGAATCGAGACGATACCTCTACAAGAGGATGGTATGGACCTGGATCTTCTTGAAAATCGATTGAAAACAGGGAAGAAACCAAAGTTCATCTATATAGTGTCAACATTCCAGAACCCCGCGGGGGTATGTATGTCCACTGAAAAGAGGAAAAGGATCGTTGAGATATCGCTGAAATACGATGTCCCGCTTATAGAAGATAATCCCTACTCCGAACTTGCCTTTAGTAGTGAGCCTCCAAAACCTATAATAGCCTATTCACAAGGAAATGTTCTTTACCTGGGGACGTTCTCCAAGGTATTTTCGCCCGGTATCAGGGTGGCGTGGATAGCTGGCCCTACGGAGATAGTGAATAAGCTGATGATCGCTAAGCAGTCCACCGATCTCTGCTCAAATGTCCTTTCTCAGAGAATGGTATATGAGTACTGCCGCAGGGGGTATCTGGACGAGAACCTTAAAAAGATCAGAGAGATGTATAAGCGGAAGAAGGATTTAATGCTGAAAACTATGGGAGAAGAGTTCCCTGAGGAGGTAACATGGACGAAGCCGGAGGGTGGACTGTTCCTGTGGGTAACACTTCCGGAGTATGTAGACACAGAGGAAATGTTTAAAGAGGCAATTAAAAATAACGTCGCATACGTTGTTGGCTCTGCCTTTGAGGGTGGAAAAAACACAATGAGGTTGAATTTTTCTTTCGCCTCTGATGAAAAAATAGTGGAAGGGATAACAAGACTTGGGAAGGTAATTAGATCCACATTACAGTAATATTTTTTCTTTTTATTTTTACATTATCCTATATACTTTAGCGAAAGATGGGGGAACAGACGTGTTACTCACAGCGATAGATGGCACTCTTTCCATATCCTGTTATTACTTTGGTGTATCCCCGTAACATCCTGTTTACTGTTTTATCTCCCGTGTCTATGAGGAGAGGTCGACTCCGCAGTGAGTTTATTTTCTGTTTCGTCGAAATTATTATGATGTTTTCTCTTCCCACTTTTTTGATCACCGTTGAACTTAGCTGTTGGTTCCCCCTTCCGAATATATATCCTTGACCCCCTATAGGGGTGATAATCAACTTGGTTTTTTTTCCTTCAATCTTTTCGAGCAGCTCCTTCTCGTTTAGGTCTTTCCCAATAAGCGTTTTGTTATGTACGAGATCCACACCCAATAATGAGTACTCCAAACCCAGTTTCTTCATTATTGCCCGGGTGGTCGTGCCAGGTCCAATAATATATACAAACTTGTCGGATATAGTTTCTACCACTTCAGCTGCTATCGCTTCCTGCAGGTATCTTTCACTGGCAAGAGTCCCAATCTTTAACCGCTGGACATGCCTTTTTTCAAAGGGTATCCGCAGGTACCCATAGAGTCGGAATCAGATGTTACATCGCATTTGAAAAATTTTGCATCTGTTCTAATTTTTTTAACATCCTTTAAGACTTTTTTACCCTTTTTAGCATTGATATCAAGGAGAGCAACAGTAGCACCTGCCTC
>JAYEIH010000109.1:0-9192 GCA_034659995.1 Methanobacteriota archaeon
CTCATACGATAGAAGTGGGTGTTTCCAACATAGGGCTGCTGGATGCCCACAACGTCAGTCTTAAGATAAATGCTCCAGAGGGTATGAAAATCGAGATCTCGCCGAAAAGTACCACCATAGAGAGATTCTCTGTAGAGATCTTTACCGTACAGGTAACAATCCATGAGTCTGTCGAACCTGGAAACTATACGCTCGTTATAAGAACTAAAGGTAGTTTTGCCCGGGATACCACATATCTCACAATTTAT
Organism: Methanobacteriota archaeon; assembly: GCA_034659995.1. Lineage (GTDB taxonomy): Archaea > Methanobacteriota_B > Thermococci > Methanofastidiosales > B48-G16 > JAYEIH01. The sequence continues at coordinate 249 of JAYEIH010000109.1, forward strand.
GTAGAGTAAAGGACAATATTTTTCTCTTCTACTTTTTCGTCATTGTATACCTTTTTTAGGGTGATTTTTTTGGCATTTATGGCCTTTCCATACTGTTCAAAGAGGTTCTCCCCTGTGATGTACTGTTTCATTGTTATATCTGCAACTGTGTTATCCACAACCACTATGGCATGCGAGGCGGGCTCAATCAATGGATCCTCCGAGACAATGTCCACAACATATACCTCTGCATCATGCTCCTCTTGTATGCATGCGGAAGCATAGAGAATACTGAGATCCTCGCAGTCCCCTCCACCTAACTCTATTGTCTCCTCAGGATAAAAGATTGTTTCGGGAAGGACGGATAGGAGAAGTTCATCCCTCTCAAGTGAAAGTTTTATCCACTCCTCTTTCTTCAGATCATAGACCAAGAAGAGATTCCACTCCTGAACACCCTCAGAGGTAACGGTGAGAGGGTCGTAAAAGTAGTAAAAATTGTCTATAATATACTCATATAGCCCTTTCAAAAAATCATCGTTATCTACCTTTGTAATCATCTCTTTGAGCTCTTCTGAGTCTTTTATAAACTTTCTAGGATCTTTTTGGTCTTTTTCCATACTCTCTCTTAGAAAATAGCTGTACCTCTTTAAAACAACGGAAAGTCTTTTTTCTGATAGAATATAAAGCTCATTTTTCTCATTTAATATTTCAGAAGTCTCTTCCATAGCCTCAATTTCTTTTTCTTTTTCTTTAATTCTCTGCTCTTTCTCTCCGATCTCAAAGGTTAACTCATTGTTCTCTTCATCCCTTTTCTTCACCTCCTCCTCCAGATCAAAGATCATACTGTCCTTTTTCTTCAAAGGGTTCTCTATTTCTTTGCTATCGTCAATGCCCTTTGTGATTATAATATAGTTGCTTTTTTCTGTTTTGAGCCTAAGAATTTGAAAGCTTGCGGAGTACGCTATGAGAAGCGTAATAATAATCATAATTATTAAAGCTATTATCGCCTTATCCTTATCCGAAAGGTTCATAGAATAAATTGGATCTCAGGACTTATATATTTTTCTAAGAGAGAAAGGCTTTGGTGAGCATTTCCCTTAGTTTTTCTGTTAATTCATCTGTATCATACTCAAAACGCCTTTTGCAGAGTTCCAGAATCTCCTGATCATACTCCCCCAGTAACTTGTTTATTTTTGCCTTGTTCATTCGATAACTCTCCTGTATCTCCTTGTATCTTCTGGAAAAGCCTTCTATATACCTGTCCACAAGATCCTTCAGCCTTCTGTTTACCAGATCATCGGAGATATTATCGAAGCCTACCCGTTTTAATGTGAGACGTGCAGTCACCAGGTCTTCCATAGGCGATCTCTTTAGCTTTGCCATCATGAATGCAAACTCATAGTCCACATTGTAAACGGGACTGAAAACGTCATCTCTAAACTCATTGACAACATCGCTTTTTAAAATCGTAAGATTTACCCTCTCATTATGGAATCTATCGCCTAAACCTATACAATGGGCATCTGCAGCAGCTTTTCCAAGATAATATACATAGTCCATAGCACTCTCTTCCGCAAGAGGCTCCAGTTTCGTACAGTCAGTTCCATCCAGCCATTCTATAAAGATCCTCCCCTCTTTTTCAACGACATCAAAGACAGTGGCCCCTAAGTATCTGTAAATCTTTGATGCTAAAACCTCTTCCTGTGAAAACAATCCCTTTTTTTTCACTATTACCATTCTCGGCGTTTTATAATCCTCTTCAAATGTCATCAAAAGTGGTTTTGTGGACGTTTCAAACTGCATGACGTTTTTTGGTGGCACCCTGTATAGTTCTCCCCCCAACTGTTTGAAATTTTCTTCTGTTTTCTTATCGAGCTCCTCGAGATCCCCAAACTGAGATTTATCAAACTCAAAAGAAACAGGATTTTCTTCCCCACACTCAACATTTAAATTCTTATCAAGCTTTCTCCATGCGTAATACGCTACTTTTCCGGCATGTGCCAGCTCGCCACCGTTTTTTTTCCTATATTTTTGTCTTACAAAGTTCCTCCACTTGGCATATGAGATATTCGGCATTTTTTTTAGGTATTTCATGGCCTTTGGTCCGTACTTATATTCGCATGCCATCGTATCACTTGTAAGACTCCACAACCTTTTTTATTACCTCTACACTATGAAACCACAGTATTTCAAGAGACTTTTTTGGTTCAATTGAGTAGTTCTGGACATTCCGCACCTCTACGGCATACCTGGCAAACCGAGAAAGACTTTCTATCATCTCCTTTTCCTCGTTTTCTCGAGCATACTTCAGTGCTTTCAGAGGCGTATATTCTTTTTTTTCAATGAAAAAACTATTAAGAACTATATAAAGACCGAAAGAATATTTACCAATATCTCTATTAGAGTATATGGCTGATTTTTGGTAAAAATCCTCTAAAAGTTCCTTTATTTCTTCTTCATCCTTTTTGTTAAAAATAAGAAATGCCACATCCCTGTAGATTTTTTTTCGTTCTTTTTCTGAGTCCAGCATCTTCAGTGTGATATCTTCCATACTGCGTATACTCATAAGAACTTAAAAATATACTGGAGAGGATCATGGAAAACTTTATTACACAAGACTGAGAACTACGGATAGGTGTTACAATGTATGTGAAAAAAGCTGATGAGATAAAAAAAGAAAAAGTGGAGATCGCAGAAAAAACTGAGATCCAGTGGCTGATAGGAGAAGATGTTGGAAAGGAGTTTTATATGCGCAGATTTACCATGAAACCTGGCGGCGGTATGTCAAAACATTACCACAATAATCAGGTCCATGAACAGTACATCCTAAAAGGAAGGCTCAAACTCGGAATGGGCGACGAGGTTACCGAAGTAAAGGCAGGAGATGTTGTTTATATCCCCGAAGGTATCCCTCACTGGTATAAGAACGAAGGGGATGAAAATGCAGTCTTTCTCTGTCTTATCCCGAAGAGAGAGGAGTACCATACGAAGTTTGTTGAATAATTTTTCTTCAAGGGAATGATCCACATGAATACAGGTCTTAAGGATAAAACAGTTTTGATTACAGGTGCTTCCGGCGGTATTGGAACTGCTGCTGCCCGATTATTTGCTAGAGAAGGTGCAAAACTCGTTCTTCAGGGGAGAAATAATATGGAAACGATCGCAGAGATGGAAGAAGAGCTGCCCGTACCTGTGCTTGGGGTCCAGGCAGATCTGACAAAAAAGGAGGATATCGAGGACCTGTTTGAACAGGCTTCCGAACGGTTTGGAGAGGTGAACATTCTCATTGCCAACGCGGGCATCTGGCCCAAGGAAGACGTCCCTATTCATAAGATGTCCTTAGCGCAGTGGAACAGGACCGTAGCGATCGATCAGACCGCTGTCTTTCTCTGTTGTCGAGAGTTCTTTCGAGTTTTACAGGAGACGCAGCCAAAAACCGCATCTCTCGTTCTCATAGGATCAACGGCTGCAGTCTTCGGTGAGGAAGGGCATGCGGATTATGCTGCGGCAAAGGCAGCAATCGCCTACGGACTCATGCGCTCATTAAAAAACGAGATAGTTCGGATCGTTCCCTCGGGAAGAGTAAATGCAGTATGTCCCGGCTGGACACTTACAGGCATGACAGAGGAGTTTATGGACAATGAGGAACTTATCGCAAAGGCAGTCCAAACTAAGGCCATCAAAAAGATCGCCCGACCTGAGGATATCGCTAACGCAGTTCTCTTCCTTTCATCACCGACCCTCTCAGGCCACACCACCGGCGAGATCCTTACGGTGAGCGGTGGGATGGAGGGCAGAGTTCTTCATACTCCGGAGGATATCGATACAAAAAACATATAGTTAGCATACAAAACAGAACATTTATAAACTGGAGTACTTACTGTAAAGAATGCTCGGTGTTGGAGAGTGCATTTTTTACACCTTCATAGGTGTGGGTCTTGGTACCGTAACGGGGTTAGTTCCGGGTATACATGTCAATACACTAATTCCATTTTTTTACCTCATGAACCCCTCAGTTGAAACCTGTGTTGTGATTGTTGCTCTGATGATCACCCATACTTTTTTGAATTTCATTCCCTCAACGCTGTTAGGCGTCCCCGATGAAGCCACTGCGCTTACAGTGTTGCCAGCCCACAAAATGCTTCTCAAAGGAAGGGGGCTGGAAGCGATAAAGCTCACAGCCATAGGAAGTCTAGGCTCAATACTTGTTTCATTCCTGATACTCTACCCTGTTTACCTGTTCATGCCTGCAGTCTATGACCTTATTCGCCCATGGATGGCATACTTCCTGATCGTGATCAGTGTGCTTTTGATCCTTACCGAGAGAGGGATTAAGATGCTCTATGCGCTATTTGTATTTTTTCTTTCGGGGTGTCTTGGATGTATTATTCTTAACTCCCACATCCTCTCTGAGGACCAGAAACTACTTCCTGTTTTTACCGGCCTTTTTGGCCTCAGCCTTCTCTTTTTCAGCATAAAAAATAAAACTGAGGTTCCGGTCCAACCTCTGGACTTCAGGATCCTTATACCAAAAGGAGAGGTTGTGAAAAGTGTGATAAAGGGTTCGGTGGCAGGGATGTTTGTGGCTTTTTTTCCCGGACTGGGCAATACCCACGCCACCGTTCTTGTGCATCTCGGAGGAGTAAAAAAGAAACTATACGGGAGCAGGGGGTTCATTATCGCATGTGCAGGGGTAAATACAAGTAACGCCATCTTCGCACTGGTGGCGTTATATACCATTAACAAACCCAGATCAGGTGCCGTTATTGCCATTCAGAATATTATTGAACTGGACAGGAATATCCTCATGGTTTTTTTATCCATAGTTCTGATTAGCTCTGGCATAGCGGTATGGTTAACACTAACCTTTGGGAAGATAGGCATTCGGCTCATTCAGAAAGTCCCGTATAGAAATCTCTGCATCTTTATTTTTGTGGTGATTGTGTCCCTTGTTTTTTTCTTTACAGGGGTTGTGGGGTTGATCGTTCTTATTACCTCCCTTGCTATCGGTGTACTCCCCCATCTCTTTGGGATTAAAAAGTCCCACTGTATGGGTGTTCTTCTCCTGCCTATTATTCTATACTACCTATGATAAGTTCAAGATCTATTGAACTATAAGCAAAAGTTTATATATCTGCTAATCAAAGAGTATTCAGGTGAATCAAATGAAAAACAAAATATTTTTGGTCGCAGGCATAATAGTGGCAGTTGTGATATCTGCCTGCGTAACAGAAACTGCGGAAAAAGATACGGAGATTACCATTTATAACCAAAACTTCGGTGTTGTCAAGGAAACAAGAGAGATAGAGCTTGAGAAGGGAATGAGTACGGTAATGATTCAGGATGTTGCAAAACTAATCGACCCTACATCCGTAAGTATAACGGATCTCACAGCAAGTACTGCGGTGCTCGAACAGAACTACCTCTACGATCTTGTGAGCAAGGAGAAAATCTACGAGAAGTACACTGGAAAGGAGATCAGTTTAACAGATAAAAACGGTGATACGATAAAGGGAACACTGCTCAGTTATTCCGGAGACGAGCTTGTAATCCAGAACGATGATGGAGTACACATTCTCAAGGCCGAGGAGGTATCGCTGCCCACGCTTCCGGAGGGGTTGATCACAAAACCCACGTTACAATGGCTTCTCGATACGGATAGAGGAGGAGATCATAATATACAGCTCTCCTATATAACCTCAGGACTGAACTGGAAGGCCGATTATGTTGCCGTGGTAAACAATGATGACTCAGCGCTGGATCTCACGAGCTGGGTGACTCTCGATAACAGAACTGGCGCCTCGTACAAAAACGCAAAGCTCAAGCTCATTGCCGGTGATGTGCACAGAGTAGAAGAAACAGATAGGAACTACCCAGAAGTGGCAGAAGAAAAGGCTGGAGCTCCTGCTGCGCCACATTTTGAGGAAGAATCGTTTTTTGAGTACCACATGTACACACTGCAGAGAACAACCGATGTACTGAACAATCAACAGAAGCAGGTGACGCTCTTTGAAACTGATGATGTCACCGTAGAAAAGGAGTATGTCTTTGATACCGGCTGGTATTCCTATTATTACGGATCCAGCGGAGAGAGTGTTATAAAAACAATGCTGAGCTTTGAGAATGTCGAAGAGAACAATATGGGCATGCCGCTTCCTAAGGGGACGGTAAAAGTCTATAAGAAAGACTCAGAAGGACAGCTGCAGTTCATCGGTGAGGACAGCATTGACCACACGCCAAAGGATGAGAAGATACGGATTTACCTCGGTGATGCCTTCGATCTCGTAGGAGAAAAGAAACAGACCGATTATGAAAGAATCGGCGATGATGCATCTGAAACAGGCTATGAGGTAACCCTACGGAATCACAAGGACGAGGATGTAACCATTACCGTTATAGGGCATCTCTGGGGAGACTGGACAATGACGGACTCCTCCCATGATTGGGAAAAGGAAGATGCCAATACAGTGGTGTGGCACATCAATGTCCCGGAAGATGGCGAGACCACGCTCACATATACGGTACGCGTGGAATGGTAATCTCTTTCTTTTTTATTTTTTTAAAATTTCTTTTATACTCATTAATTCCTGCAGGATCTTCTCCGGAGTTTTTTCCTCAGTTTTCGGCAGTTCGGTCTCAGGGGTTTTTGTCGGTTTCAACTGCCGTTTTCTGATGGTAACCTCTTCTTTAACCTCAACCACATTCTTTATCCCTGTGAATACAGCCTCTGCTCGTGCTGCCTGCTGGCCGCCGGCACCTGCTGTCTGTACGTGCACTTTTCCTATTCCGTATCTTCTTTCAAAAGGATTCTGCGTCTTATCAACATTGGTAATCATCTCCATCGGTACGGTAGATTCCTTCTCCCACCAGACGCCTTTCTTAACGGTAACGTTCTCATCTGTAATTCGATACTCCAGCGTCTCGTAGAACCGAGATATCCAGTAAAAGGTAAAGGCGGTGAGACCAATAATAGGTAAGAGGTAGATAACTCCGGCAAAGGGGTAAAATAGCAGCAGTATAATCCCCGGAATCGCACACAATCCGTAGACAATTTCAGCAACAAGCCCGTAGTACCTCTTGAGCTCCTCTTCAGGACCAAATACAATCTCTTTCATACCACCTTTACCAATGATAGCTTTATATATTTTACTTCCGGATACATCCATAAGCCGGGGTAGCCGAGCCAGGAAAGGCGGTAGATTCGAGATCTACTGTTCGTAAGAACACAGGGGTTCAAATCCCTTCCCCGGCGCTTCAGATCAAGATGGATCGTTAATCCCTTCAAGCTTTGTTCTCAAGAGGTCGAGTACCTCTGAAAACTCGGGAAGCGGTGAATAAACCAAGGTCTCCAGGTCTTGCCAACTCTTTCTTTTTTTCTCTGCCTCTTTTTCCACCCTTTCCACACTAAACGCCAGATTGTAATACTCCAGTTTTTTCTCCACAAGTTTAGGCATAATTTCTACCCCTTTGTTCAAAAGATGGTTTATATCGTATAAATCTCTTGCTCGATCCCGTGTAAGTAAGGCTCTGAGCTTTTCAGCGAGTATTTCCTCCTCTGTAAGTGCTACAATTTCAAATGCTGGAATATCAGGGAACAAGGGGATATAATGCTTCACCGCGGTATGTTCTGCCTGCGCTTTTTTGTTAATTTCTACTCTTACAAAACTGAGGGAGATTCTATTTCCGTTGTAAGTCGGGCCTCTAATCCCCAACAGGGCACTGAAAGAGATCTCATTCTCTTTCTTTTTAGATTCCTCTGCCCTCGCTCCAAAATTCTCTAAATCTCTCATTATGTTCCTCAGAAGGCGAGGGAGATCACTGCTCTCCGCTGCAGTAAAGTCTATATCCTCAGAGAATCGGTCCAGACTATAGAGTTTAAGAAGGGCGGTTCCTCCTTTAAACACAATCTCCTTTGCCGTGTGCTGATAGATAGAACGCAGTATTATATCCTGCAAATACAGCTTCTCCGCGTGTCCAACGTTCCCATTAGTAAGGGTTTGGGATAGTTTTTCCAACTGTGATCTGAGCAACATTGACATTCACCACAATTTTCCAACGCATATTTTTTTTACCTTCCTGGGGCTTTGAGAGGTCTAATACCGTGTAGTTGTGATCTATGAGACTGTGCAGCTCATCAAGCTCTTTTCCGGTGAGAGTCTCAATGAGATATCCCACTCTTTTCGTTGATGCCTTGCTGTCATACTTCAGACAGTACTCGATCATCTTTTCAGAATCAACGCTTTCAATAAGCTCCCATAACTCCCCCACAGGTACCGTACTTTTGCTCACACAATCAAGCAGGAGCCTCTCCCTATTTGCCACGAAGATATGAAAATCCTGATACCTCTTTCTCTCGTATCCAAAGATTTTGTTACTCGAATGAAACCTTATCTGTGATAGATCCTTCCTATTTTTTGCACTGATCACATGCAGCATCTGCGGCATCTGGGTTGTGAGATTGTAGTATCGGAGAGCGGTCCAGAAACTGAAGAAGGAAGGTGTCTCAATATACGTTCCGTAGACCATCGGGTTCTCATGAACCGTGTACTTTCCCCGCTCTACCCTCATCAATCTGCCCCTTTTCACGAGCCTGTGGAGTTTGAGCTGTAGATACTCCCGATCGTACTCAGAGGCTCGCTCTGCCTCATTTATCGTAAAGAGGGGTTTATCCTGCGCCCACTCGATAATGTCTTCCATGGTATCTACCATAACTATTCTATTTCGTGCTTATAAAGTTATCGTTTTTGATAAGGTTAGGGGTAGGATGTAGAAGAGGGGTGGAGTTGACAAACTTTTCTAACTCTTTAGATCGGTTAGCTTGACAGCCCCAAATTATGCTCAAAAGTCAAAAGTTATACCTTTAATCTTCAGTTCTCCTACTCCCCCCTAATTTTTTTCAGCGAATAATGGCATCGCAAGAATCTTGCTGGAGAGGAAGAAAAAAAAGAGTGCCACCACATACCCC
>JAYEIH010000110.1:0-9057 GCA_034659995.1 Methanobacteriota archaeon
AATAACCTATGCCGATATCGATAACGATGGAATAGATGAATACAAATACAATATTGAAGATTTTATTATAGGAGACAATAAGTACACGATTCTCATTGTCGACTCTATTGATGATGGTGTGGTAAACTATGATCGTTTCTATATTGATTACGATCGAGATGATGATTTTACCGATGAAGAAGAAAGGCACTTTGGCAACTTGAAGGAGGGAGAGGGATTTTCCATAGAGGGGTTTGGGTACACAATTATCAGTGTCGGTGAACATGAGGTGGAACTGCTGGAGAAGGGGTCAATTGATATGGAACTGGGGGAGGAACTCCCGTATATTGAAGACGGAGGAGAAAGGCTCTACCTTCTTAATGAGCCTGTCGTTGTTGCTTCAAGGATTGTTTTAGTTGTTTCAGGTTCAGATTCAGAAATTAAGAGATTAATTTTTATGATGTGGTGATAATGTGAACAAAAGAGGTTTTATGAGGGTTTTAGAAGCCTTTTTGGCTTCAGCTATTATGGTTGTGGGTGCAATGTACATAAGTACTGAGCAGGCCGGAACTGTAGAGCCTCCGAGTCCGGGGGAGATAGCAAAGATGAAGCAGATGGGAAACGATATCCTCTCTGTGCTGGAGAACAATAAAATGATGTATAGAGGAAATAAAGAGGAAGAACTTGCCCTCTATATCCGAACAAAGGATCAGTACACCCTCTCAGAACGGTTAAAGGATATTATTCCTCGAAGCTATACCTATGAAATGAAGATATACAAAGTGAGCAATATCTCTGTTATCCCCACGAAGGATGAGGCCATAGATATGGGTGCAACGCTCTCAAATGGGTACGTTCCGAGCGCAGCAATACACAACTATGACGATATCTGGCATTATATCCAAGGAGGTTATACCTTTGATCTTCCGGATATCGATACTATATCGGCTACAGTTTTAGTTGTGGACTCTACTAACTCTACTGAAGATCACGGTGCATTTGATTACGATGCATGCCATCTCAATTTTGATACTAATAACTCGGATTCTTTCATGGACAGGGAGGACTTGCCGGTGAACCCTGCAGTGCCGTTGAAATCAAGAGATTTTTTTAGAATATATGGATCCGCCGCAGATGTTCAGTATGAACTGGAAATGTTGGTTTCAAAAATTACACCAGATGGCAACTCGGTCTCGATGGGTCTTACCCAGGAGAACATCATGATCGATCTTGACGCCAACATGAAAAGGGATTACGTTTCAATCATGAACGGTGTATACCATTTCAAGGTGCAGGAAAAGCGAGGAAGGAATGTGCTTTACTATGATCGGGATGATCCCAATGATACCGTTCCCGCCAACAGAGAGTATAAGGGACCATATATAGAAGGGGAGCAGATATCTATTGAGAGTTATGATGTGGGTATAGAGAAGATTACTGATGAAGCTCTCTACCTCTCTGTCTTCGCCTATAGGAAAGAAGCAATGTCCGTTTCAACGCTTGTAAAAACAGCGAACCTCGTTGTATGCAATAAGGTGTTGACTGTTAAGGAAGTAGAGGATACAAATTTTTACTATATCTCGTTGACGCTGGGGAGGAGATCGTGATGAGAGATAAAAAAACTCAGTTTTTTATATTCACAGCAATCCTTGTCATTTCAAGTGTTTTACTTATAAACTACACTATCATTTCGTACAAAGAAACGTCTACACTTGCTTCAACTGTCTCCTACTCCGATGTTCCCTATATTTCAAGGAGTATTAACAAAAGTTTCCAAAAGACACTGGATAACACGATTCCCGTCTCAGTTCGTGATGGCGAGTTAGAGAATGTTATGGAACATATAAATGAAGCGTACTTTGGTTCGTATGCCATAGGGGAGAACGAACTTAATTTTGGGATTGCCAGTCTGAATACCAATGCGTCCATGATGAGAATAGATAATATCGACCAGAATCAGAATTTTGTGACCCTTGGTCCTAACATCTCAATCCTCGGTCTGAAAACAATAGAAAAGACACAAATCTATGAGAACACCATGGATATAGGAATTAAGAAAGCTTTTTATGAGGATTATAACGAGGCCAGTAGGGAGTTTACAATAGAGGATCAGGTAGTGCATATCGGAGAGAACTTTATCTCCGGAGAACGGTTCATGCTTAAAGGCAAGGAGTACGAGATTACAGAGGTTAGAAAGGTCATTGCGGAGAACGGCGAAGGCATGTTGTCGTTTGAAGATACTTACACAGTTGACTTTTATTCGGATCATCTAAATATAGAGACGATTGGTTCGAAATCTCCTGGAGCTCTTTTTGATCTGGAGGATCACCACTGTGTTCTCCAGAATATTCATTATACAGATGATGATGTAGAGAACGATTACGCGTATATTGTCCTCATAAACAGGGTGGAGTCCGTCTCTGAGAAGGAGGTTCGAACTGAGATCTTTGCACCCTCCTTAATGAAGGGATTAAATTACGGCAATATAAGGCTCAATGTCAAAAAAAAGAACTTTGTGCCTCATGATAAACTAACTGTTGGAGATACCGTCGTCACGACTGTTTGTATCCACAATGATTATACCTATGCGATAGATGATTCCGATATCGATAACTCAACAGGTCTCGGATTTAGAATGCAGCTGTACAGAATATTAAGAGTTTCTCTCATCGGGGGGAGTGGAGAGTTTCATATCGAAACAAATCTGGTGAATGTGTTAATAGATCAGGATGCCAATAGTGAGTGGTATCTCCGTGTTGATCACAATGGCGATGGGGATATTGATACCGAGGATGGCGATGATATCCAATACTACGAAGGAGATTCATTTTACCTCAGAGGATATAGCTTTCTGGTCCATGATATTATCGGTACCGGCACCCAGTCCGTCACGTTCTATCTCCAGAGCGAGGATAAACATGTGGAGGTTCTCGAGGGAGGAACAGAGATAGGAACGCTGTGGCTGGGGAGTAACCCATACGATGTAAAAAATTATAATAATACAGATGGAAGTATTAAGGTGGATGACATCACCTACTATCAGGGAGACTCCTTTGTCAGGAATGGGTACCTCTGTGTTTTAAAGGATATAGGGCCAAACGAGGTGCAGTTTATCACCAAGAATATGCCTACCGAGCACGATGCCGCTACCCCCTACAGATTTTTTCGTGGCTGGAAGATCCAGGATAAATGGAGTTATAACTTCTTCTGGAAATACGTTTACAATAATGTAAATGGAACGGTGGAGTTAAGAGTGGAAGATGATGTTGGTAACAGTATGATGGATGCCACCTCTCCATTGTCTCTCACTGAGAACTCCGCAGGACGCACAGTTCAGGGTGCCCTTATGGGGATCACCGATTTGACCCTCAATGATCATGACGAGATCGATCTCTACTGTTTTAAAGATAGAGATGCAATGGGGGACGAGGAGTACTATCTCGGTGGTCTCCCGGTTGCCTTTGAATTTTACAAAGCGTCTACCGCCGGCGAGTACTCACAGCGACGAGTTGCCATACTCATCGACGCCGATCTCAACGGACAGTATGACAATGACAAGATTCTTCACGGCCCCGATGACACGATCACGTTTTCCTTGAATACCGTAGAAGAAACAACGGGAACCTTCAGGGAGGGAAGAACATTTTTCCTCAATGGTGTTGGGTATCAGATTAAGGGTATTTTCATCTGCCATGATGACGGTGACGATGTTCGTGAGGATTCAAATGCCAATGGGGAAACTGAGGAATGGAGAGTCGTCGTAAATAGGGTACCGGCATACCAGTTTGCACCCCTCCTTAAAAGAATGGGAAAGGAGGTAATTGCCCCCTTCACCTTTCTCATGACAAACTGGGAGTTCAAACCACAGATTGCTGGAAGATATATCATGGAAATCGCCTATACATACCAGGAAACAAAAAGAGTTACGGAATCCTTTTATCTTGAGGTGGCAGAATAATCATTTGAGCTTTCGTATCCTTTCACTGTCCTTTAAAAGTCTTTTTTTCCTCTTATTTGCCCGATTTGCCTCATCCTCCCTTTCCCCCATCTGGATAAGGTAGGTTCCCAGGAGTATCAGAATCACTGCGGCCGCCGCAAAGATCATCATTGATTCTGTGTTTGGTGAGTTGATGATATCCAGACTCGTCTTAAGACCCAGAACTATCAAAAACATATAGCAGAGAACGCCAACGATGGATTTTACCGATACCATTGAATCACTATTAATTATATCATTTACTGTTTTAAAAACTTTATCTATTAACTAAGAAGAAGATAATCAATGAAAACAGTAGCATACTCTCCTTTTGGGAGAAAAAACTCGCAAAAAAGTGTGCGATCTTTGAGTTCCCAGCTTAAATCCTCATATCGTCCGATGAGCTCCCGATATGTTCCTCGGGAGCTTAAGAAAGGTAAAGATTTCATTTTAAAGTCTTTTAGGGTTACTTTTTCCTTTTTCAGTAGAAGCTCAAGATCCTTTTTTGTGTTCCTGTAGATTCGTGTTTTATACCCGATTATGGGGAGAACGGGGCGGGACTCAGTTCTCTGCACCTGTTCAACATTGGATGCATTCACAGGCACGTATGCCTTTTTCTCAAACTTATCGGTGCAGATGATATCGCCCTGCTCGATTTTTCGGAGATCCAGCCGTTCAAGCCGCATTTTTAACAGTTTGTTGAAGATGTAGCTCTGGTACGCATGAACGTAGAGCCTCAGGACATGAGATGGAATGGTTTTCAGGGCCTTGAGATAGTTTTTTTTGTGTATTAGGGATCTCAGTGCATTTTTTTCATAGATATTGGGATAGGTCGTCAGAAGTTTATCAAACTCCTCTTTCTCTATTTGTTTCTCCATTCCCTCTCTACTCAGCAGAGTTTTTACCGCGCTTTCAAAATCGCCTCTGAGCATCTCACGTCCGACATCCTCATTGCCTCCGAGTCTCTGCTCGCCAAAAAGGTTGGGGAACCCCTCGCCTATTTCCCTTACCTCGTTCACATCCCGAACAATGATCCTGAAATTGTTTCCCCGGTGATCACCTACGCCTATTTCATCTCCTCGTTCTATATCCGTTATCTCTATGTTTTTTAGCGTTATGCTACATAAATCCTTTTTTTTGGCATTTTTTACGGAGACCTTCTGCTTTGTAACGGCGTGTTTGTCCTTCAGTCCCGCATAACCAAAGTTTTTAAAGGGAATGCCCAAAGCCCTTGCAATCTTTTTTATGGCTCCCACTGTGTTTTCATTCCTCTTTTTGAGCGTAAAGGCCAAGCAGTTGTTTTTTTTATGTGAGATTTCAATAACTTCCTCAACAACAAAATCTTCGGGACGGGATTTTAGTATGACCATAATCAGAAGGGGGCATCTTCATTGGGTGTATGCACGATAACCTTTTCTCCGTCAAAGGCAACATCAACGGCGTCCGCCGTAAAGAACATGGGGTAGATAAACCGTAGATTATCCGCATATATCTCATATCTCTCTCCGTTTTTGGCAAGGATGACATACTCTTCGTACTCATCATTGTACCGTATATTCTTGATCGTCTCTGCCTCGAGATCTGTGATTCCCTCGCAGTATCTCTCCATTTTCTTATGGTACGTTGTTCTATTTTTGATATCGAGGTAGATAATCCGGCAGAACATAACGTTCGTATAGTAGCTCTGCAGTTCCTCCACGTATGAAAATTTCTCGTATTTTTTCTTTATTCGCGTTTTCTTTTCTTCTTGCTTCTGATAAAAATCTTTGGTATCCCCTATTTCATTCATTATCTCTTTTTTTCTCTCATGGAGTTTCTGCAGAATCTCAGCTACATCGCCGACAATGACATCTTTCATTGGTAGAGGGTATCTCACGGAATTATATAAGGTTTTTGGAGCTCAGTCAGATAACGTTTCAATGCGAGTGGAGAGCTAACTATCTATCCTCCGAAAATCCTAATTTTTTTATCAGATCTAAAGTTTTTTCTCTTTTTTTCTTATCTTCTTTCGATGGTTCATTAAAATAGAAGGGACAATTATTTCTTCTTATATTCTCCTTGCCTACGATTTGAGCAACATAGTCACATAACGCACATCTTTTATCTTCTCCAGCTCCAGTTATTTCTATTTCAGGAGTGTTATTCCATACAGAAACTTCAAAATAGGGGGGTCCTTTAATAGAGGGTTTGTCATATATTTTTTTCATTGCTTTTGAGAGTATTTCTTGAACTTCCTTCTCTGTTTTGTTGAAAATTCTCAAGTAGCATTTGAATAGTCTCATTGAAATCACTAATCTCATCTGATTTCCAAGATATATAAACTTATTTACTACTACAGGAAATTTGGACTAGTGAAATCTGTGAAGACTTCCATTTTCGTGTCTCTTTCAAATTTTAGTATGAGTTAGTCTTTAGCATTTGTGAAATTTTCATTCTTTAAGAGATATTGAGGTTTTTAAAAATGAAGGAAAAAAAAGGAAAGTATCAATGCATTTTTGAAAATTGTTTAAACAAAGATCCTTTTTTTGAGGCAATGATAAAAACATTAAAGATAAATAGCTCGATAAAGAAACAGGGTCTCAAAAGGTCAATAAAGAACTTAATTGGCAAATGTTCACCATCTACTTTGCGACAATATTTCAATTTAACGAAACAATATTTGGAATTTGCGGGAATAATTGAATACAATAGAAGTACAGGGAAAATGAGATATTTAAAGTGAAAACCTATATTTCCGTTCTCACTGCCGTCTTACTCCAACGCAACATCCTTTAAACTTGTCACTTTTACCTTCTTGACATTATCAAAATCCTTATCTCCTGTCAGAAGAGCACAGTTCAAAATTAAAGAGCAGGCAGCAACTGATCTATCGTTCTTATCTTTCAGATCAAACTCTTCTGCATATTCCCTGTAAATTTCTTTCTCAATCCATGTTATGGGTAAAGAAGATATTGTTTCTTTTGATTCTTCTTTTTCATAGTCTAGTTTGTTCTTTAATGTTCTTTTTAGCTCTGATTTTACAGTTTCTGGTGCGTACAATTCCAGTCTTCCTTCAATCGCAAGAAAAATAACTTTCCCAGCCCTTGAGTTTGGTTTGCAAAGAGCGGAAAAGATGATATTCGTATCAATGACAAGCTTCATCCAGATTCAAGCCTTTTTCTTCTATTTTTCCCCTGAATTTTTCACTCGCTTCTAAAAATTTTCTTTTTTTATATGTCACTGTCATTTCCTTGATGAGTTCGTCCATGCTCCTTTTGTCTTCCTCTATTTTTAGTTTCAAAAGTTTTTTTTTCGTTTTTTGGGATACCGCTATAGTCGTCATATATAAAACTATAATTTTATAGATTTATAAAGCTTTCCTCAGTTTCTATCCGCAGGATAAGAGAGACCGGTGAAACCGGGACTTCGGCATAAAGAATCCATATCTTATCGGAAATGCAAAATTGCCTTACTGCCTATTATATTAAATGGCACTCTCCTGCTTTTATCCTCGATCCAGGGATGCATATCTCTATACTCTTTGAATGTATCATTACTGACTATCTTCAGTCCCCTCTCCTCTGCAAATTTGAGGAGCGCATCATCCGCCCTTACCTGCGCAGGCGCCTGGATCACCTTTTCTTCTTCGATCCATTTTTCAAGCCTTTCTTTATCTTTTTCAGGGACCAGATGTCTCAGTGTGGCATCAACAATGATTATCGGGTTATACTCCTCTTTCTCCAGTTCCAGTCTTATTATCTCTATATTCTCTATATCCGGTTTTCCATCCTTCTTCGACATCCATGCCACATTTGATCCGTCTACAAGCATTTTTTCCCTTTTATATCTTATCTCTATGGTTGAGTACCTGTCATCACAGTTTATCTGAGGATATGTTCTGTCGCCGTAT
The DNA here is from genome assembly GCA_034659995.1 of Methanobacteriota archaeon. GTDB lineage: Archaea > Methanobacteriota_B > Thermococci > Methanofastidiosales > B48-G16 > JAYEIH01. The sequence continues at coordinate 7,845 of JAYEIH010000110.1, forward strand.
GAGTAATTTTTTGCCTGACCATTCTTTATCTTCAGGAGATCGCCTTCACTGAGCTCGTTTACAAGAACCGAGAGTTTGCCCCATAGGTTCATCCGGAGATAGATCGGTTTTTCTATGTCTTTTGCCCTTACACTGCCGAGACTCCATTTATCTCCCTCCTTTACATCTTTGTACACTGAAACCACTTTTACGGCGGTGTTCACAAAGAATTTTTCTTCGCGATCTGATCTCAACCTCTTTACGATCTCTCCCACGTTCATATCGCTAACTTTATCCATACCACTGTATTAGGGGCATTGTTAAAAAAGGTTATGAGTGTTCATGGAAGGGTTATATTTTTCTTCTTTTCAAATTTTGCATTTTTAGGCTGTTTTATTTTGACCGCTCTCAATCTCTCTTAAACCCCATTCCTATAAAGGCGATCTTATCCTATCTAAATGGATTGCAGGCATATTTTTCCCTTTGCAATACCAAAATAAGGGGCCATCATCCGTTATAAGTAATCTATTTCTCCTAACAGTTTCTATAAGTGAGGTGTCAGTAATTCCAAAAATTGGGAGTTCTTTTTTCTTTAAAATTTTATTTTTTTCTATGTATTCTTCTTCCAAATTCAGTAAAGGTTTTATTGCAAAATTGATAAATTCTGAGAATCTTTCTTCTTTAAGTCTGCTTTTAGCCAAATTAGATGTTTCAGCTAAAACTTGGGGGGTGGTAAAGATCTTCTTGAAATTCTTTAAAAACTCCACAAATAAAATGAACTCATCTTCATTATAATTAAACTGGTGGAGATCACTTGGATTATAAAACCCAGTCAAATAAAGCAGTAATGGACCTGTATCAGTCACAATTTCTCTAAATTTGGATATTTTTTCATTCATTCTCTCTTAACTTGCCTTATTTCTCCCCTTGTGTCCAGTTTAACTGTATACTTATGTTTTTCTGTAGTGAAAGGGTTTTCTGTCAACTCACATTTTATTACATAGATTTCATCTTTCTCTTCAGCACTGATTACATCAAAACCTAGCCATTCTACAAAGGGCCTATCAAACATTTTACGTTCACCTTTCACTTTATTAAAATAATCTTTTACAATTTCTATTGCCTTTTCCATATCTATCTGTTTCATATATACTACTCTTTTTTGTCATTTTAAAACTTTTTGGTTAAATGTTCTAAAAAAGCCGGTCCAGAAAACAATATAACCTGAGGTTTC
>JAYEIH010000111.1:0-8773 GCA_034659995.1 Methanobacteriota archaeon
TCATGGCCCCGATGTCGCTCGTTGACTATGTTGTCGTTCATGAGTTGGTCCATCTCACACACCCCAACCATTCAAGGGAGTTCTGGGGTACGGTGGCGTCAGTCCTTCCGGATTATGACGAAAGACGCGAGAGGTTGAGGATTAAGGGAAATACACTGGTGTTTTAGACAAGTTGGCAAAACTTAACTCTTTCCTCTCTTCGGAACCCTTTTTAAAAAGAACTGCACGGATGGCCCGATACCAAGGGCGAAGGCCACCGTTCCCAGACCTGCAGGACCTCCGAGAAAGAACCCCGTAATAAGAACCGTTATTTCAATGGAATTACGAATAAATCGAACACTTTTTTCTGTTTTCTTGCTGAGTCCGAGCATTAAGCTGTCCCGCGGACCGGCGCCGAGATTTGCGTTGATATAAAGCCCAGAGGCGATCCCAACGAAAAGTATACCCATACCGAGCATACACGCCTGGGAGAGGTACCCATCCATAAACGGAATATAGGGATTGATGAGATCTATGAAGAGTCCAATAAAAAACATGTTCAGCACAGTGCCAACACCGGGATAGATGCCAAGAAAAAGAGATAAGACAATGATAACAAGCCCAACAAGCTGCGAAATCCGCCCTAATGTTAAAGGAAGATGGTGGATTACGCCTACATGAAACGTCCCCCACGGGCTCATGCCGAGATCGGCCTTGAGCATAAAGACAATACCCGCTGCGAAAACAAAGAGCCCTGTTATAAGCTGGATATATGCGTACGGATCTCTATTCTCAAGATGAAACTTGTCCATACATGCGTTTTTTGGTTTCCTTTAAGAGGGTTTGGTTCTGTCTCCGATTGCGGCACTGATATCTTCTTGCCTGTATTACATCCAAATGGGGTGCAGATTAAGAAAAACCTTTTTATACCTTACCTCCATAGAATTAGGCAAGCCTAAGGCGGAGATAAAATGAAAAAAGAAACTATCATGAAGATACGGTCTCTTACCAAGATGTATGGTAAGCAGAGGGGAATACTGGATCTGGACTTAGACCTGTATAAAGGTGAAATACTCGGATATCTCGGTCCTAATGGTGCCGGGAAGACCACCACAATCAGAACAGGTCTCGGTCTCCTCTCGAAAACAGAGGGAGAGATCACGATATTTGGCATGGACTCTCATGAAGACTCAACTAAAATACGGCAGAGAGTTGGTTATTTACCCGGCGATTTCGGGCTTTTTTCCGGCTTAAAGGCCTCCACAGTTCTGCACTACCTGCTATCGCTGAGTGGCGTAAAATCGGATAAAAAAATGAAAGAGCTCGCTGAGCGGTTGGAACTCGATCTTTCGAGAAAGACAGGCGATCTTTCCAAGGGAAATCGTCAGAAGGTGGGGTTAGTCCAGGCGCTCATGGCGGATCAGGACCTCATCATTCTTGATGAGCCAACTGCCGGCTTGGATCCTTTAATGCAGCAAGAGGTTTACCGAATTCTTCAGGAAGAGAAAGAAAAGGGGAAAACAATCTTCATGTCCTCCCATATCTTAGCGGAGGTGGAGGAGGTCTGCGACAGAGTAGCGATAATCAGGAAAGGTAGACTCCAGGTGATTGAGGAGATTGCCGCTCTCCAGGATAAGCTCGGAAAGACTCTCAGTGTTGAGTTTCGGAACCCGGTAGATTCTGCGGAGTTTGAGATGGATGGCGTAAATAACATTACAGTGGATGGAACTACGCTCTCCTGCGTTATCACTGAGAACTTAGATGAGCTGGTAAAGCAGATTTCAACCCATAAAATCGTCAACATGAGTCTCAAGACCTTCCCGCTGGAGCAGCTGTTTCTGAAGTACTATACAGACGGTGATGACCAATGAGGGGTAGAACATTTATCATGGAGTTTGTCAGCGGATGGAAAGGGCTTATTATTTTCCTTCTGATTGTAATACTGTTTGTAGGTGCTATGCCTCTAATATTTCCCACATTTGCAGAGACGGCTAAAGGACTGGAGGGATCTGAGAACGTTGAGATTACCGTTCCCGAAGAGATAGGTGGAACGATAACGCTTTCATGGGATTCGATGGAAGGAGCGACCCAGTACGTTGTTATGGAGAGCGGGAGCGTCTCCATGATTGCAGGGAAGGTGATCCATACCGGCATAGAGAGAGAAACCTCCTTTCCAAAAGAGTTCGAAGGAAACAGGTATTATGCCGTGCTCGGCGTTACAGATGATATTACGGAGCCGACACTTATCGGCATGATTTCCACGGAAAAAAAAACAAATCCCTTTGATGAACTTCTGGAAAACCCGATTTATAAGGGAATGACCCATGGGAGAACGATATCCGTCTATAAGATAGAAGGGTACATCTCTCTGGAGATCTTCAGCTGGTGGGTACTCCTGGTCGGTCTCTTCCTCGGATACATCGCGGTGAACACCGTGGCAAGAGATTTTGAGGGAAAACGGATGGATCTGATATTCTCCACACCCCTTTCCAGAGAGGAGTATCTCATTGAAAAGTTCCTTGCTCTGACAGCATATACCGTTGTACTTCTTCTTCTTGCCGCAGGTGCGGTTATCGGCTCGGTAGGTTCCTTGGAACTCTCCGACGGCCTCGCCGGCAGTTCGACGGTACTGGCGTTTATAGGGTCTCTCCCCCTGCTCATGGTGATCATCTCGGTGGGAATGCTCACCGCGGTATATTTCAGGAATGCGCGTACAGCCATGGGAATCACCTTCTCCTTTGTCTTCGTTGAGTACATTCTCTCCGTGATTGGGAATCTCTCTGAGAAGTTCAGTATACTGGCAGACCTCAGCATTGTGGAGTACTGGGATTACAATGCGGCACTTTACGATAATGTCCTCAAGATCGGTGAGTTCGCCGCCCTGATAGTTCTGGCGGCGGTGGTTCTCGTATCTGCGGTCCTGGTATTTAAAAGGAAGGATATTCCCACATGAAGAGAAAACCTTTTATATGAGCATCTGAAAGTATTCTCGTCTACGGGGACGTAGTGTAAGCAGGGATCATCATGGGCTCCAGAGATAGTAACTCTCTATCCCCATATTGCTATGGGGCTGCTGACATCTCGGATGACGAATTTCTGGAGCGGAGAAACCCATGGATTCGGGTTCAAATCCCGCCGTCCCCACTTTTTGAGAGGTAAAACCGTGTTTACTGGGAAGTTATTGGGAAAAAGAGTGTTAATCGAGAATAAAAAAGCTGTTGGTAAGTTGGAAAATAAAGCCTATGGTACTATGGACGGGGGTAAGCTGTACCTTGATTTAGTTGAGGCTTATTACCTTGTGGAAAAAGGAAAGCTCAGTATCGAGGGAGAGAAGGACATACTTACAAATGTTAAGGAGGAACGAGACTTTGCCGTACGGTTTTTTGTGTATAAAGACCTGCGGGACAGGGGGCGCCTCGTAAAGGCGGGATTCAAGTACGGTGCACATTTTCGGGTTTACTGCGGTGGCATAGAGAGTCATGCAGAGTATCTTATACAGGCAATCGATGAAAAAGAGAGTTTACAGTCCTATGAGATTGCACAGGCTGCAAGAATGGCCAATACCGTTAATAAAAAGATGATACTGGCATTTGTCGATATGGAAAATGATATTACGTATATAGATGTAAAAAGAATACGATTGTAGTTTTTACTCTTCTGTAAATATCTGCCCTTGGAATCTGTATACTATTGTATCCTTCTCGAGCCACGTATCAATGGGAAGTCCCGCCTTCCTGCAGGTATGGGAAAGAAACTCCTCCTCGTCCCAGTCCCATTCCGTCGGTACCTGCGGAAGCAGCAGTCCGGAGCGTCCATTTTTCTCCACGATCAGTCCATCCTTTCCTATCTCTATTCTCTCAGGATACTCCTGCGGGTTGCACTGGATGAGTTTCGGCGGCGTGAGGACGGTAACCTCCACGGTGATCTTCTTCATCTCGCCCCTGCTCACTGCCGGAAAACGTGGATCCCGTGTGGCGGCACTTACCGAGGTATCCAGAAGGGCATTCATCAGCGGCATAATGGGCCTCGGATACCCGATACAACCCCGCAGTTCCCCCTTCTTTTTTAAGGTGACGAATACGCCTCTTTTTTCCTTATATTTTTCCTTTATATCCCCTAACTCAATTTTTTTTCCCGTATCCAAATAATACTCGATATTTTTTCGCGCCGTTCTCACTAACTCTTTTCCCTCCTCTTTCGTGAGCATACCCTATTTCTCTTCTGGAAATATTTATAGGTTTGCAATTTTCCGTTTTACAAACCAATATTTATATACTCAGAAAACAAACGGTGGCAGATGGAAAATGAGGAGATGAACCTAAAGGATATATTCACCGAGATGAAGGACATATCAGAGCTTATACTGGATCTTGCGTACTCATCGGTTTTTTTTGATAATGAGGCGATAGCCGAGGAGACTCATGAGTTGGAAGAGCGAATGAATGAACTTAATTACAAGATAAAAACGATCGCCCTTATGGCTGCACGAACGAGAGAAGGTGCCGAGAACATCTCTGAGATACTGGAGGTGGCCTCTGCTTCGGAGGATATAGCGAATGCCGCCGGAGATATCTCCAATATCATTGAAAGAGATTTCAAGATTCACCCTGTGACACTCCAGGCTCTGAAGGAGGCCGAGGAAAAAATAGCTCGGGTAACGGTAAAAAAGGAGTCAACTCTTGTGGGGCTAAAAATAAGGGAGACCCAGCTGGCTACGGCCATTGGAGAGTATATAATAGGTATAAAAAGGGGAAAAGAGAGAATTTACAATCCCAGTAAGAATATTATCCTGGAAAAAGGAGATGTGTTGTTTGCAAGAGGCACAGAGGAAGGAGAACATCTTCTGAGAAAAATATCCGAGGGGACAGTGAATGAATGGAGAGGCTGAGCTGCGGAGAATAAAGGACATCCTGATCGAGATAAAGGATACCTCCGAGTTAATGATCGATCTCGCCTATACCTCACTCATATACAGAAACAAGGACATAGCTGAGGAAGTTATCGTTCTGGAGGAAAGGGTGGACAAACTCCATTATAAGCTGAAACTCATTACGTTACGGGCTGCAAAAAAGGAAAAACCAGAAAATTTAATAGCAATTCTTGAACTGGGAAATGCTGCAGAAATGGTTGCCGATGCGGCATTGAAAATAGCTGAAAATGTCTTTAGAACAAAAATACATCCTATATTTATAGAGGCCATGAGCGAGACGGATGAAATAATAGTAAAGGAAGTCGTAACGAAAAATTCCAGAATGATAGGAAAAACCGTTAAGGATATAGGGATAAAGACAAATACGGGCATGCATATCTTCTTGGTTAAACGAGGAAACAGGTATATCTACAAACTGGATACGCTCATCTTTAAAAAAGGCGATATTATTTTTGCTGAGGGTCCGGTGGATGGGAAAGAGGAGCTCAAGGAATGGGTCGGCGTGAGCGGCCTATAGCCCATCTTTTGTATATGCAGTATTCGACTAAGCGACCTACCTTCGCCTCGAACTGGTGATCATCGGCGACATTTGGTCTTGCATGCCCGGGGAAAGGGCCGTTCCATCCTGCCCGATACAGTCCTCACCTTTCTCAGGATCATCTTCCTCCTGCATCAGCGGTGTCGTTTCTGTTCCCTTTACCAGAGGATCTCTCCTCGGACCGGTTCCAGTTGCATGGATAGAGCTTCCTCAGGCGTAAAGCCCGAAACTGCAAACTGCTCACGCCGTTATAGGTGAGGGAGTAAAAGTTTATATACTTTGTTGTGTATGAAAAGCAGTGATCTATATGTTATCAAAACTGGCAGAGGTAGTAACAGATTATTCTGTGGAAATAGAAGAAGGAGACCTTGTGGTAATACAGTCGAGTTATTTAGCTGAGCCGTTACTGGAGAAGGTTGTGGAGAACGTTGTAAAAAAGGGAGCTAACTTCGAGTATAAGGTTCAGTTGGCGAATATGGATGAGATCTTATTTACCCATGCAAAGAAGGAACAGCTCGAGTATGTCTCTCCTATCACAAAGACTACGGTAGAAGAAGCGGATGTGATGATCAGCCTATGGGCGGATATCAATCCCAAGAGACTGAACAGCATTGAGTCCCAAAAACTTTCCACGCGGGCGGCAGCACGGGCTGAGATCACAAAGATATTTATGGAAAGAGAGGCGAAAGGAGAGCTGCAGTGGACCCTGGCGCCGTATCCTACACAGGCAATGGCGCAGGAGGCTGGAATTTCATTCCTCGAGTACCGTAATTTTGTTTACGGTGCGTGTCTGTTGGATAAAGAAAATCCGATAGAAGAGTGGAGGAAGGTATCTAAAAAGCAGGAAAAGATAGTTGATCATCTCAACGGGAAAGAGGAGATACGGTATGTCGGAGAGGATACTGACCTGACGTTATCGGCGAAGGGAAGAGAATGGATAAACTGCGACGGCGAAAAAAATATGCCGGACGGAGAGGTATTCACGGGCCCTGTGGAGGACTCAGCCAACGGCACGATACGGTTTACCTATCCTGGTATCTATATGGGAAAGGAGATCAAGGACATACGGTTGAGATTTGAGGACGGCAAGGTAGTGAATGCGGAGGCCGCAAAGGGTCAGGAACTGCTGGAAAAGCTGCTTGAGATTGATGGAGTGGAGAGAATCGGCGAGATAGCAATTGGGACAAACTACGGTATTCAGCGGTTTACCAAAAACATGCTCTTCGATGAGAAGATGGGAGGAACAATGCATCTGGCGCTGGGCCGTTCCATACCGGAGTCCGGCGGAAAGAATCAGTCGAGTATCCACTGGGATCTCCTTAAAGACATGAAGAAGGGCGGAAAAATATATGCCGACGGCGAACTCTTCTACGAAAACGGGAAATTCTTAATTTAATTTTTCTTTATTTTGTCCAAAACTTTTTTTATCTCTTTATAAACATCTTCTATCTCTTGTTCACCGTTTACCGTATGGAGTATGCCTTTTTTGAAATAGTACTTCACAAGAGGCAGGGTTTTCTTTTTATATGTCTTTAACCTGCTAAGCACCGTTTCCTCTCTGTCATCCTCTCGTTTATACAGCTTTCCTCCGCACTTATCACAGATACCCTCCGCAGCAGGGGGATTGTATTTTTCATGGTAGATCTCACCGCACTTACACGATAGCCTTCCGGTGATTCTCTCAATGACCTCTCTGTTTGACACGTGGATCTCTATAACACCATCCAGAGGCTTTTTCTCTCTTTTTAATATTTCATCCAGCATTTTTGCCTGTTTAAGGGTTCGTGGAAACCCATCAAGGATAAACCCATCCATCTCTTTGAGTTTGTTTTTCATTATGTCAATGACCACCTCATTAGGCACCAATTCTCCCTTTTTCATGTATTTCTCTGCCTCTAATCCATGTGGCGTTGCTTTGTCGACGGCCTCTCTGAGGAGATCGCCTGTTGATGTGTGTTTCACTGCGTAATCTTTCGCTATTCGTTCTGCCTGCGTTCCCTTTCCCGCTCCGGGAGGAGCCAGTAATATAAGCTTCATAACAATGCGTTTCAGTGTCGGTTTAAATAGGTTGGTTTCACTCTCAGTTCTTCTTCAGTAACTCCTCATACAGCTCCTTCTCCCCTTTGCGCAGATCTGTCGGCGTTTTGAGTATTATCCTGACTATCTGCGATCCCTTCCTGAAGGTGGAGTTGAGCCTCGGAAGGCCCTTACGCCTCAGTTCTATCTCATCGCCGTACTGTGTCCCCGGTGGGACCTTAACGGTTTCGTTTCCGTAGAGCGTGGGCACCGTTATCTCCGTTCCGAGGACCGCCTTGGGGAAGCCGATCTCGGCACTGTACAGGATGTTATCTCCTCTTCTTTTAAAGTACTCATGAGGATTTACCCTGATTGTGACATAGAGATCACCGTAACTGTCCGCGTATTCTCCTCGCCCTCTGTACTTCACAGTAGCACCGTTCTGTACCCCCTTCGGGATATTTACGGTAACGGTGCTTTCTCCTCTGATCTTCCCCGTGCCGTTGCATTTTTTGCATTTTTTTGTGATTATCTTTCCTTTGCCATTGCACCTTGGGCATGGTCTTACCGTGACGAACTGGGTGAACCCCATATTTTGTGCCTTCTTTACCTGGCCTCTCCCACCACACAGATCGCAGGTTTTTACGTCTTCAGGAGTTTCGGCTCCTGTGCCGTTGCAGGCATCGCATTTTTTTGTTCTTCGGTATCTGAGGGTTTTTTTGGTATCGGAGATGAGATCCTCGAGGTTCACGGTAATCTCCGCTTTCATATCTCTTTCCCTCTGCCTTCCGGAGCGGTGCTCCATATTAAAGCCAAAGAGATCCTGGAATATGCTTTCGGACCCCCCTCCAAAGATCTCACTGAAGATATCCTCAAAGTTTACGTTCCTGAATATATCCTCACGGCTGTACTGCTGGTCAACGCCCCTGTGTCCGTAGGTATCGTATCTTTTTCTTTTCTTCTCATCCGAGAGAACGGCGTACGCCTCCGAGATCTCCTTGAAACGTTCCTCAGCATCCGAATCATCGCTCACATCAGGATGGTACTTTCGCGCAAGTTTCTTATACGCTCTTTTTATCTCCCTTTTGGACGCATCCCTGTTTACTTTTAGTATTTCATAGTAATCTTTTTTCATTCAATCACAGAGTTACTCCTCGGGTTCTCCTTCTTCTTCCTCTTCTTCCTCTTCTTCCTCTTCTTCCTCTTCTTCCTGTGCCTGTTGTTCTGCTGTTTCCTGTTCTTGTGCCCCTTGCTGGTAGATTCGTGAAGAGAGCTTGTAGATCTCATTGTTTAGGTTTTCTATGGCCTCC
>JAYEIH010000112.1:0-8479 GCA_034659995.1 Methanobacteriota archaeon
ACTAAGAATGATCATCCCTAAAAGCCCCGCCCATCCAAGGATCGATTACAGAGCGCATCGCACCGCTGAATATACTTGTTTTCCCGAGGCACATGGGCAAACTCGATATTTCTAAACTTTTGGGACAGCGAGTATATCTTATCCCGCAGTTTTCGTAGATGCGGTTTGTTTGTTTTATATTCTCTGTTTATCTGCTTGATAGCAAGCTCGCTGTCAGAGTAAACTTGTATCTCTTTTTCATTATATCCTTTCGCTCTTTTAAGGGCATTAATAATAGCGTTATACTCCACGGTGTTGTTTGTGGCCTCTCCGAGATACCCGGAATTTTCCTCTTGTATTTTTTTATCTTCAAAAATAATATACGCCCAAGCAGCGGGACCGGGATTCCCTCGTGAAGCTCCATCGGTGTATATCTTCAGTATTTTATCCCTCTGTAAAAAAGATTATTTGGCAAAAAGAGCCTTTGATGCCTTTTTCGGAAGTCTTTTCGCATCCACTATGAGATAGTCCTTTATAGCGTAAAAGGCCCCAAATGGGATGAGAACAAATCCATTTTTATCAGTTATTAGTTCCCTTCCAACATCTTCAGTGGTAGGATCGACAATAAAGGCCATAATTTTCCCCATGTCTTCATCTATTACAATATCAAAGAGTGTTCCAATCTCATGGCCCTGCTCTGTGACCACTCTCCTGTCTCTCAGTCTGCTTGCTGCAATTTTTGCCATAACAGTTCATTCTACTCAATTGAAGAATAAAAAGGTTTCTATGTTTAGAGCGGAAAATATAACGAATAGTAATATTTTGTGGGAAAAATATATAAGGAGAGTCTCCATGGGAATGCTATATGGTGATAAGATGAAGAAGCTTTTTACCTCCGAGTCTGTAACAGAAGGGCATCCGGATAAGGTTTCCGATCAGATCTCCGATGCCGCACTGGATGCAATAATGGCCAAGGACAAAGAATGCAGAGTGGCATGCGAGACCATTGTAAGCACAGGTCTGTGTTTCTTGTCTGGCGAGATAACGACTAAAACATATGTGGAGATGCGTGAGATAGCACGACGGACTATAGAAGATATAGGTTATACGAAACCTGAGTACGGATTTGATCATGAAACATGCGCCGTGCTAGTAGCTATAGATGAGCAGAGCCCTGATATAGCTCAAGGCGTCAATAAGGAGGATCAGGGCGCAGGAGATCAGGGTTTGATGTTCGGGTACGCAACGAATGAAACAGAGAATTTCATGCCCATGCCTCTGGATTTTGCACACAGGCTTACAAAAAGACTTGCGGAGGTAAGAAAAAAGAATATTTTGGATTATTTAAGACCCGACGGCAAATCTCAGGTAACCATAGAGTATAACAATGACAAATCGCCAAAAAGGGTGGAAGCTATTGTGATTGCAGCTCAACATGATGATATGGATGAAGAGAAGGTTAGGGAGGATATCAGGGAGCAGGTAATTGAAAAAACAGTCCCGTCAGAGCTGCTGGACAAAAAGACAAAGTACCACATAAATACCACGGGAAGATTTGTCAAGGGCGGACCTGCAGCGGATACCGGTGTCACAGGAAGAAAAATAATCGTTGATACGTACGGTGGCGTGGGAAGCCATGGCGGCGGATGCTTCTCGGGCAAGGATCCTTCAAAGGTGGATCGGTCCGGCTCGTATATGGCACGGTATATCGCTAAGAATGTTGTTGCCGCAGGGCTTGCCGACAAATGTGAGCTTCAGATCGCCTATGCCATTGGTATTTCAGAGCCCATCTCAGTTTATGTGGACTGTCGCAGTACAAATCACGTAGATCTAGAAAAGATAGAGAGTACTATACTAAATAACTTTGATTTACGTCCTTCCAGAATTATTGAGTATCTGGACTTACTGAGGCCAATCTACAAAAAAACAGCATCATACGGTCATTTCGGTAGAGATGATCCCGATTTCACATGGGAAAAGACAGATATGGCAGATGTTCTACGAGATGAGATCGGGCTCTAAAAACAGTGAAAGGTCCCATCCGTATTTCTTCTTAAACTTCATTCTTTTTAATAAGACCGCATTCTCCCTGCACCATTTCATCGGAAGGCTCTTTCTGCCCAGAGAGTCTTTTGCTTCGGCAAATCCGTCGATCTCTATCAGGTAAGCGTCATTGATCTTTTCATCTTTCTTTCTTTTACCGTTCCTGTAATTAATAAAAACAAACGACCTGTTCTTCTTCAGCTTTTTCGAGAAGGAGATCAGCGATTCTATCTGTTGTTCCGTTATATTTTTAAAGGGCAAACTTTTCCTCTTTGTTTTTTTTGCCTCCACAGCGTAATTGTATTGTTCTGTGAGTATGAGGAAATCATAGGGAGATCGATAAAACTTTCTTACGCTATCGGGATATTTAATAAAGTAAATGTCACCTGTTTCCATCAAATAATTTAAACTGTTCTTTATTTCTATCTCTGTGATATTGCTGCTCATTTTACCCGTACATGCTGCTTTTTTCTTTGGGAGATTCTCTGTTTTTAATTAGTACATTTCTAAAATCTTCCTCGCCGATGAACTCTCTTTCATCTCTTATTACACGCATCCCCGCTTCCATACAGATCGTTTTAAGATCCGCACCGGATAGTCCTTTCGTTTCTCCGGCAATTCTTCCGAGGTTTACATTTTTTGTGTTCATCTTTGCACTGTGAATCTTTAGGATAGTCTCTCTTGCTTCCCTGTCAGGCAGTGGAATCTCTATCTTCCTGTCAAACCTTCCCGATCTGAGAAGAGCCTCGTCCAGAATGTCCACCCTGTTTGTTGCGGCAATCACCTTGATGTCCCCACGAGGATTAAACCCATCTAGTTCCGAGAGAAATTGCATCAGTGTTCTCTGCACCTCTCTATCTCCGGATATGGAGGAATCCGTTCTCTTTGCGCCGATGGCATCAATTTCGTCTATGAAAATAATACTCGGTGCTTTTTCTCGCCCTAGCTTAAAGATACTCCTGACGAGTTTTGCACCTTCGCCTATATACTTCTTTACAAACTCCGAGGCTACAACTCTGATAAATGTTGCATCCGTTTCATTCGCCACTGCCTTTGCAAGGAGCGTCTTTCCACATCCCGGAGGGCCATGAAACAAAACGCCATTAGGAGGATCTATTCCTATTTTTTCAAACTTTTTCGGTTCCTTTAGTGGTAGTTCCACAGTCTCTTTTACGTCACGAATCTGAGTTCTCAGTCCGCCTATATGTGCGTACGTGACATCAGGGGAGGTTACTATCTCCATCCCACTTATCGCGGGGTCCTTAGATGATGGGAGAACTTCCATCACTGCAAGTGTCCTTTGGTTTAATGCTACCTGTGTTCCGGGATAGATATCTTTGTCGATGACGCCGGTTGTAGAAACAACGAAATCAGGTCCGGAAGAGCTTTTAACGACCAATCTACCATCGTTCAGCACATCAAGAACAACAGCCGTAATAAGCGGAGGAGACCTTAGCCTTTTCAGCTCTCTCTCAAGCTCTGTAACCTTCTTCTCAAGTTTATATCTCTCAGTCTCTACATTTCTCTTTTCTACCTCAAGATACCGGATCTTTTTCTTTAAGAGATCCCTATTTGATCCTATAACCTCTGTCACTATATCCTCTCCTGCAATCTCAGCCTATATATGTTCTAATGTACTATATGGAGGTAAACTATTTAAATAACTTTTGGTGAGTTTTCTATGATGATATGTGAGATCTGCGGAAAGGAGATCAGAGGAAAGGTAACAGAGGTATATATTGACGGAGCGCGACTGAAGGTCTGTCCCACGTGCAGAAAGTTTGGAACAAAGGCAGAACCCAAAAAGAAAAAGGGAAAACCACATCCCAAAGTGCGGAGTAAGAAACAGTACTCAAGACGGAGAAAAGACGATCTCAAAATAGTTCCGGATTACTCCGAAAGAATAAAAAATGCACGAGAAAAAAGAAATATCTCACAGAAGAAGCTTGCTTCAAAAATAAATGAAAAAGAATCTGTTATTCATAGATTAGAAACTAAAAGCATGACCCCCAGCAATAAGCTTGCTAAGAAACTTGAAAAAGCTTTGGAAATAAAACTGAGAGATAAAATATCGGAAGTTGACCTTCAAAAATATGCCAAAAACTCAAAAGGTCTTACCATAGGTGATGTAATTAAAATAAAAAAGAAGGAGTAGCCAAAACTATCGGTGAGCGTTTGTTTATCATTGGTCTCTTCAGGGGTTTTTGATGGGCACCCATTGTGCAATAAAAAAAATTTTTATAGAGGGAGTCATTGCAATCTCTCTAATATAGTACTCATTGCCTTCTCTGACTAAGGATTGTCCCTCTACATTCTTGCCAGTTATAAATCCCTTCAATCATTGCAATGTATCGTATAAAAAATCGCTTTGTTTGAAGGATGGTACCGAAAGCTTTAAATACCCCCATACTCTAAATCCTCTCAGGATAAAAAAATAAGAGGTGAAAAAAATGGCAATATTGGCAAAGGCTTCGGTAGATAAGCTTATTAGAAAAGCAGGTGCAGAAAGGGTAAGTGAGGATGCAGCAAAAGAATTAGCGAAAATACTGGAGCAGGAAGGCGTCGCTCTTGCAAGAGAGGCTCTCTCCCTTGCAGAACACGCTGGAAGAAAGACAGTTAAAAAAGACGATATCGAACTTGCAACAAGTAGATAAACGTCTTTTTTTCTTTTTTTATTTTTTAGACCGAAGGTATATATTGCTGGTTTTCCCGTATCTTAATGATGGAGATTAATGAGATCCTTGCTCAGGGTGAAAGAGATAATATAGAGTTTAAATCTTATTTACATAGTGGGCATCTCTTTAAAGGGAAGAAACAGAAGTTAGCCTCCCAGATGAAATTCAGACTGGAGCAGGGTGATGGTACGGCCTGTTATATTGTCGGTGTTTATGATGATGGAACTGTCTGCGGGCTGGATGAGGCGAAGTATCTGGAAACTCTGAGGGTTATAAAAGAGGTGGCCGAGGAAGCAGAGGCCGAGATAGCAAAGGTAGAGCGATATGAAAAAGAGGGTCTCTTTGCAAGAATCACGGTGAAAAATAACCATGAGATACAGAATAGAAGCCATATCGTTATTGGAACTATAGGTCATGTGGATCATGGGAAATCCACGCTTATTGGCAGTTTGATAGCGGATCAGGAGGATGACGGAGCAGGGAAAACGAGAATATTCCTGGATTTTCTTCCTCACGAGATAGAGAGAGGACTTACCGCTGAAATAGCCTATGCAGTGTACGGTTTTGATGAGAAGGGAAACCCGCTGAAGCTTAAGAATCCGCTGAACAAGAGAGAGATTTCCGATGTTGTGGACAGGGCTAAAAAACTGATATCCTTCGTAGACTGCCCCGGACATGCACCATGGCTTAGGACAACAATACGGGGAATGCTGGGTCAGAAAGTAGATTATGCCTTTTTAGTGATAGATGTTTCGGATGGAATCACGTTGATAACCAAGGAGCATATGGGAATTGCGATGGCCATGGAGCTGCCAATTATCGTAGCTCTTACAAAAATGGATAAGGTGACAGAAGAGGAATCAAGAAGAGTGGAGGAAAATCTCAGTATCATGCTTAAGAGAGTGGGCAGGGTACCCTACAAGGTAAAGAATCCCGCCGTACATATAGAGAATGAGAAGATTGTTCCCATAATAAAATGTTCGGCCGTTACCAAGGAAGGCTTCGATCTTCTTGACAATCTTCTTCTCAATCTTCCCGAGAGGGCCAAGAAACCAGAAAAGCTAAAAAAACCATTTTTAATGTATATCGATAAGGTCCACTCCATAAAGGGAGCGGGGACTGTCGTTACGGGGAGGGTAAGACAGGGCGTGGTGGAGAACAATACAAACCTATATCTCGGCCCCTTCAATGACGGGTACAGGAAAATACGAGGGCAGACTATAATGGAGCATTATCATTATCTGAAAAAAGCTGAGGTTGGGGACGTAGTGGGGATAGCGTTGAAAAATATAAAAAATGAGGAGATACGGCGCGGAATGGTGCTTACGGAGAAAAAAGGCAAGATAACAAGGGAATTTATCGGGGATGTGTTTATTCTCTCCCACCCAACAACTATAAAGGCAGGGTATGAACCCGTGTTGCACCTGGAGACGATCTCCGAGTGTGTGGAGTTTGAGGAGATATACGGAAAGGAGTATCTTAGCGTGGGAGATCATGCAAGGATAAGGATGAGGTTCAAGTACAACCCATATCATATAGAGGAAGGAGAAAAGTTTATTTTTAGAGAGGGACGATCAAAAGGAATAGGAGGAGTTAAAGAGGTGCTGTAAATGGATAAAGTAATGGTAGATGAGGAGTTAGAGTTGTTGTCTTCCGAGGATTATGTTTTCGTAGGTAGAAAATCGAGCGTTTTTGATAGGTACAAGGACAGAGCAGGGATGTATGCCGGTAGAGTTGCAGAACTGTCCGAGGATGGTAAGTATTATGGCAAGAGGGTACTTGTGGACTCGATATCTCCGCATGCCATATTTATCTGCGGAATGAGAGGATCGGGGAAATCATACACGCTTGGCGTTCTTTCAGAGGAGATTGCATTAAAAAACGATGCCGTCGGCGTGATAATAATTGACCCCATGGGTATATTCTGGTCCATGAAGCAGGAGAACAAGGTAGATTCGGAAAAAGTTGTTTTAGAGGAATGGGGGCTTGATCCAACGGGTGTGGATTCTGTAAAGGCCTTTATTCCAAAAGGACAGAAGAAGGAGGCTCCTAAAGCTACATGGGATGAAATTTTTACGATGAAACCCTCGGAGCTTACCGTTGAGGACTGGTGCCTAACCTTCGATATGGACCGTTTCGGCACCATGGGGCTGCTTGTTGATAAGGCACTGGAATGCGTAAGGGAGGGGTACTCAACAAAGAAAGGCAAGCATATTGAAAGAAAGATGAAAAATTACAGCGTTGATGATTTAATCTATGCGATAGAGAATGCGAAATCCATTCATTCAAAGGGAAAGGGGTTCAAAAGTGCTACGAGAAGAGCACTTACGGCGCGGCTAAAAGGTGCAAAAAACTGGGGATTATTTGATAAAAGCGGAACGGAGTTGAACGATCTCTCAAGAAGAGGACAGATCTCGGTTATCGATATATCATTTCTTGAAAATAATGTCAGGGCTCTTGTTGTTGGGATTCTTGCGAGAAATATCCTGAACAAACGAAAGATGGTTTCACGGCAGGAGGCTTCCGGCGGTCTCTCGACCATAACAGAAGGGATCCCCATAACATGGCTTCTTATCGACGAGGCGCATATCCTCGTTCCTGGAGGCGGGAGAAAAACAGCGGCATCCGAGGCACTTCTTGAGTATGTGAGGCAGGGAAGGCAGCCAGGATGTTCGATCGTCCTTGCCACACAGCAGCCCTCTGCAGTGGACTCAAAGATTCTCTCTCAGACAGATATCCTTTTCTGTCACAAGCTTGTTTATGGGGATGATATAAAAGCAGTAACAAGAAGAATGCCGTCAGAAATCCCCCCCATGCTCAAAAACAAAGAGTTTATTCAGAACTTACCCATCGGCACTGTTATTATTGGTGATAAACAGGAGGAAACCTCACGGTCCTTTCTGGCCAGAATAAGGCCGAGAGTATCGCAGCACGAGGGAAGAGAGCGGAGGCCGAGTCTTGATATCGATCCTGTGGTAATGAAGGAGAACGTGAAGAATATCATCTGCGAAAAATATAGTAATGAGAGTAAAAAAGAGCTAAAAAGAGTAATAGACGTTGTAAATAAAGACTATAACCTGGAACTAACCCTTGAGAATATCTTACAGGAGCTTATAGAGGAAGAAAGGATAAAAAAGAAGAGAGAAGAAACGGAAACACAGGAAAACCCTGAAGATTTGGCTGCAAAGAAAAAAAGTGTTATAGAAGAGCTAACAGAAATTGTAGAGATTCCGGAGAAAGAGAAGAAAAGAGAGATAAAGCCTAAAGTAGAACCAAAGCTCAAGGAACTCAATTACAGAAAGGCCTCTGTGCTCTACGGCAATCTAACCAGAGAAGACATACACAAAATAGCCAAAAAACATAGGAAAAGAAGATTTTTTAAGAGAGTGGAAGAGATATTCTCATATCATAGGGTCTATTACCCCATTTTCCGAGTTCTTTTTGATTATTTTCCTGAAAAGGGGGATTATGTAAATCTTTCGTGTATTATAGATGGTGTTACAGGGGAAATTATAAAGAAAGGCAGAAAAATAGAGCGGACAAGAGGGTTACGGGATCTGATATCTCTTAAAAATGATAAAATAAACTTCATGTTGTATCTCATAAAAATGGAGAATGCCACTCAGGTGGAGATAAAAAATGAGCTGAAACTGAGTAAAAGAAAAATAAAATCTCTTTTAAGGAAAACAATGGAGGAAGATCTCGTAAAGATTGTGAACAAAGGCAAGTTTGAAGAGATAAGACCCGCGGGTACATATGATATACCGTGGGATCCACGGGAT
>JAYEIH010000113.1:0-8289 GCA_034659995.1 Methanobacteriota archaeon
GAGAAACGTATAGAGTGATAAAATGGAGATTAAAATAGAAAATTTAACTAAGATCTATAATGGAGATGTAACTGGGATTGAGAATATTAGTTTGAAAATGAAAAACGGAGTATTCGGCCTTCTCGGTCCCAACGGTGCAGGAAAAACTACGCTTATTCGAATACTGTCTACAATAATGGAATCTACCTCTGGATCTGTATACATCGACGGGAAAAACCTGAAAGAGCGATCTACAAAAGAGTATATCCGAAGTATCCTTGGGTATCTACCAGAAGATTTTGGTCTCTATCCCCAACTTACCGGTGTTGAATTTCTAGATTATATGGGAATTCTGCATAAAATGAATAAAAATGTTAGAAAAAAGAAAATAGAAGAAATTATAGAGCTTGTAGGA
Organism: Methanobacteriota archaeon; assembly: GCA_034659995.1. Taxonomy (GTDB): domain Archaea; phylum Methanobacteriota_B; class Thermococci; order Methanofastidiosales; family B48-G16; genus JAYEIH01. Next base: position 395 of record JAYEIH010000113.1, read on the forward strand.
CTTAAAGAGGCTAAAAATAGGAAGACAAAAACGTATTCAAAGGGAATGAAACAGCGGCTCGGTATCGCACAGGCGTTACTCAATGATCCGAAGCTACTTATTGTGGATGAGCCTACTTCCGGGTTAGACCCCGAAGAACGCATCAAATTTCGCAACATGCTCTCAGAAGTTTCAGGAGAGAAACTTGTGATTTTATCTACTCACATTGTGGGGGATGTGGAGCAGGCATGCAACAACATTGCCATTCTTAAAGAAGGTTCAATACTTACACATACAACGCCCCAGGAATTAATAGCAGAAGTGCAAGGTAAAGTTTGGGAGGCTGAAATATCCAAAGAAAAATTAAGACAAATAAAAAAAGATCATTCTGTGATTTCTACTATTCCATCTGAGGAAAGATACAAAGTTCGATTTTTGGCAGAGAAATCTGCTTTGGGAGCGGAAAATGTTTCACCGTCTCTTGAAGACGCATATCTTTATGAATTAACCGAAAACTAATATGGTGTTTCAGATGAATGCAATAGGAACAACTCAATTAACAAAGGTGTATAGTGATTGGAGAGGTAGAGAAGAGATACGTGCAGTAGATAGTCTAAACTTAAAGGTAAAAAAGGGAGAAATATTTGGATTTCTCGGCCCAAACGGTGCGGGAAAAACTACAACGGTAAAAATGCTGTTGGGGCTTGTATTTCCCACATCCGGAGAGTTCACGCTGCTGGGAGAGGATCTTTCAGTTGAGATAAAAAGGAGAATAGGGTATCTTCCCGAAGAGCCACAGTTTCCGTCGTATTTCACTGCCGAGGAGGCGTTGAGCTATTACGCCGATCTTTACGGCATCGAGAAGGAGAAGAAACAGAAGATAATTAAGGACATACTGAAACTCGTATCACTGAATGATACAGGAAAGAAAAAGGTCAGTCAGTTTTCAAAGGGAATGAAACAGCGGCTCGGTATCGCGCAGGCGTTACTCAATGATCCTGAGCTTGTCTTTCTGGATGAACCCACGTCTGGACTGGATCCCGCAGGACGGAAGGATATCAAGGATCTGCTCACGAACCTTAAATCGCAAGGGACGACCGTGTTTCTTAACTCTCACATACTCAGCGAGGTGGAGAAGGTCTGTGATCGCGTGGGCATTATAAACAACGGAGAACTCGTGTCCACAGGCACTATCGAGGATCTCACCTCTACGAACAGTGTGGAAATACGTGCCGAAATGGACCGCAGAACGATTGCGATGATCAAAGAAAAGACGAGCACTCTAAACGTTCACGAAAATGCTTACATTATAGAAGTTGAGCATATGGACATTGTTCCGGAATTAGCGGAGATCATTGTAACCAACGGCGGAAAGTTGAAGGCGTTGATACCCAAGAAACAGTCCTTGGAGGATACATTCCTGGAGGTTGTGGGAGAATGAGTCTCTGGAAAGTCATTTTGCTCATGCTGAAGGAATATCATTACAAAAAATACATCTACTATTTGCCTCTGTTCTGCATCGCTCCCGTTGTTTCACTACCCATTATCATAGAGAGAATAGGAGGTGATTTTGTGGGTGGAGCTTCAGCTGGGCTTGCGATGGGCATCGGATTTTTTTGTCCATTTGCCATGGTTCTGATAGGGATGCAGACGTACAGTCCAAAAATTCGTTCGGGTGCTGTAGTACTGGATATTACAAAGCCGCTTACACGCCGGGATTATTTTGTGGGAAAATTTATAGCAAATATAGTGGTACTGGTTCTCTGCGCAGTAGCTGCAGTAGGAAGTTTCAGCGTACTGCTCTCAGCAAATGGATATGATATTTCCTATGAACTATTTTCTGGATTTTCAGTCTTGGTGATTCCCCTGCTTGTCCTCTCAGCTACTTCTGTGATCAACCTCTACCTCTCTATGAAGGCCACCGGTATTTCTGCCTTTGTAGCTTGTATCATCTGTATGAGAGCGCTTACCTACCTGGATGAGATCAACTACAATCCGACAGTTACTCTGATGGAAGAATCTATCTCCGTAATTTCACTTGGTATGGGGGCAATAAGTGTTTTCTTGGTAGTAGTGGGGATACTTCTCTTCATTCACAAGGAGCTGTGAGCATGAATATGAGATTGATACATCGTAATATACGATCAATGTGGAAGGAAAAGACATTATGGGCCATTTTTCTTGTTCCCTTCCTCATTTCAGTTGTAGCATGGATGGCCTTCGAAAATTCACAGAGATACACGTCGATAAACAGTATTTACGGTCTCACAGTACAGCTTTCACTTATACTTATTGTTCCTTTGGGTGTCTTTCTGGCACACTGGGATCAGAAGAAGGCAGCATATGAGGCACAAATGGTACTGACAAAACCAATTACGCGAATGGAATTTTTCATATCAGAGTATGTTGCCAGTACAGCAATCATTTATCTTTTCTTACTCTTGAATAGTCTTTTAGTCAGCGGAATCTCGTACGTTTATGGGCATTTCTCGTGGAAGATCCTTCTCGCCTTTTCCGCTACGATTCCCACCGTATTACTTTTAGAAGGAACGCTTGCACTTGTTTCTCTCGTATTTCCGCGTTCACATGCAATAGGAGTGGGAATGATACTGTGTTGTGGCGGACTCTTTCGATCGACAATGGAAGGAATCGGAAATGAGGTGGTAGACGTGTCTGGCATCGGATGGATTTTTCCAAACCTGGAATTTGGTATAGTCTCTTCTCTAAAATGCATGTATCCAGAAGTATCTTCCTCCTTTGTTCATTCCTTTTTCATCTGGATTATAGAACTTTTTATAACTATCTCACTGGCATACGTGATATTTTCCCGGAGGGATTACTGATGAGACAAACATTGAGTATGATACGTACATCGCTGAAGGAGTCACTGAGTTCAAGATACATTTATCTTGTACTTCTTGTAGGGATTGGCATCAGTCTTCTTTTGGCTGCGTCTGCCTATGAGTATCCCGGTCAGATTTCTGTGCCGCCGGCACAGTACGCAACTAGTAAAAGTATCGATATTGCAAATTTTCTCGGTTGCGTGCTGGCAGTTTTTATTGCGAGTGGGTCCTCAGGTACTAAATCACTGTATGAGATGGAGCTCACAAAACCCATAAAGCGGTGGTGGTATCTTCTCTCTCGAGTTCTCAGCGAGGTTATCTTTCCTTTGCTTATCGTTGCGATCATTCTTTTCAGTACGCAGGCATATATTTTATTACGAGGTGGAAAATTCCATATAGAAATTTTTATAGTTATTAGTCTTCTATCTCTGGCTATAATGGCTGTTGTAGGTCTTATAAGGGTGTTTTCACTATTTTTTGGACAGATGTACTCTCTTGGAATGGGATTTGTCGTAGTTCTTTTTTCCGATCGAGCGTTTCGAGGGGCGTTGACAAAATTAGACGAACCATGGGGTGCTTTTCTCTACCTCTTCCCCGATCTCCAGAGCCCTAAACTTATTGCATCAAAAGTTCTGTACGGAATACCTGTGGAGTGGAAGTATCTCTTGGGGCCTATCATCTACATTCCTGTCTCCCTACTCATCGCCGTAATTATTTTCCAGAGGAAAGATTTATGAGAGATTCTACTATTACAATCATGACTCGTTGTCTCCCGAAGAGGTGTCTGCATGGGTGGGTGTCCATATCACAGAAGAAAGGAAAGTTTTATATGTTCTCCTTTAAAACACAACCTTGAGAAAATGCTCAAATTGTATTATATTTCCAAACAAAGGCGTCAGGAGGAACAACATGCTGCATCTGATAATAAAAAATCTGGGTAGAAACAAATTTCAGAAGGGACTGGTAATACTCTCCATCTGTGTATCAGTAGTTATATTAGTTTCGGGATTCAGTATTGCAAAAATAGTTGAGAGTTCAATCACCGAACCGTTCAAAATATTTTATTGTGGAGAAACAATGATAATGCCCGGAGAAATGGAACTTGTAGCTAAAGAAGGCGGTATAAAGGACATAAAATACATGGACGATGAAGGCGTGTACATGCTCAATAAAAACAGAGTACGTGAGATACTGCCTCAAGAAAAAATTGAAGAGCTTTATTCAGTGCTTTATGTCACGGGATACTCTTCGGGAGAGCGAGTTCTTTTGCAGAGTAGAGATATAGAGAAGGATCGGGCAATGAGCGTGGAGGGGATGGTGGAAGAAGGAAGATACTTTACCCCTGAGGATAATGGAAAAAATAGAATCGTTATGGATATAATATGGAAAAGCAGAGGGTTAGAAGTAGGTGATACCTTTTCTGTGTTTGTTCCCTCTTACCGCAGGAAAGGAGAGAGACATATATTCGACTACAGCAATGGAAAGACAATCGATTTTGAACTAATAGGGTTTTTTCAAATGGGAGTTTATTATACAGATGCGATATTTGCCCCTGAAGAGACACTGAGGAAAATAATGAACATCGGGGAAAACTACGCTACGTACTTTGCTCTTCCAACGGAAACTACTGTCACAGGAGGCTCAGAATATACTGTGCACACGACAACCTCATTATTAGAACTCCTGAACAAGGATTTTAGAAAGTTTAGAGATTTCTCCCAAAAGGTAGCGATAATCGCCTATTTAATATGCGGTATAAGCATAATTAGTATAATGATGTTCTCTATCTCTCAAAGAAAACGCGATATTGGCATACTGAAGGCTATAGGGTTCACCAGCAGGGATATTATGAAAATGTTCCTCACGGAATCCATTTTTATCGGGATCATAGGTTGGATTGCGGGTGTATTTGTAGGAAGTATCGCACTGCACAGTATTGTTTCTCGGGCGGAATTACACTTCACTATGGAATTCAGTTCAATTTTTGAAAATCTGTTTATACTCGTATTAATCTTTGGGATTGCAAGTTTGTATCCCGCATTCAAGGCATCAAAAATAGCTCCAATGGAGGTTTTGCGTTATGGGTAGCATGATGAAAACAAAGAATCTGACAAAGATTTTTACAATGGGAAAGGAGAAAATATACGCTGTCAATGAAGTGGATTTGGAGATATACGAGGGAGAGATCCTTGTGATACTGGGCGCTTCCGGCTCTGGAAAAACGACACTGTTGAGTTTACTCGGTGGATTGGACAGACCGAGCAATGGCCATATCTATTTCAAAAAGAATAATTTTTCATCTTTTTCTGAGGATAAACTAGCGAAGTTGCGACGAAAGGAGATAGGTTTTATTTTTCAGTTTTATAACTTATTGGAGGGATTTTCTGCTTTTGAAAATATAAAAATACCTATGAACTTGGTAAAAACACCTCGGGAAGAGGCGAAAGAAAAAGCATGGGATCTTTTAGAAGCAGTGGGATTAAAAGAGAGGGCGTATCATAATTCCTCTGAACTCTCCGGTGGGGAACAGCAGCGGGTGGCGATAGCAAGAGCGCTGGCAAATAACCCCGCCATAATCTTTGCCGATGAGCCGACGGGTAATCTGGATTCAAAAACTGGTGCTCAAATACTGAGGTTAATAAAAAAACTGAATGAAGATAACGGACAAACATTTGTAATCGTCACCCATGACACATCAATTACTGAAATTGCAGACAGAGTGCTCCAAATGAAGGATGGGAGGATATCGGATGCTAAGATTTCTTATTAAAAACATCAGATCGCATACCGTTGATTTTTTGTTTGGATCTTCCGGGATAGCCATTGCTATTCTGTTCTATCTTCTGCTTTCCTCCTCCTTTTTTGCAATGGTGGAGAAATCTCTCTCGGTACAGAGAAGTTCAGTTCTTTCCGATATTGTGGTAATGGGAGATCTCACGGATGAGGATATAGAGAATATTGGTACGATTGGTGGTGTAGAGGGTACCTACCCCGCTGTTCTACTAAGAGCAGGATTTATAAACGGAGAAAAAACTCTCATGGGCATAGCACAGAAAAATCCCGTATTTGATATTGAAGTTGTGGAGGGAGCTTTTCCCATCGAGGATAGAATTCTCGTTCCTCAATCGATAAAAAAGGATTTGGATCTTTCAATAGGAAAAAAATTAAAATTCTCAATTTTTTTAGAAAATGAACAAAAGGTACATTCTTTTGACATCTCAGGTTTTTATAACGATTCAAAAACTGATTACTTTTTCATTCCGGTAGAAACTGCACAGAAAATTAGAGATTACAACGTACTGTTCGTTTTCTTAAAACCAAATGCCAGCATTGACGCGGTGAAAAGCAAAATAAAAGAGATCAACAGTAATCTTCAACTGGTAACGTATGATATGTTATTTGAAAATATGAAGGAGAACTATGAACTTACGGGTATGGCAACACAGAGTGCAACGTTCATGATATTCTTTGCTACGGGAATCAACATTTTGATCGTCTCGCTCATCCTCGTAAAAAAAAGAAAGAAGGAGATCGGGATACTGAAGGCGATAGGATTCACGAGTATGAATATTACAAAACTCTTCCTTGTAGAATCTATAGCAATGATGTGTCTTGGCTACGGCATGGGTGCCTTCGGTTCATTGCTCCTTCTCTGGTACTTAAAAATACCTATTATCGGTGAGATCTTCATTCAAGCATTGAAGCTCCTCTTGATACTGGGACTTATCTTTTCCCTTTATCCACTACTCAAAGCGAAAACCACAAGCGTCATGGAGTGTTTCAGAGATAAGCCCCTAGTGGAGAAAAAATAATAATGAGAAACGGATGCGCAACCTTTATAACCGCTCATGTATAGAAAACTGTGAAGATCATGGACATAATCAAAGCCGAACATCTCACCAAGTACTATCCCCCTCCACGAAGGGGGGCCTTCGGACTCATAGACCTGATCAAAGACTTCAGAAGGCCGCGGGAGACCCTTCCGGCATTGGCGGATATCAATCTCAGTATCAAAGAGGGCGAGATCTTCGGATTATTGGGCCCAAATGGTGCGGGAAAAACAACATTCTGCAAGATAATGAACGGGCTTATCATACCGACATCGGGACATATTTACATCGATGGTCATGAGTCCATAAATGACCATGAGGAGGTCACGAAGAGAATGGTCACCGTTTTCGGCGGCGAACGAGCAATGTGGGGACTGTTCTCGTGGAGGCTGCCGGTAGAAAACAATCTGAAATATATCGCTGAGCTATGGAAGGTACCGCCCAATCGCATCAACGAGAGGATTGAGTACGCACTTGATGTTCTTGATCTCGAAGAAAAACGGACGGAGTGGTACCAGAAGCTCTCGGCGGGAATGAAACAGAAGGTCCATCTTGCCCTGGCATTTATCGTGCAGCCGAAGATTATCGTGCTGGATGAACCGACAATACGTCTGGATGTTCAGACAAAAAGAAATGTTCATGAGGTCATAAAAAAAGAGCTCTGTCATACTCTCGGATCGACCATACTTTTAACGACCCACGATATGAATGAGGCGGATAAGCTCTGTGATCGGGTCGCAATTCTTAACGAAAAGATTGCATTTATCGATAGACCGGAAAACATCAAGGAACTCTCAAAAGAGTATGAAATTATGGAAGTAAAAACAGAAAAACTGAGCTCAGATATGAAGAAAAAACTCAGTTCCTGCACCATAAGGATTGAGGATGCTTATATAGATGGAACGTACAAGATGAAGATCTTTTTTGAGGAGAAGGAAAAGAACCTTCCAAAGATTTTTGAGATTCTGAAGGACTCTAAGGTCCAGGACCTCCAGATACGGACGCCTTCCTTAGAGGATGCCTTTGTCTACTTAACTGAGGAGGGTAAAAATGCACAGAATTAGGTCTGAGCTGAGGACCGTACGCGCATTTATTACTGTGGGTTTTTATGTGTTTCTATCCCGTAGATGGAACCTCATCTCGCAGTTTTTAGGAATCGCCGTCAATGTTTGCGTTATTGGTATCTTTGCAAAGCTTGTCACACTGGATGCTGACATCGCTCAGTACGGAACGCCGCGATTCC
>JAYEIH010000114.1:0-8119 GCA_034659995.1 Methanobacteriota archaeon
GAAAATGAATCAGATCGTCGACACGCTTATCTGCGGGAACGAAGATTGCCCTCCAACCCGTATGCAAAAGAAAAACCGAAATCTATAAAAAATATAATGGAGATAGTAGTAGATAGGTTTTTATATAACGGAAGAAAAAAACGTAGAAAAAACGAGAGAGAATCACGAGACCGTTATGGCACATTTCTACAAAGGGGAGTTACAACGGACTTACAACTGGCGGGAGAGGATGGATAGAACGACTAACTGGGCAATAATTATCATAGCAGGAATCCTCACCTGGGCTTTCTCCAGCAAGACAAGACCGCATTTCGTACTGCTCCTCGGGTTTTTCTTTGTTTTTCTGCTCGCCATAATAGAATCGAGGAGGTATAGGGTGTATATTGTCTGGAAATCACGGATCAGGGTGCTTGAAGAGAACTTTATAGCACCTCTTCTACATCAAGGGGAAGATATCAATCACAAAGACTGGAAAAAGATACTGGCCGAGGACCTCAAAAGGCCAACGCAGAAAATTGATTTTTCGGAGGCACTATCCAGAAGATTACGGCGGATATACAACTGGCTGTTTTTAATCCTTCTTGGTTCGTGGATTATTAAAATTTCAATGTATCCCTCTACGGCCCAATCCCTGAGAGATGTAGTTGAGAGGGCATCAATAGGGCCAGTGGATGGTCTGTGGGTTTTTTTAATAATGGGTGCTTTCATAACCTCCTTATTAATTATCTCGCTTTACAGATGGGAAAAGTACGGAATTTTTGAGAGGAAGGCGAAGGGCGAGATACGAACCGAGGAGAAAAAGAAACGGGACTGGAAGGAGATCTGAAATCGAAACCTATATAACCCCTCTATCCATACTTATAAATGATATTATGGAAGAGTACAAAGAAAACTTTATAGAGTTTTTACTGGACAAAGGAGCCCTTAAAATAGGCGAATTTAAGTTGAAAAGCGGCAGAATATCTCCATACTTCATTAACACAGGTGTTTTTGGCGATGGAGAGAGCATTGGAAAACTGGGACACTACTATGCCGCGAAAATAATGGATCGATTCAATGGTGAGTTCGATATCATTTTCGGACCTTCGTACAAGGGGATTCCCTTATCGGTAGCGACAACAATCGCATTGAGTAGGTATTTTGGTAGGTGCAAGGGTTATGCTTTCAATAGGAAAATACCGAAGGACCACGGAGAAGCAACAAAACATGATAAACAGAAAAGTTGGATCGTCGGACAAAAAATTGAGGATGGAGATAAGATTATTATTATAGATGATGTACTGACCACAGGGGGTTCAAAATACGAATCTATTGAATTACTAAACAGTGTTGCGGACAATCTTCACTATACAGGTTTGATCATTGCAGTTGACAGAGAAGAAATAGGGGAAGATGGAAAAAACGCAATAAAGGAGTTTCAAGAAAAAACAAAGACGCCGGTAGAACCAATTGTCACCATACGTGAGATAATTGCGTACTTGGAGGATGCGGAGAGGGTGCCCAACAAGGAAATACACCGTCTCAAAAAATATCTCCGAAAATACGGAACCCAAGAGGCAAAGAAGGCGTTATAATGAAAGCATGCCCCAACTGTGGAAGCACCAATGTCACAATTAAAATTCCCCAGACGGATCTCTGGATCTGCAAGGACTGCGGCTGGGAGGGAACGATTATCGTGGAGTTCCCAGATGAATCGCTAAAAAAGATGAAGGATATCAAAATCGAGGAAGGGGAATCATTCGCAGAAAAAATAGAAAAGTTAGAGAAGAAAATGGAAGAAGAATAAAGCTCTTTCAATTGCCCTGTGAAAGATTACCTCCCAACACCTTTTTTTTCTGGGCAAGTCTATATCCGCAAACAACTGTTTTGTCTCCTGAGAGCTTCCTATCCAGTTCTTCATCGCCTGTATCCACCATAAGATTGGGGGTCTGGCTCAGTTTATACGGCGTGGCGATGGGTATGATATTCTCCACCCCTACCTTTTTTATGACCTCAGGACTTATCTGCTGGGTTCCTCTGCCGAAAAGAAATCCCTGAGCCCCTATGGGACTGACAACAATTCTTACCTTAGTTTCTTCGGCAATACGCGCAAGAATCTCTTTTTCAGAAAGATCTTTCGCTATAATAGTTTCATTTTTAACAAGATCCACACCAAGAAGCGTCTTTTCTATCGCCATAAGATCGGGAATGGCCTTAGTTGTCGTTCCGGCACCGACGATATAAAGTGCACCATCTCTCATCAGCTCCCTCATGAAAAGAGCGATATTTCTTTTGGACTCAGTTTCACTCTCCTTCTGAAAGGTGGATTTCCGCCGTTGAACTAAATTGGGCAGATAAATCGTTCGTCCATATCCAAAAAGCTTTATATCCAAGACATTTTCTCTGTATTTCTCCTCATCTATATCCATGATCTCCGCTTCCCTTATTTCTGTATCGTTATCCAAAAAATTGTTAATTAATTCTGGAATACAACGGGGATTGACCGAAAAAACACCGGAAAACATTTTCACGCCAGAAGGAACGCCTATAAGAGGGATTTTGTCGCCGATAATCTCATAAATATCACGAGCGGTGCCGTCTCCACCGCAAAATATAATGAGATCCAAATTCTCCTCAAGAAACTGTTTACATGTATTTTGAGTATCTCTGAATGTGGTTTTTTCCGCAGGGCGGTAGACAACAGAATTAGGTATCCCCATTTCTCTGAGAAGTTCCCCTCCCATCTTGCCATCGGAGGTTGCAATGCTGATCTTTTTGACAGTACCGTCTAACTCTCGGAGCGCCTCCTTTGCTCTAAGGGGTGCCACCGGATGAGCACCTCTACCCAGAGCTTCTTCTAAAACTCCATCGGTGCCTTTTAAACCAACCCTTCCGCCCATCCCTGCGATGGGGTTAACGAGAAATCCAATTCGCTTCATGGCCGTATTTCCTTTAATGTTTGAAGGGATTTCTTAATGAGCTCCGTGGGGTGCTCATAATCTTCGATTTTTCCTTTATGGTACATATCATATCCCGCAAGATCGAAGTGGCCATGTCCGCTGTTGTTGAAGAATATCACCTTTTCCTCACCCGTCTCCTTGCACTCGAGAGCCTTATCTATCACCGCTTTCACGGCATGAGCTGCCTCGGGCGCCACGACAATGCCTTCGGATTTTGCAAAGATATGAGCGGCCTCGAAGATATCATTCTGATGGTATGCCTGCGCGACCATATACCCCTCATCAACTAACTTGCAGAGAAGCGGAGCGCCTCCGTGGTACCGGAGCCCACCGGCATGTATGGGGGCGGGTACGAAGTCATGACCGAGAGTATACATCTTAATCAAGGGTGTCAGCTTGGCAGTATCGCCAAAATCATAGGTATACAGTCCCTTTGTAAGCGTGGGACACGCCATGGGCTCACATGAAATTATCTCTGTTTCTGGTTTTTCTCCTCGTATCTTGTCACCGACAAAGGGAAATGATGCACCTGCAAAGTTACTCCCCCCGCCAACACAGCCTATAACGGTATCCGGATAGGTCTCTGCAATCTCAAACTGTTTTTTTGCCTCAAGGCCGACAACGGTCTGATGAAGTAAGACATGATTCAGCACAGAGCCCAAAGAATACTTTGTGTTTTCATGTTTTGCGGCATCCTCCACAGCCTCGGAGATGGCAATTCCCAGACTTCCCGAGGTATCGGGGAATTTCTCCCTGATCATTTTACCTGACTCCGTTTTATCCGTAGGGCTGGAAAAACACTCGGCACCCCAGGTCTCCATGAGTATCTTCCTGTAGGGTTTCTGTTCGTAACTTGCTCTCACCATATAGACGGTGCAGTCCAGATCGAAAAGAGATGTGGCAAAAGCCAGTGAAGAACCCCACTGTCCGGCACCTGTCTCCGTGGAGATCCGCTCAACACCCTCCATCATATTGTAATATGCCTGTGCCACGGCGGTGTTTGGCTTATGGCTTCCGGGAGGTGAAACACCCTCCCATTTGTAGTAAATTTTAGCCGGTGTTTTTAACTTCTTTTCCAATCGATGCGCACGATAAAGAGGAGAAGGTCTCCATAATCTGTAAATGTCCCGTATTTCTTCAGGAATAGCAACCCATCGTTCAGTACTCACTTCTTGCTTTATCAGGGACATGGGAAATATCGTAGAGAGATCCTCTGGCCCTATTGGTTCGCCTGTTTCAGGATTAAGCGGTGGATCCAGTGGTGTTGGCAAGTCTGCCTGAATATTGTACCATTTTTTTGGCAACTCATTTTCATCCAAAAATATCTTTGTTTTCATATCGTCATTGTACGTGGAAGTGCTTTATAAATCTTTGTAGTACATTAATGTACATTTGATTCCAAAATCGTTAAATAGTCTAATGACCATACAGTTACCATGTGGAACAAAGTTGAACATTACTTTAAGGATCTTCCTGTAAGAAAAAGAATAGCGGCCTTATTTCTGATGTACGGTCTGAGCATTAAACAGGATAAAAAAGTGTACTGCAATAAACTTGAGATCTCATATACAAGCGTTGCGAGAGCACTGGATGTGGACAGAAGGGTAGTAAAGGAAACCGTAAAAATGATACTTGAAAACGAAGAGCTTTCTAGAGTGTTTAAAAATCTTAATGCCGTGGCGTTTTATGAGGAAGTGGCAAAAAAAATGCATTTTGGTGTTGTTGAGATATATGCAGAGGCATCTAGCGTAGGGATTGTGGCAAAGATCTCCACAATGATAGCAGAGACAAATATCAGTATACGCCAAATAGTCGCAGATGACCCAAATCTCTACCCCGAACCGAAACTCACAATAATAACGGGGGAAAAAGTTCCCGGAGAGCTACTGGATGATTTCCTGAGTGTGGAAGGAGTGGAGAAGGTCTCAATATACTGAGTTAACAAATTTAACTCATTTCACGCTGCAAAGGGTTCCATTTTCCTTGACGGATACCACTTATGATGGAACGGACAGGTGAAGTACCTATGTGAAAAACTGCAAGATGCAGATATTCCGATTATGGAGCCTGCCGGAGGAAATGTCGTATATATCGATATGGAGCGCTTTTTGCCGAATATACCACAGAGTCAGTTTCCCGACAATGCATAGCCTTAGCCCATTACGAAGGAGCGGGAATTAGATCCGCGGCTCTGGGAAGCACGGCCTTTACGGAAAAGAATGGGAAAACAGGAAAAATTACATACCCAAAACTCGAGATGGTAAGACTCACCATACCACGGAGAGCCTATACAAACAGCCATATGGAGTTTGTGGCAGATGCTGTCACGACGCTCTATGAAAACAGGAGCGGGATACGGGGATTAAAGATCGTGTATGAGGCTCCGTTTCTGAGGCATTTCCCCGTGAGGTTTGAAAGGCTGTAGCTACTCTACTATTTCAATCAATCCATGCTCCTCAAGGAACTCAAAGTACCATCTCAAGAAATCGGTGCTGCTTTTGCCAATCTCATTTTGTATTTTATCTGCGATCTCATAGATATTCCTCTCTCCATTGCTCCAGAAAACTGCTAAAGTTGTCGTGCCTTTAAACTCTTTGTTTTTTTCCATTTTTTCATTGAACCCTTTTCTCTCTTCAAAAGAAAGGTCTTGAAGCATTTTGCTGTGGGATATGGGGCCATCAAACGTTCTTTTGGGGACAACACCCTTTTTAGGGGATTTTTTCTTTGTTTTGACTCCCTTTTTTTCGAGTTCTGCTGTTCTTTCTATCTCCTCTTTAAACTCGGAGAGCTCGATCTCTTCTACCCTCTTTATGGACTCAACCGCTCCTTTTTCCACATCTACTATATACTCTATATCTTTTTCACCCAACACGGCTTCCATTATCCTCTGTTTGGCCTTCTGTGTCACCAGCCTTGCCATCCATTCCGCCTTCTTTCTATCCATGTCGGAGATGAAATAGAGGTACGTTGCTGCGATTGTTCCGACTCGTGTGAGTTCCTTTTCATCCACCTTATCTATTGTATCATACGAGGTATGGTAGAACTTGTCAGGCCAGTGAATTATCATTGGAGTCGGAATATCTATGGTGGGATCGGAGAGTATCCAGTGATCGCTTCCACCGGAAAAAGGGGTCACCGAGGACATGAAAAGCGGATAGCTTCTGGTACCAAGAAGATTGGTCGTTTCTTTTTTTACCTCCTCCAGTATGGCTTCCAGAAGGTGATTCCCAAAAAAGGGAGTTGCGTCGGGAGTTTTCTCAATCAACAGTGGAGATCCGCATAAAAACTGGTTCTCTCCAACCATATCGAGATTCAATCCGCAGAGGAACTCCCTATTTTCCGATATAAATGCTGCGGTACCGTGTATTTCCGGTACAAGAAGAATGCGTACTCCTCTTTTTGGTTTTTTAAACTTCTTTAGTACCCGCGCTACCTCAAGAGCAAGTCCAACGCCCGAGGCGTTATCGTTGCCGCCTGGGGTCGGATGGCAGAGATGCGCAATAAGAAGCAGTTCCTCCTCTGTCTCTCCTTCTATCTTTGCCGAAACAACCTTCATCTTCGATGGAAAAAGTGAGGACTCTATATGTACATAAGCTTTCTTTCTCCCCTTTTTTAGCTGTTTTTCAAGCTTTGCTCCTTCCCGGGGTGATAGCACAAATCCAAGCAGTTTTTCTCCCCAGAATGATAAGTACTGACGCGAATCAGGCGCATCAAATCTACTCTTATTCTCATCGGTGACTATACCCACACAGCCGTTTTTCCTTGCAAGCTCCTTTCCATTCTTGAAATCATGGGTAAACACCAGACAGTCCTTTTTAAACTCCTCGTAGAGGAGATCGACCTCTCCTTCAAAGGGAGTACTCCGCTGGATTATGGAGATTGGCTCTCTCTCAAAGTTTGCATACTCCTCTCCGTCTATTGTCAGGAGCCCGTTCTGGATACTCCATCCCTCAGGAGAAACAAACCCCATATACGTTCTTCCATCCGACCTGTACTCAAGAATCTCTGCCTTTATCCCATTTTTCTCAAATGCTTCTTTGCAAAGAAGGGCTGCTTTATTGTACTCTTCTGTTACCTGGATTCTGTGGTATCTGGTAATCTCAGAAACGTAGTTCTTTGCATTTTTTCCCGAAATTTCTCTTTGCACATTCTCCAAGAGTTTCTTGAACATGGTATGAGGTTCGTTCTATAGTATTATATAGCTATCATGACCAAACCTTTTTAAAGCATGTAGATGATAACACTGCAATGTACCAAACTACACAGCATAAAATTGCATACGCGGGAGTGATGGCTGCACTCATGGCAGTTGCAGGATTTTTTCCTGCCATACCTCTGTTTGGGTTGGGCAAGGCCATTACCCTCGGCGCAATAGTTATGCCGATGATCGGTGTGCTTCTCGGTCCGTTTATCGGCGGATATGCGGCACTGGTGGGTGCGTTAATCGGGGAAACAATAGCACCATACGGCGCCGTCTTTGGCTTTTTAACATTTATTCCACCGACCCTCGGAGCGATCAGTGCGGGGCTTCTTTCTCATAAAAAATGGAAGTATGCCTTTCTTCTCCTGGGCTCCTTAGTACTTTTATGGTACTGCACGGACGTGGGGCGAGCAATCTATTACTTTCCATACCTTCATCTCTTTGCACTCTTGCTGATCCTTCTTTTCGGAAGAAAGCTCTCCGATCTTGAGAATCATCTCCCCCTCAAACTCCTTATCATCACATTTTGCGCGATTTTGACGGATCATATGGCGGGCAACCTTGTATTCTTTGTGGTTGCAAATCCGACAAAATCAATGTTTTCTGCTATTCTTGTACAGTATTCCTTTGAAAGGATTTCAATGGCAGTATTTTCTGCTTTAATCGCTGTGGGAGTATTAAAAACGTTAAAAGAGGTGAATATATGGAAAATAAAAAAATAGGAATGATAGGAATTTTAGCGGTAGTTCTAATTGCAATCGGCACAGCAGCATTTTTGAACACAGAGAGGGAATCAAATACCACAGATGAAGAAGGACCAACGATTCTCACTGTAGAGTACAACGGAAATGAAAAGGATTTCACGATGGGAGAACTGATGGATATGGAGAAGACATCTATAAAAACAGATGATCCGCATCTGGGGGAAGAGATAGAATATATAGGTGTTTCACTTCAGACCTTTAGAAAAGAACTGAAT
>JAYEIH010000115.1:0-7504 GCA_034659995.1 Methanobacteriota archaeon
GACGGAGATAGTAACTAAGAATGGAAAAGAGTTAACAAAGATCATCTCAGAAAAGATAGGGAAGATAGAGGGCGTTCATAGAATTTGTCCTGCCATCATTCTTGAAGTTTTGAAGGACGAGTGCTGATCTACTTACAAAGAAAAAGAAGTGTAAAGAGAGGTAAGGTTACTTCTTTGTAACTGACACACTCAGCGGCGTGCTCTCCGAGATATTGTCGGCCACAGGACATCGCTTTTCAACTTCTTCGATCCATTTCTCAAGTTCTTCTTTGGAGACATCAGTTTCTACCTGTACAACGGCGTCTATCTCCTGATAACCTGCCCTGCCATTTTTTCCTGAGGGAACATGAAAAACTATTCTTTTGTTTGTCCCCAAGAATAGGTTTTTATACCCTTAGGTAACCCTTTTATCATGATGTCAAAGATGCAGTTTGAAGATGCGTATCGCGATGTTTATGATATTGTAAAGCCGAAATATTCTCTTTTTACAGCAGGTCCAGTGGCGTGCTTTCCAGAGGTTCTTGAGATAATGAATGTCCAGATGTTCAGCCACCGTTCCGCAGAGTACAAAACGGTCCATATGGATACTATTGGGAGGCTTAAGAGCTTTCTGGAACTTGAGAAAGGCGAGGTTCTTCTCTTTCCCAACTCAGGAACAGGCATAATGGAGGCGAGTATACGAAATGGCGTTTCCAAAGGCGGAACGGTCTTAGTAACGATGATCGGTGCCTTCGGCAACAGGTTTAAACAGGTCGTTGAGACCAACGGACGGAAGGTTGTGCCACTGGAGTACGACTGTGGAAAGGCGGTAAATCCGGAGGATCTCGATGCCGCACTCAGAGAGCATCCGGATGTTGAGGCGGTCACTATTACGTACAATGAAACCTCCACAGGCGTTCTCAATCCGCTGCCGGAGCTCGCAGAGGTGGCGAAAGAGCATGATACGCTCGTCTTTGTTGATGCCGTCAGCGCCATGGGTGGTGCGGATATCCAGGCCAGTGCCTGGGATCTCGATGCGGTCTTTGCAAGCACCCAGAAGGCCTTTGGTGTTCCCCCTGGTGCTGCTCTCGGCGCGTTCAGTGAGGAGTTCCTCGGGACCGCAGAGGGTATGGACGAGAAGGGCTGGTATTTCGATCTCTCGAAGTACGTGAACTATCAGCACAAAAAGAACGGAACACCTTCAACGCCCCCGATGCCACAGATATTCGGGCTGAACGTTATTTTACGCGTTGTTGAGAAGATGGGTGGCAAAAAAGAATGGCTTGAGATGTATACAAAGCGATCAGAGATGATAAGAAACGGTCTCAATAAGATGGGGCTTGGTGTACTGGCAGAGGAGGGATACGAGAGTCCAACGATTAGCGCCGTCCTCACGCCCGAAGGGATCACTGGCACGCAGGTGTACAACGCGATGCGTGAGAGAGACATCGAATTAGCCAAGGGCTACGGTGCGGTGAAGGAGAAGACCTTCAGAATCGGCAACATGGGGTACATGCCCTTTGAAACGATAGAAGAGATGCTTGAGAACTTGGGCGAGGTTATGGAAGAGCTCAAAGCTTAATTTTTTTGCTTTTTCAAAACAGTTCCTTACACTCTCCCATAATTTTTTTTGCTTTCTTTCCCGTTTTTCCCTCGCAGGTGATCCTGATGTACGGTTCAGTCCCAGAAGGTCGGATGAGGAACCACGAGTCTTTGAGATTGACGCGGAATCCATCTATTTTATTGACATTATTGTACTGTGTTAGTTTCTTCTCTATTTCCCGCATTTTTTTCTCTTTTTCTCTATTTTCACAGGGTATTTTCTCTCGTAGTATCGGATAGTTCGGTACCTTCTTTTTTAACTCGCAGATATCTCCTCGCTGTTCTTTCATCTCAAGAACCCTTGCGCCCGAATAAATTCCATCGGGTGTCATCTGGTAATCCGGAAAGATCCATGTACCCGAAGGCTCACCGCCAAAGGAAGCATTCATGCTCTTTATTTCCTTTGCTACGGCTACATCGCCTACCCTTGCCCGCTGGACTGATATACTGTACTTTTCAAGGTATTTATCAATTTTTATGGACGCATCCACCGTGGTAATAAAGGTATCCCCCTCATCGAGAACATACGAGGCTATGAGAGCTAAAATAACGTCGTAATCAACGTACTCTCCCTTTTCGTCAATGATACCGACTCTGTCGGCATCGCCATCGTGTGCGATTCCGAGCTCTGCCCCAGTTGTTTCGACTGTTTCCATGAGCTGCTCCAGATTTTTTTCATTTGGTTCTAAACCACGAGAGAAGTAGCCGTGGGGGTCTGCATTTATCGATATAACATCATTCCCAAGTTTTCTGAATACTCGGGGAGAAAAAACAGATGCTGCGGCATTACCACAGTCTATGACAACTTTATGATTTTTTTTAAGAATAATATTTTTTCTAATTTTTTCCGAATGTTTTTTTAGAGCCTCGTCATGTTTATACGATACAGTTCCAAGTTTATTCCATTTTTGAAGTTTGAAATTCTCTGTAAAGACTAACTCTTCAATGATCTTTTCCTCCTCGGAAAAAGCTACGCCTTCTCTGTTCCACAGCTTTATCCCGTTATACTCAGGAGGATTGTGCGATGCAGTGATTGTAACTCCAGCTTTGCATCCGAAGGCCTCTATCGCGATACCTGTGGTAGGCGTTGGTACAAGGCCAATATCATACACATTCTCTCCACAGGAGAGGATACCCGAAATGACCGTATTTTTTAAGAGTACAGAGGATGTTCTGGGATCATGCCCGACAGCGATATCACCATTTATATACGTTCCCACTGCCATACCGACCTTTAGTGCGAGCTCGGGAGTGATCTCCTCATTCACTACGCCTCTGATTCCCGATGTGCCAAAAAGCTTCATACCCACTTAAAAATACAGAACTTTAAAATGCTTGTGTAATAACCTTTTTATAACGCAGGTTCCATGTAAACCTATGAATGAGATCTTAGATGCGATCTGGATAGTTCTTCCCGCCTACATCGCAAATATGACCGCATGCACCTTTGGAGGCGGGAGACCGGTGGATCTCAACAAACATTTTGTGGATGGGAAGAGACTGATTGGGGACGGTGTGACTGTACGGGGGACGGTGGCCGGAGTTTTCTTTGGCACGCTTACCTGTGCGGTGCAATCTCTTTTCTTTCAGTACTCATTTCTCTTTTCTATAGAAGTGGGGGTTTTATTAAGCTTTGGAGCCCTCTTGGGGGATTTTTTAGAGAGTTTTTTTAAAAGAAGAATAAGAATACAACGCGGCTCACCATTACCCCTCTTAGATCAGCTGGATTTTATTTTTGGTGCTCTAATCCTTTCATTTCCTCTTTTGGATATCACCCCGCAAAAAATCCTAATAATTCTTCTTATCACGCCAACACTTCATTTTTCTACCAACTACATTGGATACAAACTGCGACTCAAGGAGGTGCCCTGGTGAAAAAATGTGAACTGTGCGGAAAACACACTGAAATAACACATACCTGCGTGCTGTGCAAAAGAGAAGTTTGTCCATCGTGCTACAGGCTGAACATGGGCGTCTGCAAAAGTTGCGTGCCCGGAAAAAGAAAAGGAAGGTCTAAGGTCTGATTACATCTCTTTTAAAGCTTTTATTCCCAGAAGAGCTAACCCTTCTTTCAGAACTATCCGTGTAGCTTTTACCAGTGCCAGCCTCTGTGCCTCCTTTTCTGAGTCTATAACCATTAACGAGTTATAAAAAGAGTTAAAGACTGTAGCAAGTTCATTGAGGTACTTTGCGAGTATATGAGGTCTTTTAAGTTCACATGCCCTCTCTATCTCGGCAGTGAACTTGGAAAGCGTTTTTATGAGTTTTTTTTCCTTTTCATCCGTAAAATTAGGTTCGAACTCAGATAACTCTGCTTTTTTCAGAATACTATAGCATCGTGCGTGTGCGTACTGGATATACGGCGAGGAATCTCCCTCGAGGTTCAGAGCATCCTCCCATCTGAAGATTATCTTTTTTTCAGGGGCGTACTTGAGTATGTTATACCGTATAGCACCCGATGCAACGGCTCTGGCTATTTTTTCCTTTTTTGCTTTGGGGAGTTCGGGTCTTCGTTCCTCCATCTCTTTCCTTGCTTTCAAAAATGCTTCTTTTAGAAGTTCATCTCCCGTATAGCCCACCCATGTTCCCTTTCTTCCTGAAAATTTTTTTTCCGGAAGGGAAACGTGCTCATATGAAAGATGATAAAAATTCTCTGCCCTTTTTTCATGGCTCATGAGTTCCAAGGAGAGTTTAACAATTCTCTGGGGATACCTCTGTTCAACTCCAATAACATTGATAACCATATCACCGTTCCCAAACGTTCCTATCTCGCCGTTGGCTGAGGACTTGTATAATTCATTCCACTGCCGGTATCTCATATTTTTCTCTATGAGCCCAAATTTCCAGAGATGGTATGCTATATCCTTGCCCGTGTACGTCGCTGTCCCATCTGACCGTATCAGCACCTTATCGGGGTTTTCCAGATCCGGAAAAAGATGTCCGAGCTTCACGACGAGGCAACCTTTGTTTTTTCCTTCTTTTTCCAGAACTATATCCTTATTTTGCCTTATCTTTTTATAAGCTTCATCAAAAATCTTTGAATGTATAAGATCGCTCTCAAAGATGAGTACATCATAGTCTATATTCAGTTTGGTGAGCGTTTCCAGTTGCGCCCCGAGACATCGTTCCACAAATGGTCTGGATACTGTGGCATCCTCTTCCATCTTCTTATTCAGAGCTCGTATCTCCTTTTCTGTTTTATAGTCCTTGATTTTTTCTACCTCAACATACGTTTTCCCGAGGAGATGGTCGAATTTCTCCTGCTCATCTATCTCTAAATGGTTATACCCCCATAATGTTTCCGCTACCTGTATACCGAGGTCATCGATATAGTTTTGAACCTCTGTACTATAGCCAAGGAACCTAAAGATCCTTGCCAATGTATCTCCAAGAATTGCGTTTCTGAGATGACCCATATGAAGTGGTTTGTTGGGATTTGCTGAGGTGTGCTCTATAATGACCTTTTTCTTCTTTTCCTTTATATCCCACTCTTTGCCGATGATTTTTTTAAGAATATCACTGCCAAAGGCGTTGTAATCAACAAAAAAATTTATGTAGGGCCCAATATTTTTCACACTTTTTATATATCTCGTTTTTTCTGGCGTTAACTGAGATACTATATCTTCAGCCACCGTTTTTGGATTTTTTTCTATTTTTTTTGCCAGATCAAAGGCCACTGTCGTTGAGAAGTCACCCATCTTTGGATTGGGCGTGTCCGAAAATGATATCTCCTCATCTCCAATTATAGGTCGTAGAAGTTCTTTAGCTTCTTCATACATCATTTCACCCCTATATTAAATCTAAGAATGGCTGCAATTCCTCCAAATGCCTTAAGGAGTTGATTTCCTTCTTCTGTTTCCGTGGAGATAAAATGTACCGTTGCCCCTATGCTCTCTGCCATCTCCACAAACTCCTCTTCGATCTCTATCTTCTCCTTTATTTTCATCCGTGAGTTTCCGCAGTTTGGGCACTGCATGGCAGAAAGTTCCTCTTCCAGTTCTCTGAGCTCTGATTCTGTTTTTGTCACAGTTTTCTCGTAATCACAGGTGCATCTGAGCGTGACCCTCATTAAATCTAGCTTTTCTGAGAGGAGAAGGTGTTCCACGGCGCCAATGGTCAGTGCATGTCGAATCTCCTCCTCACCGTAAGCGGTCAGTTCGTCCTTTTTTAACAGTTCTGCAAAAAACTGTTTCATTATTTCTTTTTCCTCCCGTATTTCCAGCTGCTGAAGTGAATCCGAGGCTTTGTCCACCAGCTCTCTTAACCCGTACTCTTCCGTATAGACCGTGTTGTAGGTGTCTATTATTTTCTCGTTAAGTCTGTAATCGAGGAAGTCACCATCGATGAATTTGTTTTTTGTCAATCCTGGGCCTCCTACAATGATCCCGTCTATGTCATCAAGCTTATCAAGAAAAAAGTTATTCATATGTTTTCCTATTCTCTCTCTGAACTCATGATCGGCTATCTCTCTCAGACGTTCGAACCGTGCAGCAGACTGACCTCCGGCACGTGTCTTCCCGGGAACTCCAGAGGTCATATTATCCAGCATTTTAACTCTTTTTCCTTTCAATGTACCTATTGTGGCTTCGTTTCTTTCTACAATTAGTAATCCGTATATGTTTCTTTCTTCCACCAGATCGCTCAGGGGTTCCACCACAAACTCCTGATCACATCGGTACAGGCTGGTGGAGATCGGCTCCGGAGGTTCAAGTGAGAAAAGGTGGTAATCGGGGTTTCCCTGCTGGGAGGATATGTTCCCACAAAAAATTATAAGCCCATTTTCCGGTGTTTGTTTATAGAGTTTCAAATGCTGCGTTATTTTTTCAAGGGCGGCAAGAACGTTTTTTCTCGTGGACTTTGATTTTATATTGGATGCCGTGCCTGCCTCATCCTTGATCATCTGGGCTACCTTTGGAAGTGGGTACTCTGCAGGAATGTAAAGTGAAACAAGTTCAGTATTTCTTCCTCTGTATTCTGAGATTCTCTCTATCATCTTTTTCAGCTTATGTTTTCGTATATTTTTTTCCATTAACAGAGATAATATAAAAAAATTTATAAAGTTTGCGACGAAAAGGAACTAATGAACCCACGAATAGGAATAACATGCTCTCATTCCGCACTTGAGATTTTTCCGATAAAAGGGGTGGTGTCATATTATCTTCCGGTGTACTATGTTCACGCGTTAAAAAAGGCAGGTGCGGTCTCTTTTATTTTACCCTCCACAGATACCTCTGCAATGGAAAGTATCGATGGGCTACTGATTTCTGGCGGCGGAGACATCAATCCCACTTCGTACGGTGAGGAGATAACGACAAAGATTACGAGGCTCTGTCCTGAAAGAGATAGATTTGAAATAAAAATGATAAAAAAAGCCTATAAAAGGGATATTCCTATCTTGGGTATCTGCAGGGGTATTCAAATGATAAATATTGCTTTTTCCGGAACATTGCACCAGGATATTCCCACTGATATACGCCACATGCAGCCCCCACCGGTGTATATGCCTACTCACAAGATTGAATGCAAAAAATGGCTCAAGAATATTCTCGGAGACCAAATAATGGTGAACAGTTTCCACCATCAGTGCATAAAGGATCTGGCAGATGGCTTTGAGGCAAATGCCAAGTCATCAGATGGGATTATAGAAGGAATACAGCACAAAAACAAACAGATATACGGCGTGCAGTTTCATCCGGAGTGGATGTATGAAAAATACCCTGTGTTTCTTAAAATATTTCAAGAGTTCGTGGAACTCGCAAAAAAGGAGTAAGTGGTAGACCAATACTCTCTTTTTACCTGCTTGGTTGCATAATTCGTTCTGATGATCCATTCCTCTACTTTTTTTCTTCTACAACTCCCTCAAACTTCTCTTCTCAAAATACTATGCTGCGCCACAGATCGACGTAGGTCTCTGACCTACGTC
>JAYEIH010000116.1:0-7494 GCA_034659995.1 Methanobacteriota archaeon
CTGTTGAGTACGATTATTTTTTCGTTTACTTAAATCTTGTGGATCCATCATGATCACCATACATTTTCAAGAACAATCCAAGGATGGATACAACACTAACTTTGTTAGTGTTTCGGAAACACTATCTCCGATAGTGTTGTTTTGGCGGCATTTTTCTTTCAAAAGCACCTCTTGGATTTTCTCCTATTTCAATCCACAAAGCTCCGTGTATCAAGTTGTTGTACCAATTTATGAACTCATTTAAGGAATCAAATCTCCATCTGTGCTTATCGTACTCATACCAGAATCTCTCAATCTTTCCATTGGTCTGAGGATTGTGAACTCTTGAAGGAATATGCTTTATATCCTGCGATTTTAGATATCTCTGGAACATACTTGTCCCTTCCTTCTCATTGGAGAAGAACTGTGTTCCTCTGTCTGTATTCACCTCTCTAATCTCAACATTGTATTCCAGAGCTTCTAACTGTGATTCTTTGAACGTTTCAATGCTGTGCTCCGCTGTAGCTTTGTTAAACTCTCCCCCCGAGAGTATTTTCCTTGAAGCATCGTCGAGCCATACTATAGCGTAAGGATGATTCTCCGTTGTTCTATGCCAGTCTCCATGGAGTAAGCTTCCTGAATGTTCTCTTTCGTATCTGCATCTCTTCCTTTTCTTCTGTTTTCTTGGATTCGGTATCGTTCTTCCTGTTTGTTTTAGATACTGGTGGATCTTATTATGTGGGATCTTGTACCCTCGCATCCTTAATTCATGGTACAGAAGCCTGGCTCCTCTTTTCGTTTCGTTCCATACTCTATCTATCATCTCTTTTTCTTCCTTTGTGAGATATGTCTTAGGTCTTCTATTCTTTTTCAATTTAGGTACCTCTCCTGTGTTTTTGTATTCTTTTACCAATTGCTACAACAGTAATTGTTTACAATTACTGCAGAAATTCCAGAGGAATTTCTTCTCCTTCTTGTGATATCATATATCTCTGCCATTGTTTTTGTGTTTTGATTCTTCTTCGTGACTTGATTGATGATATATCTGATCTTTTTGTTGTTGAGTTTGGTCATGCCAAGAGTTAGATCTTGGCGAAATAATTTCCGTACTCTACATTCGTGCAAAATCACCGAAAGATTTATAAAGAGAGAAAAGGTATTAGATAGTGGTGATAAGAATGGAGTTGACATTTATAGGATCTGGTCCTGTTAAGCCTGAGTGTATAACCCCTTGTTTTGAGGTATGTGGGAGTTACACGCCACCATGCTCAACATATTGCCCATCTCAATTTTGTTGGGTTCCTGGGCCGTGCGACTGCATATTTACTTGAGGATAACGCATTAGCTAGTTGGCTAAGCCTCTGCCAGCAAAGATAGTAAAATCGGGGAGAGTTGTAAAGGAGGTTATATGAGATGAATGGAGATCAAAGGCTTGTGAAACCTAAACTTCTATTAAAAGTTGATATAGAAAATGGAAGAAAAGCAATATTTTCAAATTTAACGGGAAGTGCTGCTGTTATGGATTCTGAAGTGGAAGAGATTCTTGACTCTTTTGAAAGTCCGGTTTATTTAAAAGACGTATGCAAAAATGATCCTCTCTGTGAAAAAGCAGTCAACGAATTACTGAGTGAGGGAATGCTGATAGAGGAGGGGATTGATGAGTACTCAAGAGTGAAAGACACGATAGATAAGATTAGGCGTAGTCGGAAGTATAGTTTTATGTTTGTTTTGACCACAAGATGTAATTTCAATTGTATATACTGTTATGAGGACAAAACTCCTTTGGATATGACGTGGAGGACTGCAGAGAAATGTATTGATTTTATCGAAGATCGTGTCAAAGAGACAGGACAAAAAAATGTTAACATTAGCCCATATGGAGGTGAACCGCTCCTAAAGTTTGATTTGATTAAAAGGATCTTAAATACGTTAAGAGAACGTCTTCCCGATACTGAGATCACCACTAGCATAATTACTAATGGATCTCTTTTGACAGAAGAAAGAGCAGAGTTTTTGAGAGGATATAATTGTAAATTTGTTCAGATAACTATAGATGGACCAAAACGCGTCCACGACAAAAGGCGACCTTATAAAAATGGAAGTAGTAGCTTTGAAGATGTTGTTAGAGGATTAAAAGTTGCATTAGATAATATTGAGCGGGTAAGTTTAAGGATAAATGTAGATAAAAATAATGTTAAGCATGTTCAGGACTTTCTCGAATATTTGAACTCAAATAATATTAATAAGCCAAACATGAATGTTTCATTTGGTAAAACCCATGCAACAACAAAGGCATCTATGTCATATAAAAAACACTGCATACCACTTCATGAGTGGGGAAAAGAATTTATCAAATTGTTCAAGTTATCTCAAGAAATGGGTTTTAAGTCAATATTACCCCTCCCTCGATTTTTGTACTGTAGGGCATATATTAAAAATGATCTCATGTTTAATCCAGATGGAAATTTAGTCCCCTGTTTAGAGGCTGCTGGAAACTGTCCGGAAGAGTTTATTGTTGGAAACATTTTTGATGATCCAGTTTATAACTCTAATGCAGACAAATTCTTTAAGAGATCCCCTCTGGATTTTGAGAAATGCAGGAATTGTGATATAATCGCATTTTGTGGAGGAGGTTGTATTCCTTTCGCATATGCCGAAAATGATACATTAAATTCTGTGTCCTGCCCTTTTTATAAATACATTTTCAAAGATATGGCAGAAATATATATACAAAATTGTCTTTCTGATAAAAGCATGTATAGAAAAGTCGATTTCAATCCATGCAAGATATAAGAGATATATAAATACTGGATAGATGAGTGTCATGATCAAAAAATGTGTAGGGATTATATCAATTGCTTTGATACTTTTCAGTTCAGCGTGCATAGAGGAAGAATCGAAAATTGTCGACTCAGCAAAAATAGATCTTCTCCCCACAGCAAATATCACAGTGGATGGCATGGACTCCGATTGGGGGAACATTTCCACAATCTATGAAGATTCCGAAAAGTCTATGTATGCTGCAATCGATAATGAGATACTTGTTATCAGAATGGATTTTGTCGAACCGAGGCCCTTCAAAGAGCGGTATTTTATTGGCATTGACACAGATTACGATGAACACATGGAGTATAGAGTAGAGTTCAGCAAAGGAGAAGGGAGACTTGCGTTGGAAAAGAAAGATAGCGAGAAGTGGAAGGAAGTGCAGAGTGATCTGGAAGGAGATGCACTCTGGGCTGTGGAGATCGCTCTTCCCCTTGCAGATCTTGATTGCGACGGATGCTACCTCACAGGCTGGATCTATGATATCTCTGTAAAAAACTATACGGCCCATTTTCCTTGGATCCGGTCGTTAAAACAGGAAACGGGGTTCAATCCCGAACTGACAAAAAACGAATGGAAAGAAGATTTTGAAGCGCTTTACTACATTATCGAGTATAACTATCCATACCTCTGGGTGAAGGAACGTACGCATGGCTACAACTGGCTGGATTTAAAGGATGAGTACGTGCAAAGACTAGACAAGATCGAGACAAATGAGGAGTTTCTCTCGCTGATGAGAGAGGCGGTAGCAACACTCCAGAATAGGCATACGCAGGTAGTGAGCTATGAGTACCTTGAAAAATACAAAGAAACGATGCTTTCTATAGACAATTCATGGAGCGAAATGCTGAATGAAACTGTGATTGGAGCGAACAAGTACTGGGAGGAACTATGGAACTATTTCTGCCCCGAGGTATTCTTTTCGTATATTGGCGGCGAGTACCTCGCTGTCGACGGCATCGGGGACTGGGAAGAAAAGTACGGGATTGAGAAAGGCGCGAAGGTGCTAAAGGTAAACGGAAGGGATGTGGATGCAGTGATAGAATCGATAAAAACGGAAACGCTAGTATGGCATGATTGCGATAGGGATAAGCTCTTTACGAGATACCTGGATCCTGTAGCATTTGGCGAGAACACGATATTTACTATCAAAAAGTCAGATGGAACGACAGTAGAAGAACGTATCGATTGTGTTTCTGAAGATCCATATAAAGAGTATCTCCATAGCAACACACCTAATCTCGAGTTTAAAAAATGGGAGGACAAGAAGGTGGCGTATGTGAAAATACGATCTTTTGGAGCCGATATAGATAAAGATCGATCAAAGCTTTTAGAGTTTTATAAGACAATAAAAGACTATAAAACTCTCATAATAAATATACTGGGAAATCGTGGAGGCCCTTACAGGTACTGGATGAATAACATTGTCTCTCCTCTTACTCACAAAGACATCAATGTTGCATTTTTCTTTGCAGCCAGACAGGGAAAACTCCCAACGGGAGAGGTATATGGAATAAGTAAAATACAATCAAGATCCGCTATCTCTACACCTCCAGAGGTAACGACGAATAATTTCCCAGAGATACGAAGGACTGAGATATCATTTTCTAAAGAAGCAGCAGCAAAAACTCCTTTTAATGGCGATATTTATCTGCTAGTGGATAGGTGGGTGTACTCTGCCAGTGAAAGTTTTGCATCGTTTGCCAAAGAATCAGGCTTTGCTACGCTCGTAGGAACGACTACTGGTGGCGACGGTAGAGGAGGTGGCACCACTCCATTTGTCCTCCCCAACAGCAAGCTCGTTGTGATAGTAAGGAGTTCTATGGGTATCAACCCTGACGGTACAGCGAACGAAGAGACCCATACCTCGCCGGATATCTATTTCGAACAAAATGAGTGGGACAAAGATGAAGAGATAATAGAATTTCTGTTAAGGGATTTAGAGGAGAAAACATGGACAAACTGGTAAACAGAAAGTTTCGAAAATCTAAATTATTGTTAAAAGTTGAATTGGAAAATGGAAAAAAGGCAGTGTTTTCGAATACAACGGGAAGTATCGCTGTTATGGATTCTGAAGTAGAAACTATTCTTGACTCTTTCGAAAATCCGGCCTATCTAAAAGAGGTATGCAAAAATGATCCTCTCTGCGAAAAAGCAGTTAATGAATTGCTGAAGAAAGGTATTTTAGTAGAAGAAGAGACTGATGAATATGAGAGATTAAAAAGTGAAATAAATAAACTCAGATCGTTAGAAGAGAGGTATAGTTTTACATTCGTCCTTACTACACGATGCAATTTCAATTGTGTATACTGCTATGAGGACAAAACTCCTTTGGATATGATGTGGAAGACCGCAAAAAAATGCATCGATTTCATTGAAGATCGAGTCAAAGAAACAGGACAGAAGGATGTTAAAATTAGATTATATGGAGGTGAACCTCTCCTCAAGTTTGATCTGATTAAAAGGATCTTAAATACGACAAGGAAGCGTCTTCCTAGTATTGAGATCACTACAAGTATAGGTACCAATGGCTCTCTTCTAACAGAAGAAAAGATAAGTTTTTTGAAAAAATATGAATGTAAATATATTCAAACAAATATAGACGGGATAAAAAGTATCCATGATAGCAGACGACCATACAAAAATGGAGATAGTAGTTTTGATGATGTAATAAACGGATTGAGAATTGCATTGGATAGCTCTGTAAGAGTGGGCCTGAGAATAAATATAGACAAAAACAATGTCGATGAAGTGCCTGAATTCCTTGAGTATTTAAAACTGAATAATATTAATAGCCCCAATATGGGTGTGCTATTTGAACGAATATTCATAGTCACAGAGAAGTGTGGGCCATATAAAAAACACTGCATACCGCCTTATAAGTGGGGGAAAGAGTACATTAAACTATCTAAATTGGCCCAAAAATTAGGATTTAGATGTCATATCAGCTTACCGCCCCGATTTTTGTATTGTACAGCATATATAAAGAGTAATGTAAAGTTTAATCCAGATGGGAATCTCATCTCATGTTGGGGGGCTGCTGGAAACTGTCCGGAAGAATTTATCGTTGGAAATGTTTTTAATGATCCGGTTTATAACTCTAATGCAGACAAATTCTTCAAGAGATCACCTTTGGATTTTGAAGAGTGTAGGAACTGTGATATCGTCGCATTCTGCGGTGGAGGGTGTATTGCATCTGCTTATACCGAAAATGGTACATTAAATTCTGTATACTGTCCCTATCAGAAATATAATTTTAAAGAACTGGCAAAATTTTATGTGAAAGAGTGTTTTGCAGATGAGAAGATATACGAAAGAGTCGATTTTGACAGGTTACTGTAAAAAAGCTACTTTTCCCCTCCTATCTGTAAAGGCGTTACTTCCCTGAAGATAATTAGACCATCGAAATACTTCTTTACCTGCACGGGTGCTGGTACCGGGATAATTCCTCCCAGTTCTTCCACAACTTTCACCGACTGATTGGCATCATGGCTGAGATCGATATAGACGATGTTATACTCGAGATTCTCGTCGAACATATCTCCCAGTGTCGTATCATTAGGAAAAACAATGTAATCGGGGTTCGCAGAAAGTGTTAGTATACCTGTGGAGAGAGTGGGACTTCGGGCCTCACCGCTGATGCCGGTGGCGAATAGAGAATACACAGAAACGCAGGATTCTGTCAATCGGTGTACCCACGACCTGCATGGTAGGCCAATGCGAGATTTTGACGCATGCGATGCTCCGTAGAGAGCCAGTAACGGGCCGTCCAATTCCTTCAAAACATACTGGATGTTTTCGGCAATGATGCTCTCCCTTATGATTGCCTTCCCAGTTGTTGCAAAGAGACGTTGAACCGAACGTTCTACTATATTCA
The DNA here is from genome assembly GCA_034659995.1 of Methanobacteriota archaeon. Lineage (GTDB taxonomy): Archaea > Methanobacteriota_B > Thermococci > Methanofastidiosales > B48-G16 > JAYEIH01. The sequence continues at coordinate 6,680 of JAYEIH010000116.1, forward strand.
GTTCATAGAGTACTGCATCACTTTCTGCCACTTCCACAAGACGATCTACCAACTCCAGCATTTTCTCTTCGTCGCACTCCTCGAACTCTTCCAGAGGTGGGGTCTCGATATTTCTGGCAGGTGCACCGATTGTTTCTTCTATCGATTGAAGATGCTGATGGATTGGTATGATCCAATTATCTGCATCTACAAAATGGACGCGGATTTTTTCATCCACAGACAGTGAGGCATTGAACTCACGTAGAGGCGATAGAACTTCCTCCATGCCGAGGCGGCAGTCCCGTGGTAGTGTATCACTAAGCCCATATACGTACTCATTGACTGCTTCCTCATCATAGAGCGGCGCTTCCAGAATAACATCTCGCAGACCGTTAGCTTCGTGAAGCATTTTTATGTACGCAAGAAAGAGCTGATGGATCTCATAAATACCGTGTCGTTCTCCAATGACGTAAACATCGTATCCCTCTGTAGGCAGCGGCAGTGCACTTGGATCGTTGGTCATGTACACGCCCGGGCGTACCTCTATTGGCTCTGGTGTGGTCTTTGCGATTTTTTTTGTTGCGTTGCTTTCTGTAGGCGTGCCTATACACATAGCGAATAGACAGAGGATGGCGAGTGGCACAAGGTAGTTTCGTTTCATGGTGAGACCTCTAGTATAGAGATGTCTCTTCACATTTTTATATCTTTCCTATCCCGTAGATGGAACCTCATCTCGCAGTTTTTAGGAATCGCCGTCAATGTTTGCGTTATTGGTATCTTTGCAAAGCTTGTCACACTGGATGCTGACATCGCTCAGTACGGAACGCCGCGATTCC
>JAYEIH010000117.1:0-7365 GCA_034659995.1 Methanobacteriota archaeon
AAATTTTGATATCTGTGCCCTTCTTTTATTAGATGATGAAACAAATGAGATCTATGTCAAAAATTATTATGGGTATGATAAAAAAATCAAAGATTTTAGAGTCTCGCTGGACGATCCTGTCGGAATCACTGCGTACGTGGCGGTAACCAAGGAAACGTATTATGCTCCAAATGTGGTAAAAGACGAGATATACCTGAATTACTGCTCAAAAACGATGTCTGAGCTTTGTGCGCCCATAAAAGTTGGTGGTAAAGTTTTAGGAGTAATAGATGTGGAGTCTGAGAGGAAAAATGCTTTTTTGGAAAGTGATCAACAGTTAGTAGAGGCACTTGCCTCTCAGGCAGCTATTGCCATAGAAAATGCAGAACTTTTCAAAAAACTTTCATCCTTAAAAGAGTTTCATGAGCGGATCGTTAACTCCCTCAACGAGGGAATCTGGATAGAGGATAGGGATGGCAACTGCACCTACGCAAATCCCAAGATGAAAAAAATGCTTGGATATGAAAAAATTGTGGGCAAACACTGGAAGGAGATAGTTCCGCCAGAAAGAAGGGAAGAGATGCAAAAAGAGACAAAATTTCGGTCAGAAGGACGAGCATCTACCTATGAATCTCTTTTTTTAACAAAAAACGGAGAAGAAATTCCTGTACTTATTTCCGCAACACCACTTTTTGAAGATGGCGAGTATTCCGGTGTGATAGCTGTTTGGATTGATATAAGAAAGAAAAAAGAGATGGAGAAGAAACTTTCCACGATATACGATCTCTCACGGGAAATGAGTCTGAGTCTCGATATGGATCATATATCAGAGCTTGTACTGAGTGCGGCAAAAGATATTCTTAAGTTTGATAATATCGATCTTTTTATACTCAATAAGGAGACAAAGGAGCTGCAGTTACAAAGATGCAGTGGATTAAAAGATCCAGATAGACATACCACGGTACCACTATTCGGTGAGAAGGGTATTACCGCATATGTGGCACGTACTATGGAGTCCCAGAACATTCCAGATGTGCGAAAGAATGACCGTTATATCCCTGGACTTGAGGAGTCCCAATCTGAGCTCTCTGTGCCTTTAATTGTGAGAGATAAAGTTATTGGGGTCATAGATGTAGAATCCAGAAAGAAAAATGCCTTTTCAGAAGAGGATGAACAACTGCTCAAAACACTTGCCTCCCCGACAGCTATTGCCATAGAGAATGCAAGACTGCTGGAAAAAATAAGGAAATACTCCGAATTTCAGAAATTATTTATTTCAATACTGACTCATGACTTAAAAAATCCTATTACTGTGATAAAGGGGTATGCGGAGATGATAGGGAACAATGTAGATGAAAGAACAAAAAGATGTGTTAAAGGAATAGAAAGAGGTACTAAAAAGATGAGTACCCTTATCAACAATGTAGTGTTCTATTCTAAACTGCAGGAAAAGGAGTACAAGAAAAAATTTGAAAAAAAAGATCTTACACACGTTATACAAGAGGCATTAGAGGATCTAAAGGAAAAGACCAAAGAAAAAGATATAGAAGTTGTGTATGGTGTTGAAGGGAGGTATCCACTGAATGCCAACTCCACCCTGGGGAATGTTTTCCTCAATCTCCTGGACAATGCCATAAAGTACTCACCCCGTGGCAGCAGGGTGGAAATAGGCATAGATGACAGAGGAGAGTCTTGGAGTGTGAGTGTGAAGGATCAGGGCGAGGGAGTGCCAGACGAACTAAAAGAGGTAATATTTAGACGTTTTACGCAAAAAAAGGTAGATGTCAGGGGTACAGGTCTTGGACTGACCATAGTAAAACAGATTGTAGATTTGCATGGTGGTAGGGTCTGGGTTGAGGACAATCCTGAAGGGGGAAGTGTTTTCCTTGTCGAACTGCCCAAAACTACGGAGAGCACCCACAACCAGCATCCCAAAGAACCTCCAACATGAGGCAAAATCGCCTGGTACAGGTGTATCTAAGCGTATACCCTTTGAGGTACCAATAACAAAAGCTCTCTTCCTATTAATCGCGTTTCCAGATACCCAGAACGTGCCGAGATCCAGAGAGGCTCTGTATCTCAGAGACGTAGATAAAATCCTTGTATACATCGATTACATTAAACGAGTTTCCGAAGAGGCTCCGCTGTCTCTTACAAGAAAGAGAGTTGGCGTTAACAATAAGCGTATCCTCAATCTTTCTTGCAGAGGGATGAGATGAGTGGCCGGTGAGGACGAGATCAATTTTCAATCGAGTGAGCTCGTGGAGTACATCTCCGGCATCTTCCAGAAGTCCTCTTTCCCGTGTATTTTCTATTGGAAGAAGATTGTGGTGCAGAGCAATTGTTTTAAAAGGAGGGGCAGTTTTAGAGAACTGTTTTATCCTATCCCTTTCATCTCTTCCTACAACCCCTTTATGGGAATCATACTGGCAGGTATTTAAGAATTTAAATGCGATTTTATCTGCAATATACGTTTCCACGGGTTCAAAATGTTTGGGAAAGAGTTTATATCCCAGATAGTTGATATCTCTTGGGCCCGGAATAAAAAATATGGGTAGATTGAAATATTCGGATGCGAGGTCATAATTTTTTCTCATTCCCTCATTGACAATGTCTCCGCAGTGTATTACGTAATCGGGATCCAGGGTTTTTATCTTTTTAAGAGCATTGAGAAACATCTTCTCATTGAAAACATCGTTATCATCAATGAATGTTCCGGTTATCTGAACTATCTTGAACAATGATTTGCTCTTAAGATTGTATATTCTTTCTTTTTTTCTTTTATATGTCCTTTCTCGTACTTTATCGGGTCGTATTGTCTGTACTTTGACTTTATCGTTGATTTCTATCACATTAAAGCTGTTTGTGTCCCCCAACCTTGTTTTTAAACTACACATTGTTCCTGCATTTGATATAACGAGGTCCTCTATTTTATAGACGTTTGGATAGTGTTTATGACCATTTAGAACCAAAGTTACTCCGTATCGTATCAATAAATTCAGTACATCCCCCGCGTTGAACAGTACATTCCGTTCTCTTCCTGTGTGGGGAACAGGGATGAGATGATGATGAAAACCCACGATCTTTATCTCTTTATCTATATAGCGCATCAGAGTTCTTTTGAGCCAGAGAAAGCTCGAGTTACTGATTCTTCCCCCGTTCATATCGGGAATAACGCTGTTGAGATAGATCACCACATAATTATCGTCCTCTCTTACCCCTCTCAAGGGACCTATAAGGTTCTTAAAGAGTTCCAACCCCACGTTTCTTCCGTCATGATTGCCTGGAACGTATATTATTGGTTTTTTTAGTCTGGTAAAACTTTGAATTGCCTCTTCATACTCTTCTAGATAGCCTCTACTTACAATATCGCCTGTATGGACCACAAACTCCACATTGGAACTGTTTATCTTCTTTATAAAATTGTCAAAACTCTCTCTGTCGATGTTGGAGAAATGTGTATCCGATATATGTGCTATCTTCATTTAATCACGTGAAATCTGTGTCTCCACATTGAATTTCTGGAGATCAATAATGTCTTTCAATGAAAATATTCCTATATACTCTCCTTTTTCCTTTACCAGCAGATGTCTCACTTGGAAGTTGGCCATGATCTCCAGGGCCTTACCAATAGATACTGAGCTTTTGCAGTATACCAGGGTCCTGCTCATTATTTTTTCTGTTTTTGTTGTGTCAACAGGAAGATCTCTTGCTATACCCTCTATTATATCTTTTTTGGTTAAAAAACCAACGATATTCTCTTCCTCTATCACGGCAAGCGAGGATATCCCAAACTCTATCATTTTTTCGCATGCATTTTTTATTGTTTCATTTCTGTCTATACCCATAATTCCGCGGGTTATAAACTGTTTTATTGGGTATTTGGCTTTTTGTATGTCAAGAATCATTATTAAACCTCCTTTGCGAGTTCTTTTGTTATACGATTCATTATAAAGTTTACACTCTCTTCTGCAGAGTTATTTTCTATGAGGGGTACATTATGTTCTTTGGCTTTGTCCATGATAAAATCCTGTATCCTGAGTATTCTGTTGAGTTCTTTAACGTAATGTTTTGCTTTTCTTTTGCTCGTATAGGATCTAGCATAAAATCTATTTGTATACTCTTCTTTATCTTTCAGATGCAAAATGAAATGAAATATTTTTGAATCTTTCTTTTTAACATCTACATATCCGGGAACAAGATGAATTCCATCAACCACAAGATTGAATCCTTCATGGATGGCCCGTGAAATTACGGCCTCTGCCCCTACGCTGACATAGTTCACCTGCATCTCAAAAGCGTATATTGTCTTGTCTATATATGAACTTGGAGATTCTACCCTGTTATACGCTTTAAAGGAGGAGGCATGCAACGCCGGAAGAAGGTCCGTTGAGACTATTTTTCTCATCACCTCCCTCACGGTGTCTGTGCCTATGATGGATCGTATGCCTAAACGGTATCCGAGTTCGGACCCTATGGTGGATTTTCCTATTCCCGTACCGCCGCCAATTAGGATTATAATAGGTTTCCCGAGTTTTCTGAATTTTCTCCAAACCATATAGTTTTTGGCTCTTTTTTTATAATTCTTATCAACCAAGAAGTGGTATGTGGTCTCCATAAGCTCCTCTGAGTGTATCTCCTCAATTCCCTTTTTTTCAAGAGTATCGCCTATTTCTTCCGCTATATGGTAAGCTTCTGCGATCTCTATTCCTGTCCGTGTAATTGATCGTGCCAGGATCCCTCTGGAGAAAGGAAGTCTGTACTTCTTTGCTTTAACGGTAAACATCATTATATACTTGGTATAAAAAGTATATTAATCTTCGGGATCAAACAGTAAATATGAATAGGAAGAGGATCATAGTAGAAGAGAGTGATATAAATGGCGATTGCATTTATCCAATTTGTGGTAGTCCCTGGGAAAGCGGAGGAAATTAAAGAAGAGCTAAGAGCTATCAGCTATATGTCATGTAAGGTTGAGGAAGCGTATATGACGTATGGAGAGTTTGATATAGTGGCAAAAATAAGTGCAGATTTACGGATGATATAAATCATTTTATACTGAAAGTAAGGGAAATAGAAGGAATCAAGAGAACTGTGACAAGCCTTGCTATTGGTTCTGCATGAGTAGTTTTATTAACCTGAGCGTCAACTCACAGTATGAAGGTTGTAGTTGTTGGCGGCGGGGCAGCCGGTACGAGGGCTGCCATAGAGATACGAAAAAAAGATAGAAATGCTGAGATAACTGTCATAAATGAACAGGGGTATAGGGAATACTCTCCATGTGGCATGCCCTTTGTTCTTTCAGAGGAGGTACAGGGCTTTGAGGATCTCCAGACCCTCGACAAAAAGTTCTATGAAAAAATGAAAATAGAACTTATCCTTGGAGAAAAGGTGGAGAAGATTGATTCCAAAACTAAAACTGTTTTCTATGGCAATAAGGAGATGAATTACGATAAATTAGTGATTGCTACCGGAAGTTATGCATTTACTCCTGCTGTAGAAGGTATTGACTCTGGAAAGGTCATTGTGTTCAAGGGCTTAGCTGACGCCAAGAAGATCCATAAAAAAATGGAAGATGCAAAAAAGGCTGTTGTTATAGGAGCGGGACTGATAGGACTGGAAACAGCCTATGCATTTGCAAAAAATGAGATAGAGGTAACCGTGGTGGAGATGCTCGACCGAGTTTTACCCATGATGCTCGATAGAGATATGGCGGGGGAAGTGAAAAAATATCTGGAAAAGAAGGACATTAGGATACACCTCAACGAGAAGGTGGAAAGTATCGGGAAGACGGTGAACACGGATAAGCGAGAGATACCTGCTGATCTTGTTGTTGTCGCTACCGGCGTCAGAGCAAATACTGAACTCGCTGAAAAGGCGGGAATAGAGGTAGAGAGGGGTATAAAGGTCAATGAAAAAATGGAAACAAGTGCCAGTGATATCTATGCCTGCGGGGACTGTGTCGAGTCTGCGGATTTTATCACGGGGAGACCAATAATGAGTCAGCTTGCAACGACGGCAGTACGCCAGGCTAAAGTGCTGGCAGAAAATATCACCGGCGGAGACGCCGAGTTCGATCCCGTTTTAAACACATCCATTACCGAGTTATTTGGCTTGGAGATAGGAAGTACGGGCTTGACAGATTTCAGAGCAAAAAAGGAGGGTATAAAAATTATAAAAGGGAGGTATAAGGGAAAAACAAGGCCTGAGTATATGAAAGGAGCGGATATTATTGTGAAGATTATCGCTGATAAGGAAGGGACGATTATCGGCGCTCAGATGGCTGGCAAAGGGCTTGTGGGAAGGATGGATGCTATAACTCTAGCCATACGTAGCAAGATGAACGTAAAGGAGCTTTCAAACATGGAGTACTGCTACGCGCCCCCAGTGTCACCAGAGTTTGAGCCGATGTATCTTGCCTGCGAGATGGCAGTGAGAAAGCTGAGGTAATTTCTGAGTCTCCGTCAAGGGGGTTTTGTGCCATTATGGGCTGTTTTTTTCCACTCCTGCGGTTTTTCTCTGTACCCGCTTATCATCGCTGAAGGCCATGACCAGAAAAAGACGGGTATCCAGTGGAATGCGTATATAAACATCCTTGCCGACCTAAAGAGCAGGGTTAAAGGATTCTTTGTGATCTCTTTATAAACACCTGCCAGTATAACCGGGAAAAAAGCAAATGAGATATAAACCCACGCCAATGGATTTATAGCGGCTGTATTTTTTATGTTGATGAATATCCCAAGAAATCCAAAAAAGTATGAGAGCGCTATAGGTAACGGTGTTATTATTCCAGCGAGATAAATGGAGAGATCAAACTTTCTGTTAAACGGCATATCTGATCTCAGTACATCCCATCCGTTCTCCAGAAATGTTTCTATATGACCTGCAGCCCATCGAGTTCTCTGACGGAAGAGTGCTCTCAGTCCTGTAACGCCTTCCTGTCGTATAAACGTAGTATCGCAGTAGCGGATTGACCATCCCGCAAGGTAAAGACGCACCGTCAGTTCCAGATCCTCTGTAATACTATCTTCATTCCACCCTGCTACACTATTAAGTGCCTTTTTCCTGTTCAACTGCCCATTTCCCCCCAGAGCAGCTGCCCCCCGTATATAGTCTCTTCCCTTCTGGATGATGGTACTGAAAGAGGCAAACTCATCGTCCTGGATACTGGCAAGAGTGCTATGGTCCGTGTTGTATATCCTTACCTTGGATTGGACCCCTCCCACGGTTTCATCGGAGAAGTAGGGTACTGTTTTTTTCAGAAAGAGCCTTACGGGATAGATTCGATTTTGTTTCTCCTGAGGGAACATTTTATATCTTCCCAAAGGTTCCTATGGATTCTTTGGAGTTTGTTGAGAAACTTCTGAAAAAAGGTGTCTCCGTTTT
>JAYEIH010000118.1:0-7333 GCA_034659995.1 Methanobacteriota archaeon
GTGTAGGTGCCTCCAGAAGCCACAAAGTACGTATAGACTGCCACGTCCCTGTCCTTAATAATTATATCGGATCCTTCGTAATCCGAATACAAAAATACAGACATACCTTCAGTCGGATGAGCATCGGGAGATCTCAGTATGATCTCGGCATCTGTTTCTTCCAGTTCTTTTTCGTAGGCACCTATAAAAGAATCCATCTTAGAGACCGTACACCTAAGTTTCATCGAGTCAAGAATCACTGTTTTGATATAGGCAGCAACGTTTACACTCCCAATTATCGTCCGTGTACCCATTCTCGTCATCTCTTCATCGATGTTGCTTTTAAATAGAGGGCTCAGTTCATCGGTAACCTTTTTTCCTAAAATCTTTCTTCTTCTGTTTTCTTCCTGATATTTTGCGTCTATCTGCATCATTCTCTTTTTTATAGCTTCTTTGGGGGAGGTAGCCACGTGTTTTCTCGGCTTTCCAGAGATCGAGACAACAAACCCATATCTCTCCAGGTTCTGGAGTACCTGATATATCTTAGTATATGGAATTCGTGTAACCTCGCTTACAATTCTTGCCGAAACCTTACCTCGTTCAAGAAGTGCTAGGTAAGATTTGGCCTCATACTCCCCTAAACCAAATTCTTTCAGTATATTTATAACTTCCTTTGGTTCCATAAAATCACTCCTTTTTATATACTATAGACTAACCCCATTATTAACTTTTCGGAGGATCGATAAAGAAGATAGGTTTTTATATACAAAGAGATAAACAACATAGGGATTGCAATGGAATCTGAAATTGTTAAAAAGCTGATTAGTGTGGGGCTTACTAAAGAAGAGATAGCGAAAAAAATAGAAGAGAAAAAAAAAGAAGTGGAAGGACTTCTAACAAAGGAGGGGATTCTCTCTATAATTGCCAGCGAGTATGGAATAGAATTAGAAAATGAGACTGAAGAACTTAAAATAAGCAATATTACGGATGGATTAAAAAACGTGAATCTCACAGTAAAAGTTTTGGCCGTGTATCCCGTAAAGGAGCTGGATGACGACAAAAAAGTGGCGAACGTTTTAATAGGAGACGAAACGGGAAAAACAAGACTGAGCTTGTGGAATGAGCAGTGTGAGTATCTTTCAACGATCCGGAAGGGAAACGTTATAGACATAGCAAATGCTATTTCAAAAAAGGGAATTAAAAATCCTGAACTTTCCCTGGGATGCAAGGGAAAAATAATAGTCAATCCAGAGGGCAAAACTGTAACTGTAAAGGAAAAGAAATCCTCAAAAAGGAGTATAGATGAGCTGAAAAAAGGAGACACGTACACAGAGACCAGGGGGACTATCGTAAGGCTCTACAGACTGAGAATCTATGAAGGATGTCCCGAGTGCTTTAAGAAAGTGGAGCTAAATAAGGGCAAGAGATACTGCAAATCCTGTGAAAGGTATGTGGAGAGCATATACATACCAATATGCGAGATCGGTATCGATGATTCCACAGGATACATAAAATGTATACTGTTCAGAGATATGGCAGAGGAACTTCTGGGAAAGAAAGGAGAAGAACTTTACTTATCGCTAAAAGAGTTTGTAAAGGAAAGACATTCACCGAAAAAAGCGGAAGAAGACTTTATTTTTGAGAATTACCACTCGCTTCTGGGTAAAGAGATAGTGGTAAGTGGAAAGGTAGAAGAAAATGAGTTCCTTGGGTTGGAGTTTAGAGTGTACGCATTGAAAAAATTTGATATACTTGGGGAGGCATATAATGTGTTGGAGGGTCTTAAATGAGATATCGCAGCGTGGAAAAGGATATATCCGAGATAGATGAGGAAGATAGAAGGATAAGCATTATCGGCACGGTGGTGAGAAAAAACACCACAAAATACTCATTGACCGTCGATGACGGAACAGGTGAGATAGAGGTATACACGGACGCTTTTTTTGAGATCGGAACCCTTGTGCGAGTTGTCGGAATGGTTTCTAAAGACAGTACCCTAAATTTATGCATAGACGCCGAGCTAATTCAGGATTTTTCGGGGTTTAATGTTTCGTTATATCAAAAAACGAAAGTTCTGGAGGGGACACAATGAAAAAAAGAATGCCTTCAACAAAAACAAACCTAAAAGAGATAGTAACCGGACATTGTTTTAAAGGCGAAGGTGATTTTGCACCCAACTACATGATAACGAAAAACTATAAGAAAATGTACAGGGCTAAGGTAGTTGCGTCAGTTCTAAAAGAGCCCTTTATCTCCGATGACGAAAGTTACGGAAGAATGCTCATAGACGATACGACAGAAACAATTCAGGCCTATTTTTTCAGGGAAAATACAGTTTTGCTAAAGAACATCTCACAAGGGGATATGCTCCAGATAGTAGGAAAGGTAAGTGAGTGGAAAAATAGAAATCAACTGAATGCAGAGGCGGCTGCCGTAGTATCTCCAAATTTTTGGATATTGCACAGGCTTGAACTCTTAAAAGAGAATAAAAATATAGAAGTAGAGTTAAAAAAAGCCCAAAAGATAAAATCTGAAGAAAAAAACTTAAAAAATGCAAAAGAAAGAGCAGAAGCAGAGGAAATAGATATCGAGATAATAGATGCCCTGTACAAAATGGAATATACCGAAAAAGAAGAAGAGATAGATACAACGACAATAAAAGATGAGATCCTCACTGTCATCGAAAGGCTTGATGAGGGCAAGGGCGTGGAGTTGGATGTTCTAGTCTCAGAGATCACCGAGTTCCCTGATGAGGAGATAGAATCTGTGGTAAGAGAGCTCCTCATCGAAGGAGACATATTTGAACCTACGATAAACAGGTATACGATAGTTTAAAAGAGATGACATGCCACATAATGATCTTTTTTCACCTCTTTGAACTCGGGCTCACGAGTACTGCAGATATCGCCCTTCTTTTTGAAACATCGCCCATGGAATCTGCATCCCGAAGGCGGATTAATCGGACTCGGCACATCCCCTCTCAGAATTATTTCCTCTTTTTTTGCCCTTGGATTTGCCACCGGTACCGCGGAGAATAACGCCTCTGTGTACGGATGGAGAGGATCGCTAAAAAGCTCATCTTTTGGTGCCATTTCCACAACCTTTCCAAGGTACATCACAGCCACCCTATCGCAGATATGCTTTATTACGCTGAGATCATGTGCTATAAAGAGATAGGTAAGCCCAAGATCCTTCCTGAGGTCCTGCAGAAGATTCAAAATCTGTGATTGTATAGAAACATCCAGCGCAGATACCGGCTCGTCAGCAACAATGAAATCTGCGTCAACAGCTAATGCTCGGGCAATGCCAATTCTCTGCCTCTGACCACCAGAAAACTCGTGGGGGTATCTGTTCATCTGCTCATCCGTGAGTCCTACCAGCTCCATAATCTCAAGTACCCTTGCTTCTCTTCCTTCCTTGGTCGAGTATAGGTTATGAACCTCCATTGGCTCTGCAATTATTCCGCCAACGGTCATCCTTGGATCCAGTGAACCAAAAGGATCCTGGTAAATTATACTCATCTCTCTCCTGTACTTCCTCATCTCACCCCGGGATAACCCTGTTATATCATTACCTTTAAAGGTTATCTCTCCGGCGTTGGGATCATACAGCTTTAAAATAGTTTTGCCACATGTGGTTTTGCCACATCCACTCTCGCCAACAAGTCCGAGAACTTCTCCTTCCTCTATGGTAAACGAGACATCATCTACAGCTTTAACTATGTCAGGCTTCTCAAAAAATCCTCCGCCTACTTCAAAGTATTTTTTTAGTCCATTAATCTCAAGCATTGCCGTCATGGTATCTCCTCCAGATGGCATCGAGCATAATGATTCTTCTCCCTTTTGGTCAGAGGGGGTTCCTCCTCTTTGCATATGTCCATTGCATACGGACATCGCGGATGGAATTTACATCCTGAAGGTGGGGCTATAAGGTCCGGTACAGCTCCTTTAATTGTCTGAAGCCTGTCAACATCAAGATCAAGCCGGGGAATAGATTTCATTAAGCCCATAGTATAGGGGTGGAGCGGCTTTTCAAAGATCGTCTCCACATCGGCATACTCCACAATTTTTCCGGCATACATAACGGCCACATTTTGGCATGTCTCTGCCACTACCCCAAGATCGTGTGTTATAAAGAACACTGCGGCTCTAAACTCTTCTTTCAACTGATCTATCAGCCGCAGTATCTGGGCCTGTATGGTTACATCCAGTGCAGTGGTCGGTTCATCTGCTATCAAGAGCTGCGGGTTGCAGGAAAGCGACATGGCGATCATTGCACGCTGCCTCATTCCACCTGAGAGCTGGTGAGGGTACTCATTCATCCGTTTCTCAGGTTCTGGTATGCCTACAATATACAGCATCTCGACAGCCTTTTTTCGTGCCGCTTCCTTTTCCAGATCCTGATGTAGCTGTATAGCCTCAATCAACTCATAGCCAATGGTAAACACAGGATCCAGTGAGGTCATCGGCTCCTGAAATATCATCGATATTTTGTCTCCTCGGATCTTCTGCATCTCTTTCTCTTGTTTTTTCAACAGGTCTTCTCCCTCCAGCAGCACTTCTCCATTTACAATTTTTCCAGGGGGATGAGGAATCAACTGTATCGTTGATAACGCCGTCACTGATTTACCGCACCCTGATTCACCGACAAGACCAAAGGTTTCTCCTTTATCAACGGAAAAACTCACCCCGTCTACGGCCTTTACTACGCCGTCATCCGTAAAAAACTGAGTTTTAAGGTCTGAAATCTCAAGTAATCTTTTGCTCATAGTTTTGCACCTCCTTTTAACCTTGGATCGAGCGCATCTCTCAGCCCATCACCGAGCATGTTCAACGATATAACGGAGAGCAGTATGGCTATGCCAGGGAAGGTCGCTGCCCACCACGCTCCGAGTACGAGATACTTTCTCGCAATGGAAAGTGATAGCCCCCACTCGGGAGAGGGCGCCTGTGCACCTACACCCAGAAATCCAAGAGCAGCAGCATCGAGAATTGCCGTTGCCAGCATCAATGTTGAAAACACGATTATCGGGGCAAGGGCGTTAGGAAGTACGTGTTTAAAGACTATTCTCAGTGTTGAGGAACCTATAGCATGCTCTGCCTCTATGTACTCTGCTTCCTTCACAGCAAGTACTCCTCCCCTCACAACTCGCGCCATTCTGGGGGTGTAAACTACACCTATAGCTATCATAGCCCAAGCTATTCTGCTAGGCTGCAGAGCAAGGCCAAAAATGTGGAAGGTATTCCCTGCTAATGTGCCTGCTATTACCAGCGCAAGCAGCAGTGCGGGAAAGGCAAAGAGGACATCCACTACCCTCATCAAGAGCATATCAGTCCATCCTCCAAAGTATCCTGCCGTAAGACCCAGAAATGTTCCAAAGATGAGTGCAAATCCAAGTGCGAGAACCCCAACCTTGAGTGTTATCCTGCCGCCGTAAAAAATCCTTGAAAGGATATCTCTGCCCAAATAATCGGTGCCCAGGTAATAGCCTGACGGTCCGTCATCCGACCAGAATCCAGGCTTTAGACCCCGATCAAGATCGGAATCGTCCGGATCATGGGGCGCAAATAGAGGCGCTCCTATACAGAGGATAGATATTACAACCATCATGACCAGTCCTACCATAGCTGTCTTATTTTTCCTTAACTGTCTCACAACTTCCTGAAACCGTGTTCTACGTTTAATTTCTTTATTTTCAGCCATAAGAATCACTTCTCCCTGAGTCTAGGATCAATATACATATATACAATATCAGTAGCAAGATTGACGAGTACAAACGCCGCGGCAAAAAACAGTGTGAAACCCTGGACCACAGGATAGTCGTACGCCAGTATTGCACGTGCTATGTACTTACCAAGTCCGGGGAGGGTAAATATCGTCTCTGTAAGAACAGCGCCGCCCATGAGTACGCCGACATTCATACCTATTACCGTCACCACAGGAATCAGTGCGTTCCTTATGGCATGCTTGTAGATAACCATTCTTTCGGAAAGACCCTTTGCCCTCTCCGTTCTAATATAATCCTGTCTCAGAACTTCAAGCATGGACGATCTCGTCATTCGTGCTATGGTGGCCAAGGGTATAGTGGCCAGTGCCACAGCTGGGAGGATAAGATGCTTTACGCTATCAACAAATGCTGCCCAGTTAAGTGTAAGAATGCTGTCAAGTACATACAGCCCTGTTATCTTATGGAGCTCAATATCCACTGACATTCTCCCCCCTACGGGCAGCACATCAAAGTGCACACCAAAAATATAAAGCAGCATGAGACCCAGCCAGAATACAGGCATTGAAACTCCGAAAAGCGCTCCAAACATTACGCTGTAATCCGCTATGGAATACTGGTGAACGGCGGATATAACGCCTGCGATAATTCCAACTATGATTGCAATGGTCATTGCGACAAGTGATAACTCCAATGTCATGGGGAGTCTTACCTTAATTTCAGTTGCAACATGCTCACGGGACTCTATCGACCTCCCAAGATCTCCACGTAGAGCCATTTTGAGCCATATATAATACTGAGTATAAAATGGATCGTTAAGATGATACTTTTCTCGTATTTCTTCGAGTCCTTCGGCAGTTGCATGCTGTCCGGCCAAGTTTATAGCTGGATCTCCGGGTGCTAAACGGACCAGCCCGAATGTAATAATAGATACACCAAATAACACTATGACAAGCAACGCCAGTCTTTTTAAGATATATTCCTTCATGTATTTCGCCTCAAAAAAGAAAAAAAAGAAAAATTTAGCCTTCTATCCAGACAGGGTAGAAGAATTTTCTGCTTGTTGGGTGGATAGTATAGTCTTTTACCTTGTTGTTGAAGCCGATGTTCTGGTCTGCGTGTGCAATGAAAACGAATGCACAGTCCTCAACAATAAGTTTGTTCGCTTCTTTATACAGTTCAGCCCTTTTACTCTGATCAAACGTCTCAAGAGCCTCATTCAAGAGATCCTGGACCTCTTGGTTCTTCAGGAATCCGTAGTTTCCGGAAGATCCCACTGTACAGACACGCTGAGAGAACAGAACATTCAGGAAGTTATCGGGATCACCGTTGTCACCCGACCAGCCGAGCATAATCATCGGTGCCTTACCATCACTGGCATCCGCCAGATACGCACCCCAGTCCTCTGTAAAGAGCTCGACATCAATTCCTACCTTTCCAAGATCGGCCTGTATTGCCTCGGCTATCTCTGTAGGCACAGGGAAGTAAGGTCGTGAGGTGTCACCCATATGCCACAGCGTCACCTTCAGCTCACCTTCGTCGTAGCCTGCATCTGCCAAAAGCTGCTTTGCTTTCTCCGGATCGTATGGGTATCCTTCTATGTCATCGTTGTACCCAAATAGACAGGGT
>JAYEIH010000119.1:0-7133 GCA_034659995.1 Methanobacteriota archaeon
AAGAAATTGCAATGAGACAGCAATAAAGAATAGTAAAAAAGGTAAACCACTCTGTGAACGAAACTGCCTCCTGAAACCAAAGGAGAGCGACTGGTGACAAACTAAAAATTCCTATCAGCATCATTAGTTTGTAGGTCACATTCAATTTCTTGAGTGTCTCCCCCTTTTTCCATAAAAGCACTCCCACAAGAGAGAATGCAAGAATGAGTACTCCAAGGTACAGGGGGACAGAGTCATCTCTGGGACCGATACAATAAATGTTGGATGAAGCAGCGTAGATTTTTCCGTTGGCAATAGCCAGTGGGGTATGCCATACGAGAAGATCTTCTTTATACTCCCATCGTTTCTCTCCTGTCTCTGCGTCTATGCAGTAGAGATAGGAAGGGGTGACCCGTATATACAGTTTATCATTTGCAACGACGAGAGAAAAGAATGTTGCATCTCCTCTCTCCGTGTATCTCCATAACACCTTCCCCGTGCCAGCATCGAGACAGTAGATACTGCTCGCCTTATCCATCCAGATATTGAGGTATAGTCTTTCGTTACCAAATGACAGAGAGTTGGGAACTTTTATATCTGTATTTTTCCATATCGTCTTGCCTGTCTTAGTGTCCAGGCAGTAAATACCACCGTAAATGTTCCCCTCTGTTGTATATCCTGCAGCATAGAGTTTTCCCCCACTAATGAGAATAGGATCATCTGTTGTTTCCATTCTTCGTCTCCACAGTTCTTCTCCCGTAAATGCATCGAGACAATAAAGAGATCCCGATGCTACATAGACTCTGTTGTTATAAAAGGACGGAGAGGAGTACACAGCGTTATCTGTTTCATACCTCCATAGTTTCTCTCCTGTCTCTGCATTGAGACAGTAGAGGTGATGGTCTGCCGATCCGATATAGAGCTTGCTATCTACTACGATAGGAGAAGATTGTACCACACCTCCCGTTTGGTACCTCCATCTCTTTTTTCCCGTCTCTGCGTCTATACAGTAGATATTTCCATTTAAAGATCCTACATACACCTTTCCGTTGATAACACAGGGGGAAGGGCTTAGTTTTCCTAGAAAAAAGGAGCTCGATTCACCTAGAAAAAGGGAGCTTAGTTCACCACCTATCTCGTACTCCCATCGTTTCTCTCCTGTCTCTGCATTGAGACAGTAGAGGTTATGGTCACCCAGCACAATATAGAGCTTGTTGTCTGCGATGATTGGCGAAGAGCGTATTACACCTCCCGTTCTACGACTCCACAGCACTTCCATTTCTGATGGGAGCTTGCACTCTGTATAGTTGGTGTGCTGTGGGTTGTTGTACAGCATCGGCCACTCGTTACAGGGTTCTGCGTGCAGATGGAAAGAGAGCAGTCCTACTAAGCATATGACTGTAATGGTTATCGTCGTTCTTTTAGTGGATCTCATGATATTACCCGAACGGTCTTCATATTATTTAAAAAATAAAAAATGGAGTTATTTTAGTATCCCATCTCAAAGAGAATCTCCAAATTTATAGCGTAGTTGTCGTCTGGGGGTAGTTCCTGGTAGTCCTTGAACCTTGCTGAGACATTGACTGTCGTGAGGAAATTTTTGTAGGGATTAATGTGGCGTGCGTGTCTATGATCGTAGGCCTGAGATACATTGTTTCCTCCTGCAGTCTTGGCTACAAAGACGGGTTCTCCTGCAACAGTTGCCGACTGAACTGTCAGCTGGTCAACATCGTACCCCGGCTGTACGGCGGCATGTATATTGATGTCATAATCCATGACCCATGAATCCGGTGCCCACCACACAGAAGGATGGCCCCAGAATGCATCGATTTGCAAGGAGTATTCACGTCCGTTGTACCAGTTCTCCGTGTGGGGGCTTATGTGGGCCGAGGTATACAATTCTATCACTGAGTATCCCTCTGTCTCTTCCTGTTTCAGGGCAGACTCCGCTTTGTAACCAAACTTCCTCGCTAGTTCTTTTATATCGTGGGCAGTGATTTTTTCACTTGTATCATGACTGCATTTTGCTGACAGAGTCTCTGCACGCTTAGCTGACTCTAAAGCAAAGGCATATGCACTCTGCGAAAGATCGAGTAGGTTTTTTCCTATGTTTATCTCAAATGTTCTTCCCTTTCCGAGATCAGTAATCTTCAGAGACCTCATAACTTGGGACACGTCGAAGTTCTGAGGAGCTTCTGGAGAAGTCACTGCCATTCGCTTTGTGAGGCCGCTGATAGATGCGGCTGCTTCCGATTTAATGATCCATGTTTGATAGAGTTCTTGGTCTTTTGTTAGTATTTCTTTGTTTCCTAATCTCTGTTCACCCACCGGCTTCCACGTAAGATAGCCCACCAGAGAGCTCAGCAGTATCCACCTTCTTTCTACCTCTGTGATTCTGTACGATCCCCTTTTTGGAAATCTCGTTTTGTCCAGCAAAAAGTAGTACTCGTGGTCTCCATCTCCGAACGATGTTCGGCAGACGTAGTTTTCTCCCTCTCTGTGCATCTTCTGTTCTTCTCCATCCAGTATCAAAAACGCTTTCTCTGCGTTGGATTCAATGCTGAACTCGAGCATGTAGTACTTCGAGTTCTGAATTGATGGGTTTCTTGCGTATGTCTTTTGATTTTCTGCACTTACAGTCCCCAACGTTGCCGCAAGCATCACTGCGGCAACGAGTATACTTCCTATTTTCCTTCTTTTATCTATTTTTTCCACCTCATTTAGTTTATTTTATTTTGGTTTTAACCTACACAACGGAGTTGTGTAGTCACGACACAGCTTGATCTGTGTCGGTTTTGCACCTCATTGATACGTATCTCAGTTTTTATCGCGATATTATCACTTTTTTGTATGGGTATAAAAGCTTTGTGTGTAGGTATGCGTGTAGGTATGTATGTAGGTAGGCCTTCAGATTGTAGATGAATGCCATGTTTTCTTTCCTTCCTCTGTGGATTTGTACATGCATGTGTTACTATGTTCTTCTTTTTCAACAAGATCAAGGTATACTAAACTGCTTCCCCTTCTATATCGCCCTCTTGAGCCGTTCAATGCCCCATGCACATCATTTCTTCGGAGATTTGTCTTCCTCGCGATTTCTGCTGGGTATGATTTCTGAGGGTATATCTCCACAAGGTGCTCCAGGACTTTCCGACGTACCTTACTTCTTCGCAGTGAGAGTGCGATCTGCCCGTGATTCATCTCATCGTCCATATCACTCTTATATATTCAAACAGAACGTCCTTTAAATACCTTACGATTTTTCGAGTTGACGCCTTCATACGAGAGAGAATGATCCAAACGTTTTTAAACAGCCCTGTGAAGATAAGGCTATGTTGGTGGAAGTTGAAAATTTAACGAAATCATTCAGAAATATAGAAGCTCTGAAAGGCATCAACTTCACCATGGATGAGGGAGTGTACGGGTTAATCGGGCCGAATGGAGCGGGTAATCGAAGCCTTCAATAAGGCGTGGAATGTTCTCCTTCATGCACCACGAGTTGTCTCGGGATCCTGTTACTCACTTATACCTTCTCATAAATCCTGTCCAGATTTACCTCAAAAACCGCCACTGGCATCCCGATACCCCAGTTTGAGAGCACTTCAGGATGAATCTCTCCTATGGATCCGATATTCTCGCTATTCACGAGAATATTTCCGGATCTCCCACTGATGAAACATCTTCGTTCTCCTTCTTCCAACCCATACGTTATACCTATGTTTTTGAAAAATGAGCTCAAAATTTCCTTGCACTCAGTAAAGTTAGCTCGTTCATAGCAAATACCAACGGCAAGATTTGTCTCTTCCTTTACAGTGCTATTTTCAACTCTGAAGACCGCCCCGATCTCAAATACGTTCTGTGGGTACTCATAATGGGTGTTTGTGGAGTACACATGCAGTAGACCGGGAACTAAGGAGTTTCTCAGAACATTGTACTCTGTGGTCAGTGCATTTTGCATCTCCACCACTCTTTCTTTTTTCCAGTTCATCTTTGTAAATAGGTCCTCCTTGTTAGTGAGGGTATAATTTTTTAGTTCCATCAGTTTGAATCCTGTTATCAGATCTCTTACAATCCTTATAAATTTCTTAAAGGGGTTTTCCTCTCCTATTGTTGATATATCTGGTATCTCGGGTTTGAACTCGTTGAATCCAAAGGCTATGGCAACATCCTCCACAATATCCACCTTATGCAGTATATCCGCTCTGTATGGCGGGGCCAGTGCCGTTTTATTTTCTATACCATACCCCATTTTTTTTAGAAGCTTTGAAATGTCATTGAATCTCAGGGCAGTACCAAGAAGTTTGTTTGTATATTCCACATCTATTTCCATCTTTTTTGGCACTGTATTGGGGTATCTGTACTTTTTATCCGCGTCGTTTACATCAACTGAATAAATTCTCCCGTTTCTTAATGAAAGACTCATTGTGAGTATGTTTAATGCATGTTCAAGGTGTTTTAGTCCGTATCCTGTAACATCCAGAAAAAGATCTGTTGTTTTTTCTGTCACCCTTGTATGTTCGGAGTTTATTATCGGAGGCATCGATAAGACCTGTTCCCTTGCATCTATCCAGAGAGGGTACTCCTCATACTCCTCGAGAAGGTGTTTGTACGCAATACCCTTCTCATGTTTCTCGAGTATCTCCTCCATGCTCATCTCTTTTGAACGTTCCAGCGGTACAAAGCTATAGTCTTTTGATTTTGTAGTGTATATGAGGGGAAACTCTATTTTATCCAGATCATGGACCCCGATAGCCACTCTTTTTCTGTTTCTTCCATGTGTGAGATGGAGTTTTTCCTGTACCTGCATCAATGATTGAATCGCGGCATCGGTCAGCTGTACACCCGTTATTACAGCGCAAACTGCATCGGGCCTTATTTTTTTTACCTTTTTATCTATTGAAGCCCTATATCCTCCATCATAGAGCTTGAACTTGTACATTCCTGTTTTTATACCCAGGAAACTTCGGAGTGCCAGAGCGAACCCCTCAACAGAGAGCATATCCGGCCTGTCGGGAAATACCTCCACGGTTATCTCATCATCAAAACTCTCCAGCTCTGTTCCCATCATAGGTATATTTTTTTTGAGAGTTTCGTCATCGATTGTTCTTCCGAGAAGCTCAAGAAGGTCCCTTTTATCCATTGCTATTGTCGGCATTCTATCATCCTCTTAAAAATAATTTTAGTTCTCGCAGCTGTTTCAGGTCATTTTTGTAAAGGTCTCTGAGATCAACGATATCCCAGTACTCTCGTATAATTCTGCCCGGGCCGGGCCCCCATGCAAGCACAGGAATATCTTCCCCAAGAAGCGGAACAACAACCTCCGGTCTAAAGATGCCTGCACCGAACAGCTCCACCCACTCCTTCTTCTTTGGATGGAATACCTCTGCTTCAACACTCGGTTCTGTATACGGGAAGTATGCGGGTCTAAACCTGAACTTACTGAACCCCATCTTTACGAGATACCGTTTTAAGTAGCCCAGAAGCTGTCGGAAAGTGGCAGTCTTATCTATCACGATACCGTCCGTTTGATAGAACTCCGCCAGATGATTCCAGTCCAGGGTTTCGTTCCTGAATACCTTCCCCACCGAGAAGAACTTTGCAGGTATATCTCCTTTATCCAGCCCTGCCAGCGTCCGTGCGGAGAGACTTGTTGTGTGCGTCCGTAGAATGAGCTTCTTTGCTATTCTTTCATCCCATGTATAGCCCCAGCCCTCTGTTATTCCGTCTTCATGCATTTTTTTTACCCGTTCCACCAGATCTTTTGATGGGAGAGGCGCTTCCTCAGGGTCCTTTAAAAAGAAGGTGTCCTGCATATCCCGCGCAGGATGATCCTGCGGTTGGAACAGTGCGTCAAAGACCCAGAACTGTGTATCGACTATCGGCCCAGTCATCTCCTTGAATCCCATCTCTATCCAGATGCTTCGTACGTACTCCAGCGCCTGATTGACAAAATGCTTTTTTCCGGGATAAATGGTTCTCACATCTGTTTTTATATTAAATCTTTTGAAATCTACATCCCCCCATGATTTTTTTGTAATAATTTCAGGGGTAAGCTGTGATAACTCTTTTTTAAGTGTTATACCCTCTTTTATCCTTTTTATACCTCTTTCTGTTAGTATAAGGCTTCTTTTTCTTTTTTCCTTTATTTTTATTGCCTTTCTGGATTTTAAGATTCTTAGGGTCTCCTTTGAAATTTCCTGAAGAGGCACCCTTTTCTTCCTCATTATTTTTAGTATTTTTTCGTCTTCTGTTTTTTTGTCAAGGAAATTTTTTCCTTTTTCAGTAATTTCGAGGTAATTTTTTCCGTTTTTTTTCCTGATTTTGGCCCAACCCCGCTTTCTAAGCCATCCAAGAACAGTTCCACTCTTCAGATCCAGCTCCTCAAGGAATATGCCCCCCCCTGCATTTTCCAGTATCTTTCTTTCCGGAAGTCTTTTTGAAAGTTCTTTTCCTTCTTCTGTTATAGTAGCTGTTTTTTCTATTTCTTCTTTGATTTCTACCATCTTTTTAGAAGAGAGCCAGAGTGAAGCTCGCATTATGGCAACCTCATCCATCTCTGTCTTTTCCGATATTTTTTTTATGGTTTCTTCTTTGTTATTCTCTAACGCTAAAAGAACTCTTTTTTCATGTAAACTAAGCACAAAAGCACCTCCTTTTTGGAGCAATCAAAATTGGCGGGCATCACGCACCGTATTGTTCATACATGCATTATGATGCCATGTTTTAAAAAGGTTCTCATGCATATAGAATGAGTCTTTTCTTGACGGGAAGCTTTATAAGTATGTATGTGCATCCATACAATGATGAGATTTATCAGTGAAAACTACAGGATCCTCAAGGAGTATAAAAATTTAGCAGAGCTGCTCTTTGCAGTCTTCGTCAGCATGTTAGGGTTCGGACTGATTATACCTTTTCTCCCTATATATGCAGATAGTTTTGGAGCTACAAAGTTTGAAATAGGTATTCTCACTGCCACATTTGCTCTTACAAGAGTCTTAACCCCATATGTTGGCGGATATTTTGTAGAGAATTTTGATTAAGTTCCATTTTTCGTTCAATCTAAGCAGATTCAATTCTATTTCTGATTGACCTCTTTTTTCAGTCCAGATTTATCCTATTTTTCTACTGTTTTTCTTTCTTTTTCCTTTATTTACCTC
>JAYEIH010000120.1:0-7078 GCA_034659995.1 Methanobacteriota archaeon
TGAGATACGAAATATGGGGTATGACGTAGACAGGGAATGGGGAACGGACAGGGACGAGACCGCTGCAAATGTGGCCATTCATCTCTGGGGGTCCTCTAAAAATGTGGTTATTATCAACGGCAATGTCCCTGAAAGCTTCTTAATCGCCCTGAGCAGTTCATATAAGCTGAAGGCTCCGATACTTCTTGTGGATGAAAATAAAGTTCCTGAGGCCACAAAGAGAGCGGTAGAACGATTGGGACCTGAAAACATATATCTTATAGGGCCGGGTATCCCTGATGTTTCCGAGCTTCCCGGCGAAAAAAAATATATTGGCACTGATATTGAGGTGAGTGAGCTACCTCGGATAGGAAGGAATATTGCTTTCGATTACCTATCTATTTTTCTGGGCATACTTATCGGCGGTGCACTGGTCTTTCTGATGTATAGCATGTATAGGCGAACAGTAAGTATTGAGGTTCCTCTCTTTGTTCTCACAGAGGCTGAAAGAAAGATAGTCGATGCAATGAAGGAGGAGGATGGAGAGTTAAAACAGCAGGATCTCCCGGAAAAAACAGGTTTTTCACGACCCAAGGTTACTAAGCTTATTCAGGATCTGGAACATAAAGAGATTATATCCAGATTGAAGTACGGAAAGACTTATAAAGTAAAGATTGAGAAAAAGTTTGTTAAAAGATAGGTGATCAAATGAAATGTACATCATGTGGAAGAGAGATAACATCAGATGAAAAAAGCGTTGAGTTTCCATGTCCCAACTGCGATAGGATTATTGCGAGATGTGAAAAATGCAGAGTCCTGGCAAACCCCTACAAGTGTGAATGCGGATTTGAGGGGCCGTGATTGCAATGACAGAGTATAACACCGTTGCCATACTAAGAGTTATGCCGGAATCACCGGAACTGGACAAGGAAGCGTTAAAAAAAAGTATAGAAAATGGTGTTCCTCAAAATATGAAAATCCATAAAATAGAGGAAGAACCCATAGCTTTTGGGATCGTAGCGCTCAATGCCTTCGTCCTTCTTAATGACAAAGAAGGAGGAGTTGAGAATATAGAAAAAGAAATTAAGGATATAAAAGACGTCAGTGAGGTAGATACCACTGACGTGAGGAGATTACTTTAACTTCGCAATATACTTTTCTACTTCTTTTCCTGTAAGTTTCTCGAACTCTTTTGTTTCTTTGCTAAGTAGGGCCATCTCAATAGTGCTTTTATCCATTTCTCCTTCTATCGTTGTTTTCAGGGCTTTCAGTGCAAGCATTGTTGCCTCTTCTGTTGTCAGATCGTCTCTGTACTTTTCCTCAAAGACATTCATGGCTGTATCCTTGCCTTCACCGATGACCGTTGCTTTCCAAGCAAGATATGCACCAGACGGTTCGGTGACAAAGAGTTCCGGTTCCTTATCGATACCCGCTATCAAAAGTGAAACACCGAATGGACGGAGCCCGCCGTACTGCGTATACTGTTGTTTGAGATCGCCTATTTTTTTTGCCAGAGTTGAGGTGGAGATCGGTTCAGCATAGGAGAGTTTATTTATCTGGGCCTCCAAGCGTGCTCTGTCTATGAGTACTCTTGCATCGCTGATAATTCCCGAGGTTGCTGCACCTATATGCTGGTCTATCTTGAATATCTTTTCAAATGAGTCTGGTTCCACGAGTTTTGATGGTATTCTTTTGTCCACTGCCAAAACTATTCCCTCCTCGTGCAGTATACCAAGAGCTGTCGCACCCTTTTTTACAGCCTCACTTGCATAAGAAACCTGATATAAACTTCCATCTGGGCTGAATACTGTGATAGCTCTATCATATCCCATTCCTTTAGGCATCATTCTTTCTTCACCTTCTTTATCACTTTTTCTATCCTTTTCTTTGTTAATTCTTTATATCCCGCCTTATTAATTATTGCAACGGCTATTCCGTCTCCTGTAGCAAGATCTCTCTGGATGGCTGCATTTATAGCTCTAACACTCAGTTCTATTCCCTTCTCTACAGGCATATTTTCTTCAAATCTATCTTCCAGAAGGCCGTATGCTATAGTTGATCCTGAACCTGTTGAGATCATACTGTCTTTATTGACGCCCCCTACAGGGTCTACGGAGTATGCCTCTGCTTCAGAGCCGTAACCCCCAATGATTAACCATGCAATGAGTGGGTAGTATCGTTGACCGTGGAGTATGTTAGATGTTAATTTTGCCAGTGCACCCGTTGAAATTTTTTCTCCATTTTTCATCTCATACAAATTGGCTTCTGCCTTTAGAAGTCCTACAAGATTCTGGATATCTCCAACCTGCCCTGCACAGGTGGCTCCTAACGTATCTGTTATTTTATAGAGTTTCTGAGCATTTTTATGAGCTATTAGATACCCTGCGGATGCTCGTTTATCTGTGGCCAGCACTACGCCACCGTCGCATGTGATCGCAACGGTGGTAGTTCCCTTTTTGAATTTATCTTCCATTTTTTCACCTATAAAAAGAAAAAAAAATTAAAATTTGTTTTTTACATTCCACCGGGCATTCCACCTGGAGGCATTCCACCTGGGGGTGCTCCTCCGCCTTTGAGCTCACTTGCTGCTATTACGTCATCTATTCGCAGAAGCATCATGGCTGCTTCTGAGGATGATTTCACGGCCTGAGATTTGATCCTCAGTGGCTCCACTACACCTTTCTCCATAACATGCTCTGCCTTTCCGTTGAAGACGTTAAGTCCTACGTCATTACCGTTCTTCTCATGAGCGGATCGCAGGTCCACAAGAATATCTATTGGGTCCAAACCTGCGTTCTCTGCGAGTGTTCGTGGGACTATGTCCATAGCCTCAGCAAAGGCCTTTATGGCAAGTTGTTCTCTGCCGCCTACACTATCAGCATACTCAGAGAGCCTCTTTCCGAGTTCTATCTCTGCGGCACCGCCTCCGGCCACTATCCTGCCGTCCTTTATTATTGTGGCTACGACTCCTATGGCGTCTTCCAGTGCTCGTTCCACAGAGTCTATAACGTGTTCCGTACCTCCTCGCAGAAGAAGTGAGACTGCCTTTGGATTTTTACACTCTTCAACAAAGGTCATTTTATCCTTTCCTACTTTCTTCTCCTCTACGAGGCCCGCGTACCCCAGATCTTCTTCAGAAAGATCCTCTATTTTTGTGATGATCTTTGCATCAGTGGCTTTTGATATCCTTTTCATATCGGACTTTTTCACGCGTCGTATTGCAAAAATACCTTTCTTTGCCAGGTAATGCTGGACGAGATCATCGATTCCTTTCTGACAGAAGATGACATTTACGCCCCTTGAAGCGATATTGTCAACCATTTTTTTGAGGCCCTTCTCCTCCTCATCGATAAATGCCTGCATCTGATCCGGTGAGGTAATTCTGATCTCCGCATCTGTTTCCGTTTCCTCTATTTCCATCGGGGAGTTCAACAGCGCTATCTTGGCGTTTTTTAGCTTTCTTGGCATTCCTGAGTGTACTCTTTCCTTGTCTATTAGAATACCTTGAATAAGTGTAGAATCCTCCACACTTCCTCCTTCTTTTTTTTCAATTTTTATATCGTCTATGTTAACGTATTTCTTATCTTTACCCTTTGCTATCTGTTTTACAGCATTTACAGCTAAAATTGTTAGCGTGTCCTTTGCCTTTTCAGCACCTTTTCCTGTCATTGCGGTCTCAGCGGCCTGAATCAATACTTCTTCATTATCCTGACCTACCTCTGTAGCTATCTCGTCTAAAATTTCCTCTGCTTTCTCAGCAGCAGCTTTGTATCCTGACGTAATTATTGTTGGGTGCACGTTTTGATCCAATAAGGATTGTGCGTTTTTTAGAAGTTCACCGCCAAGAACAACAGCCGTTGTTGTTCCATCTCCTACTTCGTCATCCTGCGTCTTTGCAACTTCTACTATCATCTTCGCAGCTGGATGAGCAATATCCATCTCTCCGAGTATTGTTGCACCATCATTTGTAATAACGACATCACCTAAGGAATCGACAAGCATTTTATCCATTCCGCGAGGGCCAAGTGTCGTTTTTACGGTCTCCGCAACAATTCTACCAGCCAAAATGTTCATTCTTTGTGCGTCTCTCCCCAGAAATCTCTGGGAATCTTCATCCGTTACCTGCATGGGTTGTTTCATTTTTGCCATATTTATCACCTCATAAATTCTTGTAGTAAAAGATGGATTAGTAGTGTTATAAAAAGCTTTCGGTCCGCGTCCCCCTACTTTTACAGAAAAAACACCCTAACCACGGAAAGATCACTACTGCAAAATGAAAATTATAAACTGCAGTTTTTATATGTAGGTGAGATCTTTTGTGAAATAGAGATAATTTTTCCCTTTAAACTTTATAGCTCCTTTACAGATATAATGCTCTTCTATGAGTCTTCTTATTTCTGCCGGTGCGTTAGGATCCGCCAGCATCCTGTTGTCGGACAGTGCATCTTTTTTTCCTCTTTTGACATAGAATTTTTTCTCTTTGCCTCTTCTGAATGTCATTCTGTCCAAGTTCAGGTTCAAAAGTAGCCTATGTTCTCCCTTTCCTTCTTCATTGAGCAAAAACTCTGTACCGTTAAAACCATAATGATTGCAGAGAACCTGTATTGCAGCAATATTTTTGGGGTCTACCCTTGTTTTTACTCTCGAAAATTTTTCTTGTTTGAGATTTTTCAAGAGTTCGCCTATTAAAAACGTTCCGTGCCCCTTATTTCTCCTCTCTTCATTTATAAAAAATCTTATTAGGTAGACATTTGGTCCTGTCTTTTTCTTCGCCCATTCAGTCATACAGTAAGCCGAGCCAATTATTTCTTTCTTTTCCTTCACGGCATATGTTTTTCCATATTTTGAGAGAGTCCCTAAAATCCATAAAGGCACAGTTTTCTTTTCAAAAACATTAGCCTCTATTTTTACCAGTTCAACCAATTCTTTCTGATTCGCTTCTTCTACAATAGTCAATTTTTTTCCTCCTTGTGTTCTATATTGTCATACTAAGTTACGAACATTTAAATAAGTTACTCAGTAAAAAATAACTGAGGGGTTCTATGTTTTTTTGGTCTCAGGAAAAAGTGAAAAGAACGGAAATAGAGCGCTGGATTGAAGAAAAATATGCGTCAAAAACGAAGGAGATTTTAAAGACTTCTGAGGAGCATATAGCTACAATAGAGGAAAGTAAGCATAAAATGAGGATTTTCCTCGAGGAACTTAAATTTATGGAACCCGATGAGAGGGTGTTTAAAAAAGTGTATAAAAGTGCGATGACAAGCCAGGATAAGTTTGTCAGAAGTCTTCTCATGGCCATTAAAAAAATTGATACGGAGTATACTGATACAACCTCCCTTAAAAAGGTGCATGCGAACCTCAGAGAGGCTACAGATTCGATCCAGAAGTACATAGGGATGCATGGCAGGTATCTAAAGATAGTGTATGAAAATGAGATGAAGCAGTTCAATGCGGTCCTGAGAACCTTCGCGGAAAATATAGAAAAACTGAGGGGTCTCCTGGAAGATCCTGATTTTGTCAAGCTTGAAGAGCTGAAAAACCTTATCGACTATAACATTTCAAGAAAAGAAGAAATAGAAAAGAATAAATCGTTTATTAAAGAGATTAAAGAGGATATAGGAGATATTAAAGAAGAAATAGAACATGAAACGAAAAAACTCTCAGCGAACGAGGGGACGATAAAAAAAGAAAAGAAAAAGATGCACAGGGATGAAGAATTAAAAAAACGTTTTAAACGCATAGAAAATGCAATTTATGGCAAAATAGCCCCTTTAAAAAGAGAAATGAGAAAGGTGGAACGATTTATAGGCGATAGGAAATTAAAGGATCAGATCCGAAGGTACAGAGATTCGCCTGTAAAAACCTTTTTAAATGACCCCGATTTGGCTGTTTTTAAGGAAATTCTCTCTAATATTGAAGAAATAGAAAAAAATGCACATAAAAGGGAAAAAACGCTTAATTTGTTAAATTATATCCTGGAAGGAAACCTGAAAAATAAAAAAAAGGAGTATACAGAGTACAGAGAAAAAATAGACTCTTTTGTTGTCCCTCATAAAGGGAGAGATAAAAAAAGAAAGATAAAAAGAAAAACAGATACTCTGCACTCAAAAATTGACAGTAAAAGGAAAAAAATTGAGGAGATCAAAGAAAAAAACGATCAGCTTCAGAAAGAGATCGTGCAATCGAAGGAGAAAATGGTAACGATCATGGAAGAGGATTTTGATATCAGGGTGGAGGAATGAAGGACAAGGCATTTATTGTTTTTAATTTCCTTATTGTGCAGTTTCTTGGTCTGTTTGTGACAGAAAAGTTTTTTAAGAACAGCATTGTTATTATAGAAGGTGGTTCAAACTTGTCTATCTCCTTTTATTTGTTTTTCGTTATCTTATTTGTCTCAGGCGTTGTTCTCGCGCTGATAAAACTGAATCTCAGCAAATTTTTATACTACTTTGTGGATTACGTCGGCTTATTTGTGATGGCATACTATGTTTTCACATTTTTTGTGGGAACATACGTGTCCCTCACGATATCTTCGGCTCTTCTTTTGGTTCGATACAGGTTTAGGCAGTGGTACGTACTGAACCTCTGCACCATTATACTCTCTGTGGGGGTAGTCTCGTTTCTCGGTACGTCTCTTGCCCCAATGGTTATTGCCATCCTCATGATCCTGCTCTCTGTCTACGATATTATCTCGGTCTACAAAACAAAACATATGATTACTCTTGCCGAAGATGTAATGAAGCGGGAGGGAAGCCAGGTTTTCAAGGGAAAAATAGGCGATGAAACCATTGCTATCGGAGCAGCAGATATTATCTTTCCGAATTTGTTGATAATCTCTGTTTATTACAACTACAATTTTGTATCCTATCTCCTAACGGCTGGTCTGTCTTTGGTAGGTCTTCTCCTGGTTACTCAGTTCTACACGGAGGAAGGTATTCCTGCCATGCCCTTTGTCTCACTGGGTGTTATTGGTTTTACGATAGCATTATTCTTATGAAAACATCAAAAGACCTTTACTATCTTCTAAACAGAGGATACAGTAAAGGTTCGGCAGTAAGATTTGTAGGTGATCATTACTGTCTTACAAAAAAAGAGGGGT
>JAYEIH010000121.1:0-7051 GCA_034659995.1 Methanobacteriota archaeon
GGACAACGCAGCAGACCCGGCAACTGTATGGGTAAAGATATTATCGATTCCAGAAATTTCAACTGCTACTGTTTATATGTACTATGGAAATGCATTGGCTTCCTCTGAATCCAATGGAACGGCAACATTTGTCTTTTTTGATAGTTTTGAAAATGATACCGTGGGCAACGAGCCATCAAAATGGAAATTTGGGGGATGTACTGCGTACTTCGGCGGTAGCGGCAACGGAAACTCCAATGCTCAAAGGCATCAAGTTGTTTCTAATCCTGGGAACGCAGATGAGACGTCAACACCGTACGGAAATAACTTTTTAGCTCTCGGAAGCAATAATGCTGTGGTACTAGGAGGGGATTATACAGGAGAATACGAATTAAAGTTATCACAGAGGTTTACTCTGCCAAAAAACTCTAAAGTAGAGTACTGGATTGCTCTTTACGATAACTCGTTAGATGTAGGGTCCGATGGGATGTACTTTGAGATAATGGATTCATCAAATACCCAGATAATCGGGAACAGATGGGATGGGGGGTATTTTGGAAGTGGTAATGGCAATACATCAACGGATGACAGTTTTACAATAAGTTCAGCTTCGTCATACCCAAACGCATACATACAGTTCGGTATGTGGGGAAACGATGGTCCTGTGGATGCCGGTAAGATGCAGATAGATTTCGTAAGGGTACGATCGTATATCTTTCCAGAACCTTCCTATACAGTAGGTAACGAAGAATCGTACTCATAAAAACAACACTCGTATACTTGGAAAAACATAAAACTAAAAAAAGAAATGAATAGTATGAATAAAAGAACTGTCTCGCCTGTAATTGCGGTTGTACTCCTGATAACAATAACATTAACAATGGGTGCTATCTTACGGGTATGGTACCTTGATGAACAGCAGGAGTCCCAGAAGCAAACCTCCGGGCTCATGGAACAGAAAAGAGAAGAAACAGAGGAAGAGATAACGGTTGAGAATTATGATGAGGCAAACAGCATCCTATACCTCAGAAACACTGGGCTCACCACAGTGGACACGAATGCTATTGAGATATATGAAGAGGGAACTGCACTGAATGCTACAATTGCTCCATCTTTTCTACCAAAGGGCGAGGTTGCATCTGCAAACATATCGTTAACACTGGGTAAGACCTATAAAATAACAACAGAGACAGGATACACCGCAATATTTGAGTACAATGTTGGGAACCTGCTTTTGTATCCGGAAAAGGAAACTATTCCCAATGATGGTAACTCAACTACAATAACCGCCGTCGTTAAGGATAACTTTGGGAACAGAGAGGCAGGTATGCCTATCCAGTTCATCACAACGCTCGGAACCTTCAGTGAGTCCACCAATGCCACCTACACAACAACAACTGACACCTCCGGCGAGGCAACGGCTACTCTTGTCTCGGGGGCTGGGACGGGAAAAGCAGAGATTACGGCGCTTTCGGGCGGTTATACATCCATGACCTCCGTGATTATAGAAAACGGGTGATACCATGAACAAAAAAGCTGTCTCCGTAATACTCAGTTATGCAATCCTCTTTGCAATCGTTATCACAGCGGCCGCTCTGGCATTCAGATGGGGTCAGGAGGAGATAAATGAGTTACAGGATACAAAAAATCTCAATGCGGCAGAAACTATTTTTATCAATGCAGACTCGATGATTCAGGAGGTAAATCAAGAGGGGAAGGGAGCCTCGAGAGTACTAAAAACAAACTTTGATAAGGGGGAGTTCTTTCCGGAGTCGTATGATTTTTCCATTACAAATGCCACCAGTACTATCTATGAAATCGATTTAAAAACAGTTTCTATGGTATTAGAGGCAAAAAACGATGTTCTAGACGCGAATGAGACAAGGAACGGAAATATTCTGAAATCCTATTCCGGCAATATCTTTACAATCACAGAATCGTACTTTGATATAGTTACAGAGACAGAGGGGGACAATGTTTATACCGTTATTAATCTCATAGATATTAAAAATGTGGTCATCTCCGGAGGAAAGGAGATCTATATAAAAAATGAAGGAATAGAAGACCATAATTTTACTACAGCCCCGCCATACACCGTACAAATAGGCAATGAGATATACCATGTGGAGACGGAGAATAAATTTCTCATAGTTAAACAAGGGGGATCAAAAACATACACAAAATTTCTTGGGGAAGGCACAAAAACGTACCATCTCAACATAAGAATAACAACGCTCACAGCGAAAATATCTTAGCTTCTGTATCTGTAGTATCTGTACAAAAGCTTCACTACTCTTTTTCCCATCTTTTCTGATATTACGCCTTCTTTTTCCTTCTTCATTATATACTCCTTCGCCTCTCTCAATCCAACCCTGGATGCTTTGGCATAAATACTGCCCTTTATGCTTCCTCGAACAGAATCAGGAAGATCCTTTAATATTAGGCCTAGTTGCCATTTAAAATCCTTTATCCTATTCATATCAAGTTTTTTTGCTTTTTTTGGCCTTTTCCTTGTATACCTTCTCTTTCTTCTCCTACTCATGCTATCTACTCTGGTTTTTCTATATTAACAAGTTTCACCTTAAAAATTACTGTTTTTCCTTTTAACGGAAAGTTGAAATCTATCTTCACATACTCCTCTGTTACCTCAATGACCTTTCCGAACTTAAAACAGTGCTCACACTCCGGGAGAGTATTCTGCACGCCCTCTCCAACACGATACACCAGTCTTACCAAGACTGTTTCTTCCTTTATCTCTGAAACAATACCCTTAAAATCAGGTATTTCCAGTTTCTCTCCTTCTTCGAGGTTGAACTCAGTCTTTATTTTTTCTTCTGTGATCTCTATTACTTTGTAGGGACCGTACCGCACGTGTATCTCCGCATCCATGGTAGGATGATGTTTTATCGTTACCATATCATCCTTTATGCTTAGAATGTCAACATCCCACCAGCCGACAAGCTCCACGGTATTCCCTTCGGTAATATCGCCCTTCACCATATGCTGAAGGCTGGAGAGCGGCACCTCCTCGGTTTGAGGTACCTTGAGATACCGCGGTACGTCCTGAACTCTGTTTATCTTTTTGATCTGGCTCTCATCGGGAAGGCCGTAGGCCTTTTCCGGCGGGATCTCCACCGTTTTTGTTTCGCCCAACTTCATTCCCATCAACGCCTCTTCAAGTCCGGGAAGCGTCGTAATAGTGCCGGGAGCGGGATTGGCAGCCTTTACCGTCACATTCATAGGTTTATGCTCCTGTGTTCCATTAAACTCCGTTTCTTTTGTTACATTTGCATCTTTCTGTATGCTTGTCTCAAAAACTAGACCTGATTCCTTTTCCCATGCGATATAATATATAGCCACCACATCACCGGGTTCGACTACACTATCTTGCTCTTCCCCATCTTTTTCCTCATTATCGGAGAGACAACCCGCTGTCACAATGAATCCTATCAGTATCATCGAAACTATGAGTTTTTTCATGTCTGTTTTATCGAGGACTCTCCTATAAAAAGCTTTTGTCATTTTCTGTCAAAATAGATATTCTTTCCTGTAACAGAAAGCGGTATGCCGAACGCTATCTCGGTATCGATCAATCCGGCGTTAACCGCGCCAATGCCAATGGAGAACATGATCCTGTTATCTACACAGAGATCGTTTGCCACCTTCACCATCGACCCGATAGCAATTCCGAGATCCACAAGCCGTATGGCGCAGAGCGGCCCCTTAAATCCATACCCTTCCACAAGTTTTTGTTTATTTTCCTCACAGGTATACCCACAGGCTTTGCAGTCGAGACCCGCAGTCTCCTTTCCTCTCACGCCGACGAGAACAATTTTATCGGAATCATCAACGTTACTCGCATCGCGTAAAAAGAATTTGAATCCTATTTTTTCGCTGGTATCTCTCATTGCTTTGGTAAGCATCTCCTTTTCGTCATTGTTTAAAATTTTGATCACAACCTGATCATTACCCTTCGCTTTGGGTGCCGTTCTTCCGGCAACTGCCATCAGCTTCGCTATAAGATCGACTCCTTCTTTTTCCATGGACACGATAACCTTTAACGGTATAAAAGAGTTGGTGTTTGTGCGGGCTATGAAAAAACCAGATTTTTATAATCCGGCACCTATAGATTGTATGGACGAAGAAATAAAAAATTGCAAACGCTGTGAGCTATGGAAGACAAGAACAAATGTGGTCATTGGAGCGGGATCGCTTGATACCGATATACTCTTCATAGGAGAAGCCCCAGGGTACAATGAAGACAAAAAGGGAAAACCCTTCGTCGGCAAAGCTGGAAAGATACTGGACGAGCTGCTGGAATCAGTGGATCTCGCGAGAGAAGATGTATACATCACCAACATACTCAAATGTAGACCACCAAAAAACAGAGACCCAAAGCCTAAGGAAATAAAAGCCTGTACACCCTATCTCAATAACCAGATAGAGGAAATAAACCCAGAGAAGATATGCACCCTCGGAAACTTTGCCACAAAATACATTCTCAAAAGCTTTGATTTGACTCC
Source organism: Methanobacteriota archaeon (assembly GCA_034659995.1). GTDB lineage: Archaea > Methanobacteriota_B > Thermococci > Methanofastidiosales > B48-G16 > JAYEIH01. The sequence continues at coordinate 4,503 of JAYEIH010000121.1, forward strand.
GGAGAGTATCGGAAAAATCCATGGAAAGAGTTTCAAAGTGAGAAACTTGCTCGGGGATCTAACCATATTACCGCTGTACCACCCGGCTGCGGCCACATATAACCCAAATATGATGCCAACGCTTCTCGAGGATTTTAAGAAGGTGCTGGGAGTATGATACGAATTTCAGTGTTGCATAATGAGCTGGAAAAGTTTGTAGAGGAAAAATCCGGATTTAGCGTTTTTATTGAAGTTTTTGGCAAAAAGATTCTCTTTGATACATCCATAAATAAAGATATTCTCAAAAATGCAAGAAAATTGAACATTGACCTTTCCTCAGCGGACTACATAGTACTTAGCCACGGACACTGGGACCATACCGAGGGACTGCAGTATCTAACAGATATCGAGGCGGAGGTTATCGCTCACCCCGCATGTTTTGATAAGAAGTACTATGAAGATGTTTCAATTGGTGCTCCCTTCACAATGGAAGAGATGGAGGAACATTTCCATGTTAAGCTCTCAAAAGAGCCGTATTTTCTCACTGAAAAGATAGTGTTTTTAGGAGAGATCCCCCGAAGAACACCGTTTGAATCACAGGACCCCTTAGGATACCTGACCAACGGCGATAACGATTTTCTTCTCGACGATTCTGCTTTAGCTATCAAATCACAGAAGGGTCTGATTGTTATTTCTGGCTGTTCACATGCTGGTATCTGCAACATTATTATCCACGCAAAGAAGGTCTGTAACGAGGATAGAATTCACGCAGTTTTGGGTGGGTTCCACCTCTTTGATAAGGAAAAAACAAATAAAACAGTAAAATTCTTAACTGAACAGGACATAGGGCATATCTACCCTGCCCACTGCCTGGATACCTATGCCTTTTCAGCCTTTGAAAAAATAGGTGCAGATCGAATACATACCTGTCAGCAGTTAGTTCTGTAGATTTATTCTCCCTTCTTTCCAGTTATCTCCTCGATATCCAGCCGCAATATGCCAATATTATCGTAGGCCTCGTCCTTTCGCAGATTTCTCTCTTTTATAGGCTCAGGATCCTCCTCCAGATGATTGAGCAAAACACTCATGGCATGTTTTTTTTCTTCTAAATTTTGTACTATACGCATCTTACCCTGGAAAACAACGGATCGGTAGGCATGAGCGCACCTCCCCTCGAGGTAGCCTCTATCCTCTATAACGGTACCGCATGCCCGCGGGTTCTGCCGTATAATCTCCAGTTTTAACCCTTTTAGCGCGGTATGAAAATAGAGCGCGTTTTTTTTCTCATCATACCCGTAACTGAGCGTGACCACATACGGTTCATTTTCTCTACAGAGCGAGATAGTTGCATACTTTCCCTGTATGAGTATCTCGTGGAGCGTATGCCGCGCCGTTATCTCCCGCTCTTTTTTCTGCATGTGGTATTTTTTCATTTGATCTTTAAATCCTTGAACCGTGCAGTTATCTCGGCGATCCGCCCGAACTTAGACTTCACCTTCTCAAAATCGTCACCCATTCGGTATATGTCTTTGTCCAGTCTTCCGCTCGGATCGAGCTCACTCAGGACGTTCTCTTTGGTGAGATCAGGATTCTCATGGGCGTATGGCCACAGTCTGAAAGAGCCTCCGGTGATCTCATCGATGAGATAAACTTTGTCATTAATAATGCCATACTCGAGTTTCATATCCATCAGCTGTATATTAAACTGCGCAAAAGCCTTTTCAAGAAGAAGGAAGACCTCGACATTCATCTCTTGCATTTTCGAATACTCCTCTACCCCTTTTTTCTCAATGAGATACCCCACATACCCATCATCGAGCATTGGATCGTGAAGTGGATCGTCCTTATAATGGAACTGCGTAATTACAGGATCGAACCGTTTTCCCTCCTCGGCATCGCCCCACCCGAGAATGGAGCCCGTAGCCACCCGTCTCGTAACAACTTCAAGATTGATCTTCCGATTGAGTCGTTTGACATGTGCCACGCGTTCCCGAGGGCTGTCGATATAGTGTGTGCGTACTCCAGCCCGATTAAGGTACTCAAAGATGTTCCGATTAACCCGCCAGTTAATGACAGATTTACCCTCAATAATATCATGCTTTAATCCATCTCCAGCCGTTATATCATCTTTAAAGTACATGTAAACTGTTTCTTTATCCTCGATATTTTCATAAACAGCCTTTGTCTTTCCTTCTATAATTTTTTTCATGGAGTTGAGATCGTCCGTTGGGATCACCTTTGTACTATAGTTACTCCTTTGTTTTTAAGGTTTTCTCACGAACGTCCCAACCGATGTTGGAGAGTGTATGCTTACATCCTACATCATTTTTACACCACATTTTTCGTTTCTTAGTTGAATGCTGCAAAAATAGGCATCTCTATATCTTTATTGTTCACCTTTATTACGTTATTTTTTCTTCAGAGTATAAAATGCAACACCGCTACTCATTCCTCATTACCTCCGCAGGAGATATTCTGTTTATTCTCTTTATTGGATAGAGCGAGGAGATGAGACTGGATATTACGGAAATAAATACTCCTGCAGAGAATGTTATAATAAGGCTCTCAAA
>JAYEIH010000122.1:0-6912 GCA_034659995.1 Methanobacteriota archaeon
TGCCAGACAGGATCGACATTATAAAACAAGGATTGGATTATTTTAAGTGGTCCCACTAATTTTCCACTCCCCGTCTCTAATAGAAAAACAAAATCGCCAACATCAACATTAGCCAAATAGTTGAGTTGTTGCGCTGTGACTCCAAATAGTCCTTTTTCAAGACATTTGTCTAAGTATTTTGTAGTTATGAACACATGAGATTTCATATTTTTCCCTCCATTGTTGCCATGTCGCCTAACTAGTTCATATCCGCAATGCGTACATACTTATTTTGGATGAATCCCTTTATTTCTTTATAGTTCTTCATCTTTTTATGACTTTTGGTGCACTGATCCCACGTTGTGTGAGAAGGAAAACTCAATCCCAGTACCTCCGTGTTCTCACGTACTGTTTTTCCGCATCAAGAATACTCTTTAAGAACTCCTCTTCGTCTCTGTGCATCCTTGCGAGAATTCGTGAGGCGGTCTGCGGCCCTATTCCTCTGGCTGCAAGGGCCAGCGCGGCCTTTTTTCCGTAGACAAGCATGAGATCAGCAGTTCTCTTGGCATAGACAACTAACTCATCCTCTTCTTTTGTTATTTCCTGTTTTTTTAGTCTCTTTTTAAGAGCTTTCATTGTTTTTCTATCATTTTTTCTGAGTATAGCTAAAAACCGTGCCTGACAGTTTCTGCACTGAGGATGCTCCTCCATATTTTTTATTTTCACCGTGGTGTACCAGTTGCCGCAGTAGACACAGAAGAGTTTTACTCGTCTGTTTTCCAGTCTTTTTTTTAACAGCTTCAGTATCTCTTTTAAAGGCCTTTTTGGGGTCATGATCCCCGAGGCACCCATCTTTGTCAGTATAGGATATGCAAAAGGTGACGGCTCCTTGGACGAGGTCATTGCGATTTCGTACTCTTCCGAGCCGATCCTCTGCAGAACATCCTCTGTGGTTTTCACATCGAGTTTTTCATTGAAGAGCTCTCTGAAGGTCTCCTCGTATAGCGGCGAGTCTTGGAAGGTGTACATTATTTTCCTGAGATGGTATCCCTCTGCCTCCTTGGTCAGAGCACCGAACCGTTTTGCCACCTGTGCAAGTTTCCACTGGAAAAGTGAGGAGCGTTTCAGTGTCAGCTCAAGGATCGGTCGCACCTGTTCTTGTTTAAGATTTGTCAGAATTTTCTTAAACCCCTCGTCATCCGCTTTTATTGGGAATTTAAAGCAGATTCTGTAGGGATCGGATCTCACCGCGATACTCGAACCGAACTTGGAGGAAAGGATAGATGAAAGTACCGTACTTAGGGTCTCATTCACTATTGTACCAAAGCACGCATGAAGAATAAGGTAGTTTTCATAGGTTTCTATCACAACTCTATTATCAGTTGCCAGTCTCCTTTTTCCCTGATTTTCTATATATTTCTGTATTTTCTCCAGCGAGTTTTCATCTGCAATGTACCTGTCCAGCCGTCCATTCTGAAAGATGTCATCTCGCAGGCTGCCGACCTCCTGAGCAATCTCAAAGGGTACCGGTATGTTCTCACCCTCCCATCCGGGCACGGCACCAATATTTTCCGCCTGGCTCACGAGAACCTTTCCCTCCTTTATCTCGAGGATTTCCCATGCTCTCCCCTTCACGGTGAAAATACCACCCGTTTCTGCCCGTGTCTCGATAAACTCCTCATCCAGCACGCCGATCCGTGATCCTGAGCCGATATCGATGATTGTGTACTGTTTTGTGTCGGGGATCATGGAGAGATTTCCGAAGTAATATTGAAAGGCGGCCCTTTTTCTTCCGAATATCTCTCCGTCTCTCCAGAGTATACCGATGTAACACATTATCTCAATAATTTCCTCCAGTTTTTTTCTGGTGATATCTCTGTATGGATACGCCCCCGTGATAATGTTATGGGCTACATCTATGTCCATCTTGTAATATTCCATTGCCAGTCCTGTTACCTGGTGCGCCAGTACATCCAAGGCATTTCTCTGGATATCTGTCTTCTCCAGTTCTCCACTTAATGTTTTCCGTACTATTACCATGCTCTCAAGGATATCGTCTTCATCGTTGACAATAATTATTCCATTGGACTGCCGCTCTACGGAGTGTCCGCTTCTCCCCACCCGCTGGACCAACCGAGATACCTGTCTTGGCGACATATACTGAATAACGAGATCCACTGAGCCAACGTCTATCCCCAGTTCCATGGAGGATGTGCAGATGAGGGACTTCAATTTTTCGCTCTTAAACTCCTTTTCCGTTTCAATCCTCATTTCCTTTGAGAGAGAGGAGTGATGTACATCCATGCTGACATTCATCAGATTAAACCGTGATGAGAGGATCTCAGCAGTATCTCTGGTATTGACAAATGTAAGAACTCCTCTATGTTTTTCCATGAGCTTTTCTATTGTTCGCAGCCGCGCCATTGTTTCCGGTCCTATCTCGAGCGTTTCTGCCATTTCGCGGTCTTCATCGGAGGGCAGTGGAAACAAGATCGAAAGTTCTGTCTCCTTAGTCCCCGCCGTATTGATGATCTCATGGGGACGATTACCCGCCAGGAACTTCCCTACCTCTTTCGGCGATCCAACCGTGGCAGAAAGGCCCACCCGCACAAACTCCCCTGCCCTCTTTGCAAGCCGCTCAAGACCGATAGAAAGCTGAAACCCACGTTTTTCAGTGGCAAGCTCATGTATTTCATCTACAATGACGTATTTAACTTTTTCCAGATGTTTTCTCATGACCTTCCCCACCATAATCGCCTGGAGCGTTTCGGGCGTTGTGATGAGGATATCAGGTGGGGAGAGGGCCTGCTGTCGTCGCTGGTACTGAGTGGTATCTCCATGTCTCACCTCTATCTTCAGATCGAGATGCTTACACCACCATTCCAGTCTTCTGAGAAGATCTCTGTTTAATGCTCTTAGAGGGGCGATATAGAGTGCTTTTATCCCATCTTCCTTCATCCTTAACACATTACTCAGGACAGGAAGAAATGCCGCCTCTGTTTTTCCGGATCCTGTCTCTGCTATGATAAGCACATTTTTACCTTCGAGAATCTTTGGAGATCCCATTTCTTGAGGTTTTGTGGGGGTTTTCCAATCTCTCTTCTCGAGAAGTTTCTGTATCCGTTTATCCAGGTGCCTATAGACCATTGTTTCAACTTTGTATCTGAGAATAAAAGGATTTCTCTGGAGTTTTGCGGATAGTTACTGTTTTAAAGCATGGTTTCCTAATGGGTGTATGGTACGGGTTGCGTGTGTCCAGCTGGGTGCAGAAAAAGATCGTGAGACGACCTTTACGAATGCAGAACGGCTACTTGAGAGTGCAGCCTCACAGGGGGCTAAAATTGCGTGTTTTCCCGAACTTACCGTGGATCAGTTCTTTCCTCAGTACTTCGGTGAGGAAAAATTCTTCTCGCTTGCCGAACCGCTGGACGGACCACTTGTGCGAGAGTTTCAGCGGCTGGCAAAAAAATACAGGATCGCGCTCATCCCCAACCTGTACGAAAAGGGAGAAAAACCCGATACGTACTACGATACCTCGCCGGTAATCGATGCCGACGGGACGCTTCTCGGCTCACAGCAGATGATGCATATCGCTGAGGACCCCACAGAAGATGAGAAGTTCTACTATACACAGGGTGATAGAGGGTACCATCTCTTTTCGGTAGCGGGACTCACTATCGGCATTGCCATCTGCTATGACCGCCATTTTCCTGAGAATATGCGTATTTTAACTTTGAGGGGCGTGGAGATCATTTTCGTCCCCACGGCCACTACCGCACTGCATAAGGCGGCGTGGGAGGTAGAGACAAGAGCCAATGCTATTGTAAACGGTCTCTTTGTTGCTCAGGCGAACAAAGTAGGAAGGGAAGGTGAGATGGAGTTTTTCGGAAACAGTCTTGTGGTGAATCCAAAGGGCAGAATTATTGCCCAGGCCTCTGAGAAAGAAGAACCACTGATCGCGGATATTGATCCAACGATTATTACAGAAACACGGAAGGAATGGCCGTTTCTCCGGGATAGACGGCCCAAAACCTACGGAGAACTGACACGCTAAGGCTTCCTAAAATTTAGAACAGTATCCTCAACGAGCGTACGATTGTGCAGCACCGTGGTAACAATTTTCTTCTCAAAGAGGAAATTTGCATCTACCAGTTCCTTATACGCCCTTTCCGTTTTCATATGATGTGGATAGACCGAGATCAGCGCATGCGGCTTTGCAGCCCTCTCCACCTCTTCCAGCAGCTTTCTTCTCTCTGAGGATGAGAAATGATGGGAGTGGAGAACATCGTAGAGCAGAACAACATCTACCAAGGCATCGTCCAGCGGGATCTCAGTGCCTCCAGAGGTATGAATGATCTTGATATTCGAGAGATTTTCTGATTCCGCTCTTTCTCTTACTGTGTTCAGCCTCTCTTTATTTTTATCCAGTGCATAGACCGTGCCCTTACCAGCTCTCTTCGCTGCGGGAATGGTATAGTACCCGGGACCACATCCAAAATCAAGGACGGTATCCTTTTCTTGGATACCTATCTTCTTTATAAAATGTGAAGCATATTTTTCCAGCCATCGTTCTGTATCCGTCATGTGTACGTCACCTGAGAATTATAAGGAACTAATCTTTTTAAAGACCATAGACAGATTCCGCTGTCAGAAGTTACCATCCGTACTGCTTAAAATCGATCGTATCATTCTCATCGAAGATGACACCTTCTTTTTCCAGCAGTGCTCGCTGTTCTTCATAGCCGGCTCCCCGCGGCAGCGATACCTTTCCCTTCCTGTTTACCACCCGATGCCACGGGAGATCGTATTTTCTGGACGAGGAGCTGAGTATCCATGCCACCTGCCGCGAAGCGCGAGGATTTCCTGCGGAGGCGGCTATCTGGCCGTAGGTAGCGATTTTTCCCGGCGGAATCTGAGCGATGATCTCTCTCACACGATGGGAGAATGGGAGTTCTGCATCCATGCATTCTCTCACCCCCATGAATTATAAGGATTGCGATTCTCAGTGAGCGCTGGACCAAAATTATTTAACCATGGGATGCACATACTCTTGTATGCGAAAGGCCGTGCTCATCTTAAACACAGAAAAGCTCTATGCCTTTTTTCCTCAGTTCCTCCAGGGTATATTTGAGATGGTCGAGTATGTCGAGGGGAAGGCACTCCTGAAACTCGATTTTGAGAAGGGGATCAAGATAGTGATATGCGATATAAAAATGAAGGAGGGGTATACCCTGGACGATCTCCCTCTTCCCAAGTACTCCCACCTCACGCTCATGGAGCAGAAAGGAGATACATACACATGCTTAATCAAAGCGGAGTTTAAAAATCTCTATAACGAGGATGCCGGCTTTTCCAAGGGATATCTCATGAGATTTACGGAAGCGTTTGATGTTGCAGAGATGATATTTGACTTTCCGATGTACTTCTCAAAGGAAAAATTGGTGTATTCTATAATCGCGGACAACGAGCAGATAAAAAAGATGCTGGATCTCATCGAGCCGCTGGATATTATTGAGAGTGTCTCCTTCCAGCAGCCGACGATCTCAGATTATAATCTCCTCTCCACCCTCACTCCGAGACAACGTGAGGTGCTTATCACTGCAAAAAAACAGGGATACTACGAGATTCCGCGGAAGGTAAACGCCGACGATATCTCCGAGGAACTGGGAATCAGCAAGGCGACCATGCTCGAGCATCTGAGAAAGGCCGAAAATCGTATCATCTCACAGATACTTCTAGGATACTGAGTGGGTCCCCTTACTCGCGATACTGCAGCGCTTCAGTCGGAGGCCTTGAGAGTTCAAGGGAGCAAATTTCCTATTTCGGCAATGAAACAGTGGGTATTGTATTTAAACAGGTGAGAAAATGAAGCATATCACGATCCTATTGTTGTTTGGAAGCTTCTTTTCTGCAACAAATGCAGGTCGATCTTTGTGAGAAATGATACCACTATTTTTTTATACACGCCTGTGTTCAAAAAGCTTTTTAAAGTCCTTTTCATAGACACAAACATGGGAAATATAGATGAGGGTACGACCACGATCATCTATAAAAAAGGGGATATAGGCGGTTTCAACGTTAAGATGGTGATTGAGTGACAAAGGTATATGTCAAATATAAAAAAGGAATTATAGACCCTGAAGCTGAGAATACGGAGAAGGCACTGAGGGCACTGGGCTACGAGGTTAATAATGTAACGATCTGGAAGGTTTATGAGCTCGATACAGAGGAGGATGTTGAGGAGATGGTGGAGCGGCTCCTGGTCAACCCCGTGATCCATGAGTATCGGATAGAGTGAGCCCATGGTCGAAGAGATACCTCTTGATCTGGATGACGAAGCCCTGATGGAACTAAGCAAAGAGCATGGTATAGGCCTGAGCCTTGAGGAGATACACAAGGTTCGCAGTTATTTTAATACCGAGAAGAGAAATCCCCGGGATATAGAGCTTCAAGCTGTCGGTCAGGCATGGAGTGAACACTGTTCCTATAAGTCATCACTGCCCGTGCTGAAGAAGTTTATCTTTGGCATAGAAGCCGAACAGAATATGAAGGTAATAGAGGAGGATGCGGGCGTGGTGGAGTTTGATGAGGACCATGCGTATGTTCTGGCACTGGAGAGCCATAACCATCCCTCGGCCATCGAGCCCTACGGAGGTGCCGCTACGGGAATCGGCGGTATACTGCGGGACGTGGTCTGTATGGGTGCACGACCTATCGCTCTTGCGGACCCGCTGTTCTTCGGGACCCCGGACTTTGAGTACGAAAAACTTCCCAGAGGCGTGAAACATCCGGAATTTATTCAGCACGGTGTTGTTGCGGGCATACGTGATTATGGAAACAGGGTAGGTATTCCCACAGTGGCAGGCATGATATACTACGATGAGTCCTACCTCACAAACTGTCTTGTGAATGTTGGGTGCGTGGGCATAGTGG
>JAYEIH010000123.1:0-6729 GCA_034659995.1 Methanobacteriota archaeon
GAAATAAAGAGCATAAAGGTTGAAGAGCCGACCCTTGAGGAGGTTTTTATCAAGATAACGGGAAAGGAGTTGAGAGAATGATTTTGGCATTAACTTCACGGAACATTAAGGAGATATTCAGGAACAAGATGAGGATAGGATTCCTTCTTGGGATGCCTCTGGCATTTATGATTATATTCTCTCTTGCCTTTGGAAGCTCGGGGGAGAGCACAATGGAGGTAGGTTTGATAACTCATGATGATTCCGAGATTTCGGCAGCATTTATAGATAATATGAAAGATATCACAGGTACTACCGTGTATCTGTACAGTAAAGAAGAAAAGGCGCTGGAAGATCTCAAAAATGGGGAAATACTGGCATATATGACGATTCCGAAAGAATTTGGGAAGAATATGCTGCTAATAAAGAACGGTCAGGACCCAGAGGTTAATATAAAGGTAAAATATGATGAAACACTTCCAAACACAGCATCTAAGTTCATTTCAGTTCTAAAATCCTATACCTTCCAGTTTGCAGAGGTGAGTGTTCCGATCAAGATAACTTCAGAGCCCATAAACATTTCATATGAAAAGAATCTTGTGAACTTTTTTTCTCCGGGGATAGTAATCTTCGGGCTTATGGTACTCATACCTACGGCAGGAGGAATGATCACCCACGACAAAGAGAAAGGATTTATGGATCGGTTGCTGACCACACCGATAAACTCAACACAGATACTTCTGGGGTACTCTCTGCCTCTCTTCATTGTAGCGTTATTCCAGATTTTTATCTATATGGGTGCAGGATTTGTCCTTGGCATGACCATCTATGGGAATATCCTTCTTTTACTTGGCGTGTACATACTCACAGCTCTCTGGTGTATTGGCATAGGAATGATCATCTCGGCATGGGCTAAACGGGAGGATCAGGCTGAGCCATTTTCATGGATCTTTATGATCCCCGTAGCCATGCTTTCGGGACTGTGGTTCCCGTTGGAGAATATGCACCCCCCTAGTAAAGGGCATAGCAAATCTCTTTCCAAGCACCTACTCTGTTAAGGCAGCCAGAGCATTGGTCCTCAAGGGTTCGGAGTTCAGTGCAATTTCAAACAGCATCTATATCATTATAATTACCACTGGGGTGCTCTTCCTCCTCGGCATGTTCTTGTTCAGAAAACTGGTAGTCAGATGAATCCGGAAGAGATCCGGAGGATTATTGAGGGGCTGAAAAGTGAGAAGAAGACAATTATTCTGACGGACTTTGATACCGAAGGAACGGAGCTTTTTAAAAGATACAGAAAGGAATTGGAGACGCTGGGGCCTCCGTGGATACAAGATATTACAGAAAACTAAAGTTTCATTTAAAAAAATTCATTAAGGGCGTAAAGGACCTCGATACCCTTCTCACTCGCCAAACTTCTCGCCCTTGCCCATATAATCGAGAAGGATCCTCATGAGATCCGTTCCTTTGAGATGGCCCAAGCCTCCATTGGCACAGGAAAGCTCATCAAACCTCGTTACGCTATCCTTCCTGACACCCTCACTCCAGAGGAGAAGCGGTACAGGATCCGCGGAATGCCGCTTTATCTTGGCAGGTGTGGAGTGATCGCCGGTGAGGAGCTTTATACAGTCAATATCGCGTATTTCCGAAACAAACTCCGTATCTATTCTCTCTATCATTTTTCTTTTGAGATCAAAATCCCCATCATGGGACGCGGAGTCCGTTCCCTTTATATGAACAAAGATAAACTCGTAATCGTTAAAATTGTCCCGCACTGCCTGCGCCTTCGCCCTCAAATCGGTGTCCACCGTGCCTGTAGCACCCTTAACATTGATAATATCCATGCCGAGATACCGCGCTACTCCCTTATACAGTGCCCCGCCTGCTATGCAACACGCTTTTATACCATATTTTTCCTCAAATGATTCTACCTTCTCATATATGCCTGCACCTCTGAGAAGGAGGTAGTTCGCAGGGAGTTTTCCCTTTTTCTCCCGTTCCTTGTTGAGTTCATGATCATTAAAAATCTCATACGCCCTATCCACAAGCTTATTGATTAACGAGGCGGTGAGTTCCGCATCCCTTTCCAGCGGCTCGCAGCGGTGAACCTTTACGCCTTCTTCATGCGGATCAATATCCGAGACCTCATTCGAGAGATTCTCGCCCTTTAATATGATTACACCTCGATGTTCTGTGGTATGTTTAGCAGAGATACGTACGTCATCTATCTCCATTCCATCGATACAATCGAGGAGTTCCTTAAGATTATACTCATCTCTTCCCGCTCTTCTATCCGTTATCATAAGGTTCTCATCAACGGTCCCGAGATTTACTCTGAATGCAACATCTCCTCTTTCCAGCAAAAGCTCGGATCCAAGTGCCTCAAATGTCCCTCTCCCTTTGTAATATGTATAGGGATCATAACCAAATAACGCAAGATGGGCCGTATCGCTGCCTGGAATAATTCCTCGTCCTATCGTATGAAGAAGACCATTTATTCCGTTCTTTGAAAGATAATCGATATTTTTCTTTTCCGCAGCTATTAGCGGTGTTTTGCCTTCCCAGAGTCTGTCACCAACACCATCTAAAATGATAAATAGAGCTTTCATGATAGATAGATGATCTATCCACATAAAAAATTTTGCATGGAAAAAACTATAAATAGAACCTGTCTAAAAGTATGTAACTCATACGGTGATTAGATGGAAACGGATCCAAAAAAGATTAAAAAGGAGCATAAGGTTCTTGCAACATTCAGTTACGATATAGAGCCAGTGGAAAAAGGATACACAAACAGAACACTCTACATCAATCTTGATGATAATACCATAAAGAGCAAGTCAGTAACAGAAAAAATGAAAAATACCTTTATAGGCGGCAGAGGATTCGATCTCTGGCTTCTCTGGAATGGGGTGACAGAAGACACTAAATGGGACAGTCACGAGAATGAACTCTGTATCTCCTGCGGACCTCTCGGTGGAACGACCGTCTTTCCCGGCTCCGGAAAGTCCATCGTCACAACACTCTCCCCACTTACGGGAATACCCATAGACAGCAATGTCGGCGGCCATTTCGGTCCCTTCCTGAAGTTTTCTGGATGGGATGCTTTGGAGATACAAGGGAAGGCTGAAAATGATGTGATTGTGTTCATTGATGGCGATAATGGAGAAACACGTATTGAAGAGGCTCCTCTGGAAGGAATAGACAGCTATACCATTGCCAATCAGCTTACAGAGATCTATGCAGAGAATAAAAAAGACAAAAAGAATATCGCCATTGTTTCTGCAGGAAGAGGCGCCGAGAACGCAAGATTCGGCTGCTTAAACTTCTCATTCTATGACTCTAAAAGAGAAAAAATGCGGCTTAAACAGGCAGGAAGAGGAGGAACAGGTACTGTCTTCCGCAATAAGAAGATTAAGGCCATAGTATGTAAGTACCGCGGCAAACGTGAAAATAATCCGGCAGATAAAGAGAAAGTTGCAAAGGTGGGAACAAAGATGAACAAGGAGATCCTTACCTACGACTCGGAACAGAACAGGATGCGCACTGTGGGAACCTCCCACCTCGTAGAGATCATGAATGACCATGATATCTTACCCGTACACAATTTCAGATATGGATCCCATCCAGAGGCGGAGAAGATCAGCTCGCCGATATTTAAAGAGATCTTCTCACAAAATATGCCGGATGGATGCTGGTTGGGTTGTGGGATGGCATGTGTTAAAGGTGTCGATGGTTTTGAGTTGAAAACGGGACCTGAAAAGGGAAAAAAGGTCACAGTTGACGGTCCGGAGTATGAGACGATTGCAGGTTGTGGTTCAAGTCTCGGTATCTTCGATCCCCACACCATCATAGAGATCAACTACTACTGCGATACCTACGGGCTGGATACCATCTCCTTTGGGACAACAATGGCATTTCTGATGGAATGCTATGAGATGGAACTTATTGATAAAGAGATTACCGATGGTATAGAACTGAACTTCGGAAATAGCGATGCGGTGCTAGAGATACTGCACCAGATAGTGAAGGGCAAGGGATTCGGTCTTATTGTAGGAAGGGGGATTAAGCGGCTAAAAAAGCTGTTTACTGAAAAATACGGCGTTGACCCTGAAATTCTCAATGATATCGGCCTTGAGGGTAAAGGGCTGGAACAGTCTGAGTATGTTACCAAAGAGTCCCTTGCGCAGCAGGGAGGCTATTATATGGCTCTTAAAGGGCCGCAACACGATGAGGCGTGGCTTATCTTTATGGATATGGTTAATAATCAGATTCCCAGTTTTGAAGATAAAGCCGAGGCACTCCATTACTTTCCCATGTGGCGTACCTGGTTCAGCCTCTGTGGTCTCTGTAAACTGCCGTGGAATGACGTTGAGCCGCCGTACAACGCGGAAACGGATGAGCCGGCAAAGGTGCCGGAGCATGTAAAAGCGTACGTGGAGTACTTTGCGGGCGTGACCGGAAAAGAGGTTACCAATGATAATCTGATTAAGATGTCAGAACGGGTCTACAACTTCCAGAGAATATTCAATCTCCGTATGGGTCAGGGTACAAGGGAGTACGATTACATCCCCTACCGCGCCATGGGACCTGTGACCAATGAGGAGTACGAATCGCGGCAGGATCGGTATGATACGCAGCTCGGAGAGATAGGCATTGAACCCAAAGGGAAAGGTACAACGGAAAAAAGAAAGATACTCCGAGAGTACAGAGAAGAACAGTACGAAAAGCTCAAGGATGCGGTCTATAAAAGACGCGGATGGACTAACAACGGTGTACCCACGCTGAAAACGGTGAAAAAGCTGAAAATTGACTTCCCCGATCTTGTGGAACTTGTCAAGAAGCATCAGTAGCTTCTTTTTTCGCCAGTTCCAGCATCTTTTTGTGCTCTTCAGTGGTCAGTCGCCTCCTGAGAAATAACCGGGTGCTGAAGTATCGTGCAGCATAGTCTGGTAGAACTGTCACGATTTTCTCTCCTTTTTTTAGCTCATGAGATTCTGCCAGTTTTATTGCGGCTGCCACATTACCTCCTGCGGAAATACCGAGAGGCAAGGCCTCTTTCCTTGCTATCTCCCGCGCCACCTTTATAGCTTCATCACTGCTCACCGTTACCCAGTCATCGATGTATTTCCTGTTCTGCTCGATAATATCAGGAACAAATCCATCGCCGATACCCTCTATCTCATGCCTCCCCCATGCTTTCTTTTCTCCGCGAAACCATTTTTCTGCCGTAGGACATTCGGCGGGCTCCATGCCCGCGGTAATAATGGTGGGATCATGCTGCTTAAGTCGTTTTGCAATGCCCGCAACTGTTCCGCCGGAACCAACGCCAGTTACAAAGGCAGTTATCCCTTCCAGTTGATCCACCAGTTCTTTTCCCGTTGTTTCGTAATGTGTCTTTACATTTGCCTCATTGCTCCACTGATCCAGTGCGCAGTACTCCGGATTCTCCTCCGCAAGCTTCTGTGAGTATTTCAAGGCCCCCATAGCGTCGCTCTCGCCGCCAGGAGTGTAGATAAGTTTTGCTCCAAAGAGCTGATCCAAAAGCTTCCGCTCATAGCTCATCTCTACTGGCATAACAATGAGAACCTTGTAGCCGAAGTACGCACCCCATGCGGAAAAAGAAATGCCTGTGTTGCCTGTGGTGGCAATAACAATGGTCATGCCAGTCTCCAGGTCTCCGCGTCTTTCTGCCTCCCTAATCATATAGTAAGCCATTCTGTCCTTAACACTTCCCGTAGGATTCATGAACTCGCATTTCCCCCATATCTCGAAGGGATACTCGCTATCTATCGTAGAAAGTCGTACAACTGGTGTGCTGCCAATTAGCTCTGTTGGGCTCCGGGCTGAAGATACCATATGCTCCATTGTTCCGAGGTATTAAGAAAGTTTTGCCTCCCACGGATTTTCGTGGGAAATAACCTTAGAGCTTTGCAACACTATAGGGATAAATATAAAAAGAAAAAGGTATAATTAGTGTTTATATGAAGAGATCTCTCCTGTCCTGTATGATGGTACTGTTGGTGCTCATAGCCGCATGTGGATGTGTATCGGAAACAGAGGAGAAAGATCGGAACTCTACCTCAACTGAAAATGTCTCGCCTGAAATACATACATGGCTGCAAGAACACGCAATCCCCTTCGATACCGTAGAGCCTGGAGGAGAGTATGAGGATCTCATGCCCTTGAAAGAGATCATCGGTGATGCACGTATCGTTGCTCTCGGCGAGGCCACCCACGGTACAAGCGAGTTTTTTAAGACGAAACACAGGATGCTGGAGTTTCTTGTGAACGAGATGGATTTCAATCTTTTTGCTATCGAGGATTCCTGTCTCGGATCTAACATGATAAACAATTATGTCCACACTGGAGAAGGAGATCCGGAAGAATTATTAGCAGGTCTCAGTCACTGGCCGTGGAACACCCAGGAAGTTTTAGACATGATCAAATGGATGCGAAAACATAATGAAAACCTCGGTAATGCACCTGAGGTAAGCTTCTTTGGATTCGACCCTCAGAAAATCTTTATGGCTATGGATAAGGTAATTGAATATCTGGAAATGATAGATCCGGAGGCTGCTGCTGATGTTAAGTCGCTTTACAGTCCTTTTCGTTCATTCATGGACGCTTACAAGGGGTCGGAGTCTCTCGAAAAGGCTCAGAATTTTTTGAAGATACCGCTATCAGAGAAAGATCTGTACAAAGAGAATGTGCGAGATGTTTATGCGTTGTTAGAGGCTCACCAATCCG
>JAYEIH010000124.1:0-6704 GCA_034659995.1 Methanobacteriota archaeon
AGTTCGGTGCGGTTCAATGCCGATAATACGATAGAAATCGCTTCAGATAATCTGAATCATAGCTCCTACAACTTTTTGGTAAGGGATCAAAGGATTATATTTGGAAAACAACCTGAAAAGGAGGAAAAGAAAAGGAAAAGTCCTCGGGATATCGTCAAAGGGCGGTAATGCAAAGGATCAGAGTGCTTTTCTGAGTTTCTCCGCAGTCCTTTCCGGACTCTCAAATATCAGACTCTCATGAAGGATCTTGAGGAGATACCACATATCGTTAACGTAGTACTGGCTGAAGTTCTGCCTTGAGATGACCTTTATCCCGCAGTACAGCTTATCAGTTCCATCCAGTGCTCCTCCATAGAGAAGGAAGTTGTAGGAGGAGAACCCTTCGTCATAATACCATTTCAGCACCTTCACAAGCAGCGAAGCAATATCCTCAATTTCCTCTTCGCCCAGCTCCAGAAGGGAGTGTTTACGCACAATGCCGTCCACTTCATTATTACCTAGTGGCGCAAAGGGTACGTACAGATGCATCTCTCCAAATTTACCGATATAACGCTCTTTAGCCTTGAGAATATCATCAATCATATTCACATTGTTCTCCTGATAATAATTCTCAGTGTTCTCGATCATAGCTTTTAAGACACTAAACGGTGTTCTCGATGAAAGAACATGCATATGCGGATGTACAATGGAAGCGCCCGCAGGAGGAAGGTAGTTGCCGCCCAGAACGCCATATTTTATTTTTCCCTCCTCATACCTCCTCTTTAAATACTCAGTTCCCAGAGAGATGGCATTGTAAAATATCTCTGGATCAAACTCGTTCAACTCCAGAAAATGTTTCTCAGTCAGCACTATGACGGCAGAATCATGGTACGCCGCATAGAGATTCGGAAAGATGACCGCCTCCCCCTTCCTTAAGTTCCCAAACTCAACAAACTGTGCCGCCGAGCTCTCGAGTTTCTCAGGGCAAAAAAAACACGACTCTTTTGTCTGTCCCGCAAACTCCCTTAGTGCCTCTCTGTCCGTGGGGCCATAGAACCTCTTAGCCTTCTCGGCAGTTGCCGGATTATAGATACACGTCATTCCAGTCAACGGATCCTCTCTGTACTCCACTACCTGCGTATCTTTAGCCATATCCTTCATAGGATTCAAAAACTCAAACTTCTCCTTCACTACCTTGAACTCCATCTTCATCAACTCCGAGATATACCTTTTCCCAAATCTCGTCCCAGTCCACAAGGGTCTCCACGCATCCCGTGGTTTTCAACAGGACCCCTTGAACGGGTATCCCAGCCTTTTCACATATCCGCATGCCCTCAAAAACATCCTTAAAACAGGCAACTCCAAGGACGGCCTGCGGCTTCAGCCTTTTCAGAATTCTTTTGACGAATGTCCCACCCGGGAGGATAAACACCCTATAGCCAAGAGCCTCAGTTTTTTCCTTGAACTCGCCGATATAGCACAGACCGCACCCGATACAGTATATCCCCTTTTTTGAGGACAGCTTTGCGGGGCAATCGATGGATCTGAGGCACTGGGGCAGAACAATAACTCTCTCTCCCACAGGCGCCTTCTTAAATTTCTCTGCATTTATAGAGTTCTTTACATCGACGATGATCGCGTTGAGATATTTTGGATTTAACCCCACTTTTTCCACGATATACCGTATCGGAGAATGAAATGCATCGATAAGACCTGAAAAAATACCGGGAAGGAAATATCTGCCTGTTTTAAATGATATAAGAAAAAGTACAACGCCAAAAACTATCAGGGAAAATAAGAAGAACAGAAGGAAAATCGCGATTTTTCCTATGAGATCAAAGGTAACTGCAAAGTTGTCTATAAAATTAAAGTCCAACGCCATAAGACTAATAAACTTAGTATCTATAAAAAGATTATGAAAGCTGTGGGCATTGTCGGATACAAAAACACCGGAAAAACATCGTTGATAATAAAAATTGCAGAAAAACTCAGTGAAAAGTACACCGTGGGAATAATAAAGCATGCGGAAAGGTTTGATGAGAAAAGAAGTGATACGCAGAAGTTCTCTGAAATGTACAACACAGGATACGTCTCTCTCAAAAAATCTGGAATTATTTTTCCGGAGGAACGATCGCTGGAAGAGATGATCGCGTATCTCAACATAGATATTCTTTTAGTGGAGGGGTTCAAGGACAATAGAAGCTTCCCGAAGATCACCTGCGGAGGGTATGAGGACGAGCTCGCCATAGCCTCGGACGAGGAAGATATCGATACCATCGTGGAGAAAATAGAAGAGTATGGATTCAAGCTTGCAAATGAAAACTGCGGTAGATGTGGATACGACTGTGAGCAGATGGCTTCCATGATAGTTCACGGCGAGGCGACACCTGAACAGTGCCAGCAGCTCTCAAAAACAGAGATACGCGTGAACGGAAAGAAGATTCAGCTGAATAAGTTCATGGGCAAACTGGTAAGGGGTGTGGTCCACGGAATCATGGACTCGCTGAGCGGTGTAGAGGAAGGAAAAATAGAGAT
Organism: Methanobacteriota archaeon; assembly: GCA_034659995.1. Classification (GTDB taxonomy): domain Archaea; phylum Methanobacteriota_B; class Thermococci; order Methanofastidiosales; family B48-G16; genus JAYEIH01. The sequence continues at coordinate 2,515 of JAYEIH010000124.1, forward strand.
CACCATAGAGGAGTAGAGACCGAATCAGCGAGGGCCCAACAACAAAGAAGGTCCAATAGAATACTCTCTCATCGAAGAGTCAATTTATAGCCTCTTTCTCCAAAGGCAGGTTTTTGAATTGCGCAAAACAGATTGCGGGTGTCTGAAGCCTGTGAGGGGGGTGTGCAGGCGAAATGAACCGTATAAGCCCGTCTTATATTCTCCCACTATGGATTGATTTTTAGTGCAATGATAATGAAGGGAAAAAATCAAAGTTTTCCGGGGTGTTTATTAATGAACAGAAGAAAAATAGTGACTGAAAATCGTGGGGGCAGATACAGTTTAGAAGGTTTTTAATACTACTTCATTATATAATAAAGTATGACAGATTTCAGTTATAAAGCGCCCGATGAGGACAATTATTTGAGAGGATTAATTAAATATCTAAAATACCATAATGAAGATGAGATAGCATCAATTCTGAAAGGTTCCAAATGTAAAATTCTTGATAGCTCACAATATTCTCAAAAGAGATGGAATGCTGTGTGGACTGAAATTCTGTTTGAGGTTCCATTTGATAAACTAGAGCTAACTAATGATAAAATCAGAAAAAATTTAGTTAAATTTTGTGATGATATAATGCCAAAAGAAGTGGGATTTGATGTAATGTCTGTAGATTTTAAACCACGTTTAGATGAAGAAGAAAAGCCCGATATACTTGCAGATTTGAATAAGACTACAAGTGCAATTTCGGGTGAAGTTTTATCTAAAATACTAAATGATGATTTGATAGAAAGGGGGAAATCTATGTCAGAGGTTTATATATACCTATATTGTATAGAAAATAGTTTGAGAATATTTATTGAAAAAATTTTGAAAGACAAATACGGAGATGATTTTTCTAATCAGTTTAGTCGTGGGATAAAAAGGACCACAGCAACTAGAAAGGGCAACGAACAAAAAAATAAATGGTTAACTTTGAGGGGATCTTCTGATTTATTCTATCTTGATTTCAAAGAATTAAGTTCAGTAATCCGAACGGATTGGTCGTTATTTGAAAATTATTTTCCTAGTCAGGAGTGGATAACATCTAAAATTGAAGATTTAAGCCAAGTTAGAAATCTTATAGCTCATAATAGTTTTGTGTCTGAACAAGAGAGAAAATTAATGAAATCATATTTTGAGATTATATTGAAGCAAATCGACCAAAATCTATAGTTTCTTTGAGTGTACCCCCTTGTTCTTCAACGCCGGAAAATTGCAACTAACGTTTCCAACATATACGATGTTTCGCCAAAGGCAATTTGAACGGAAGCCGAAGGTACGACACCGGATACGCTCTGTTACACGCTGTTACCATTTGTTTTATCCCTCCTTTCCCCGACAATGCGGACAGTTTCCTCCGTCACAATTATAAAATTATTGACAAGCTTCTCTGAGTAGGATTCCAATACTCTCCGTAATACGGCAATTTTATTCTCAGCCCGTTCATCTTCTAATCGCAAAAGGATTACGCCTTTATGTGCTTTTCTCATGCGAAATACGAGTTCACCAAAATCTTTATCATTGGTAACCAAGATATAGTTCTCGCGATTAGCTTTCTCGATAATACTCTCATCGTCTAATCCTCGAGCTTTGTCATAAACGGAAAATACATCGTGATGTGATCTCTGCAACCAGCTAGCAACGGCAGGCCCCGTGCATTCATCAACAAGAAAACGCATGTCTATACCGTCTCTACTAAAGGCATGAATGTTGTATCTTCGAGTGTTTCAGAAGCGTACAACAAACAGGCTAAAATATCTTCTTTTGTTAATCCTTTGTATTCTTGGAGAATTTCATCAACGGTTGCTCCATGTGCTAATTGATTTAAAATGTACTGCACTGTTAACCGCGTGCCTCTAATGACAGGTTTTCCTACCTTGATCTTAGGATTTAACGTAATACGTTCAAGTAATTGATTTTGCTCCATTTTTATCTCCTATAGATTTTAAGTCATTCTACTATATAAAGGCAACTGCGCAAAACGGCCGGAGGATGGAAGAAGCTGCGAGCTTGGGAGGAACTTAGGAAAATTCTGCAAGAACTTTCCGTTGCCCGGGGCTATGAGATGAGCCCCCGAGATAAGAGCGTGTAGGGTCGCCAATGGAGTGGGGAGGAGTTAAACGAATTGAAAAAATACAATCATGGCATAGCTTATTAAGTTTTCCACAAAGGAAATTTTTAGTAAATCCAAAATTTTTATATCATCCTTTATGAAAAATGGGGTATAAATTCCCCACTCAACAAACACAGAAAGCATATAGGTAATTCCAAGCCACAGTGAATCTCCGGTAGTATATCCGGGAAGATAAATAAAAATTCCTAATAGAGAGGTTATGATATTTGCAACAAAAATGACCAAAACCGACTTCCAAAAACTAACAGAAGCTTTTATGACCTTATTTGCAAGCAGCCAAAATGTTAATACTTCGATTAAAATAATAAACGGAATTAGAGGAAGTGTCGTAAACGTAAGCGGAAAAATTACATCTGCTGAGACTAATTGATGGAGTAAAAGAAAGGTCAAAATTGTTAATGTTACTTTTTTGCCCATATTATTTCAAATTGGGTAGTTAGTTTAAATATTTTTTTAAAGCCCGCCGGGTAATATTGCACATAATTCATTCATATACACACCCCGTATATGGTCACATTGTCATCCTTGTCTTCGACACAGCAGCCGTTCTTACAGTAATAGTCTCTGTACTTTTGGTAGATGTCGCCGTTTTCATCACTCATCCACTGCACCCTCGTGTCCATACACTTGCCTCGCTTTTGCCTCCTGATGTGGTTAAGAGTAATGAGATACTCATGAGTTTATTCATCTCTAGTGTTATATACATCTAACAATCCTAAAAATCCGAGCACTGGTATTACGATCAGAGCACCACAAGTCGCTGATACCAATAGGGCAGTTTGCTCATTGCCAAGTAAGGAGGGTATTAAAAAAAGTACAAAAATAGCTATGAGTAGAAAATAAAAGACCCTAAGAGATTTTTTCCAGAAAGCAATGTTGGCAATGAACTTAGAAATGAATTCTTTTTCATATGGGACATGTCCTGCTTTGGATGCATTAAAAATCCCCATCATACTTAGAATGATCATTGCAACGTATGCACCAATGACCGCTATAGGCACCAAATAGTCATCAAAACCAAACAGAAAAGTTATAAATAAGGTGGATAAGTAGATATGCAGTAAGATACACCTTATTTTTGCTTCTGTGAGTCCTTCTTCCTTTTTCCTTTCTTCTGATATCTTACCCACCACCATACCTGCTACAATCTTGTGTCTGATCGTCCTCACAATCTTCAACTGCATCGTTTGCTTCATGGCATTTGTTACATGCTTCCAGTTCGAGTTTTCCGGCACATTCTAATACTTCTCTTCCTTTATCTATCAATTCTCGCACCCTCGTTCCCATACTGATGCCTTATCTTCCAGATCTCCTGCATCTGTTTCAAGATCATGGGCTTGCTTCCCTTCTTTACTCCCGTTCATGGCGACACTCCTTTATCCTTTTTCTGTTTATATAGATCAACTCTTCTTGAATTAATAAAATAAACGAAGGACAATGTTGCACCAGACGAACAAAAAATAAAAAAGAACGTTATCAACAGATTTTCCATGGGACTCACTGCTACTGCTATACAGATGAGTGGGAGAGGGAGGAAGAAAAAATAACCTTTGATTTTAATACTTACATTTTTTGAAAAAGCTATGATTCTTCCTCTTTTCCACTTATATTTTTTTCCTTTGAAAATTTCGAGTCTTCCTATCTCGTAAAGGTAGATAACTCCAAATAGAGCACCTGTGGAATATCCTAAAAAAACAGAAGAAAAAAAAGGACTTTCCTGTATCAATGCTATACCTAAGAAAAAAGCAAAAAACAAAATAACAAAAAAGATTTTTGTTTCTCTGTTGAGATTTGATAGTTTTTTCATATTATTCATCCACCGCACCCTCGTTCCCATACACTTGCCAGGCCCTGCAGGCGTTCTACATCATCATCTGCTTGTTCAATCATCATTGCTGTGCTCCCTCTTTAGTGGGTTTGTACGGATTGGCCCCTTCTTTCAAAACGTTTCTATCTTTAAAATCAATCAAGAACTTAAATTTTTCTGAACGATACGTGACGGAGATCTCATAAAAATCGCCATACAATATCA
>JAYEIH010000125.1:0-6690 GCA_034659995.1 Methanobacteriota archaeon
AACGGTGTTCCTGTTCGTATTGAGTGTTTGAGCAATATTTTTTACAGACATTCCCTTTGGATTACCTTTGAGTATCTTTTTAATCTTTGTTAGCTCTTTCTGGTACCTTCTCATAGTTCTACCAAAGTAGGCATATATAAATACCTTTTTGTTCAATCCTTAGTAACGCGCCATGTGATCGAAACCTTTTTATACTACGACGAAAAAGGCTATGCAATGCAAAAAGGCATTGCGAAGCATTGCGATATTCGCAATGTGCATGCAGTATAGGTGATCATATGGATGAAAAAAGGATAAAATATGCTCAGTTGCTTGGACGTAAGGGATTTTATGAGATACTCCATTATATAAAAAACCACGAGGAACGCGTTATTCTATCGGATCTTCTTCCAATTGCCGGACACGGCACCATTATGGACAGGAGGGAGGAGCTTCTTGAGATTGGTCTGATCTCCGATGGGAAAATCAAAGAGGGGAGAAGGAATTATATTATTTATAATCTGACCCCCAAAGGAGAAAAAGTCCTGGAAAAGTTGGATAAGGTACTAGATGTAATGGTGAAATAAGGAGATACCCCCTTAAATAGTACCAATCCTCTGTGCATTGAAATAACACCGGCCACCGAAACATTTAAATACCCCTTGATAATAAGGTTAAGTAGAATTGAGTGATTTACAGTAGGTGATATATAATGCACAGGAAAAAAGTTGTAACATTTGGATTTTTGGCGACAGTGGTACTGGTATATGCACTGGTTGGTTTCGCTGCCAATGAACCGGATCTTTATACAGAGGTTACAGAGAAGAGCTATGGGGAATGGCAGATATGCGTAAAGTATACTGATCCCGATAACAATCCACCGGATTTTATGTACTTTACCCTCAACAATAAGACGTACCCTGCTGAATATCCAGAGGTAAAGGAGAACTGGGTCAAGTACAAGGGATATTTCGTTGAAAAGGACTCGACTGATACAGATTATACCGATGGGAAATGGTACTGTTACAAAACTACATTTAAACTCGGACATTATGGACATAACTATGCCCATTTCTATGCCTCCGATGGAACAACAACGGTGGAGTTCCCACGTGTTGACTGGATGGATGTGGTCTTTGGTAATCCGTACCCACACAGCTACGCAACGCCGTACCCAGGATACCCAGGATACCCAGGATACCCAGACTAAATCTCTTTTTCTTTTTTTTACTTAGGTCATACCATGGGGATAGTTACAGAAAGAATTAAATCAACATTGAATGAACAGGATATAAAGCTTTTAATTGAAATATACCTCCTTGTGATGTTGGTACTTCTCAATTTTGCTCTTAAAAACATTTCCTCTTATGATAAAAGAATACTGCTCCTTTCATTCTCCCTCATTTTGGTAAACAGTCTTATCTTCCTTTTCAAATTTGAGATACTGACCAGAGCGTATCTTCGTGAGATAATCACATCGCTTTTTCAGATATCACTCGTCATATTTTTATTACTGCTGCTTGCCAGTCAGTTTAGGAGCGGTATAAAAGAGTACGCAAATATAAATTACTTTTTAGTGGTAGTGATTCTCCTCGGGGTATATGTATTTTTCCAGTCCGAAAAAAAAGCAGAAATGCCGGAGATAAAAAATACGGATTACTATTTTATCGTTCTCTGCGGCATTGTTGGGGCAGTACTTGTCTGGTACAAGGTACGGGATCTCGGGAACCTGGCATATCTTATCTCAGCTCTAAGCGGCGTTCTGATAGTCTCGCTTAGTTATCTGCTTTTGAAGGAGGAGGAACCGGAGGCACCCCCTGCGGTCTCTGAGGAGAAACCTGAGGTAAAGAGTGCGGAGCCCTCTGGTATGGTTACGGAAAAAGCTCAGAAAGAAGCAGAGATCGAGAGGTTCAAAATCGAGGATAGGCTGTGGGAAGGCTTTGTCCTGAAGGTGGACTCCTTTGTAGAGGATCTTGAAAACGCAGAACCCAATGAGTACTTTGAGCTCTATAGAAAACACACAAAACTTCTTGATTTCTATAAGAGTTTCACCGGCAAGTTTGGAGAATGCATAGATAGGAGCGAGAGAAAAAAGGTGCTAAAAAAGTTCCACTACTGTTCGTCAGTTCTTTCCGATTTGTTGAATAAACTATGAACGAGAATGTCGGAGAGGAAGTACGTGAGTATAAAGGCGTTTATAACAAGTATTAGGACGATGTATGCGGAGTGACCCCGGTGCAATAAAAAGGCTGAGATCACAAAGAAGATAAGCACCGATACAAACATTCTCAAAAATTGCCGTAACTCAAATAACCCTTCAGTGGAGACATAGATCAGTAAGATAACAGGTATCACAAATAGTATAAGGCTCTGTCTCATAAGTGTGATATCGCCTGTCAGTGCCATTGCAAAGAAACTCATGATATAGAGGGAACTTAGAAGATAATTTAATCGTGGGAGCTTCCGCTCCGCAAGGTAAAGAAGGGCATAACAGACCAGCGGTGCGTAAAATATCACCGCAAGGATCCTCGTCTCTATGAGTTCTGACCGTATGGCACCGTACTTCACACTGCTGTACCCGATCACAGCGAGACCGAACGCAACAAAGAAAAGCATGATCAGGTTTTTCTCATCGGAAAGTACCCTCTTCAACCGCATATTCCTACTTTCTCCATGGCTATTTAAATCTTTTGGTTATCGACAATTTTCCTGTCAACTGTTACTTTTCCAATGAAGAAAGATATGGAATTGAAGTTTGACAGAGAAAAAAATCTGCAGGAAAGACTGAAGTTCATTTATTTTATGCCGCTGAGAAATCCCAAAATGAGGTATGGAGTAAATTGGGTTGATTGATAGTTTCATGCTGAACGCTACTAACCTTAACCCGGAAAAAATACCTCCGGATGATGAAAGATACCTGAAAGGATAACAGGATCTCTGCTTTCATAGCAACCTTTAAATACTAATCTGGAATAACACACAAGAGATTACGGAGTAATCTTTGTGTGTCCAATCACAAACTTTCCAAGTTTGTGATGTTAGTACTAATCATGATTAGTAAATTCATAGACCGTGAAGAAGAGCTTTCTCTGTTACGCACGAACCGTTGGTTCGTGCTCTGAACACGAAAACGCATGGAACAAAGTTTTGTGTGTTAGAAGAGGAATGGAAAAAGGAAGGAGGAAGGCTCATTGTTCTCTATGGCAGACGAAGGATTGGCAAGACAAGACTTTTAACAGAGTTTACAAAAAATAAAGAAGGAATATTCTACATCGCAGAGAATTCTTCTGTTCAGATCCAAATAAATGGACTTAAAAATGAAACTTCTGATTTTTTAAATGATTCACTACTCAAAGACCTTAAAATAAAAGATTGGGAACAACTTTTTGAGTACTTAGCAAAAAATCTACCTAAAGAGCGTTTTTATATCGTGTTAGATGAGTTTTCATACCTTATCAAAAGTCAAAAAAGAGTTCTCAGTACACTCCAAAAATTCTGGGATATACATTTTTCTTCATCTCCTGTTTTTGTAGTACTTTCAGGCTCACTTCTTGGATTAATGAGCGAGATGGTACTCTCTCATGCTTCCCCGCTGTACGGCAGAAGAACAAGAGATATTTTTTTGGGAGAGATCCCCTTTAAATATGCAATAAATTTTGTAGATATGTCCTTTCAAGAAGCTATACAGCTCTATACAGCGGTGGGCGGTGTGCCGGAGTACCTGCTGAAAGCTGCGGAATATGACAGTCTCGACGAGTTCCTTAAAAGAGAACTTTTTAGTAAAAATGGGTATTTCTATAGAGAACCATATTACATACTCTCCCAAGAACTCAAGGAACTCAAGACGTACTTCTCTATTCTCAATGCTATTGCCTACGGATGTACAAGGCCCACAGAGATAGCGAATTTTATAGGTATAAAAGCGCGAAGTATCTATCCCTACCTTGAAAACCTTATCCGTTTGGGAATTGTAGAAAGAGAGGTTTCCATTTTAGGAAGTCAAAAAAGAGGAATATATCTCATAAAAGATCAGATTTTCGATTTCTGGTTTAATTTTGTGTTTAAACATAGAGGAGAGATCGAAAAAGAAAAATTTAAACTTAAAAAAGGAGAGCTCTCCACGTTTTATGGAAAAAAATTCGAAAAATTTGTTAGGGATAAGATCTTTCATTATTTACTACCCAACTATAATAGAGTAGGCAGGTGGTGGCACAAAAATGAGGAGATAGATATAGTATCCATAAACGATGAAACTAAGGAAATTGCATTTTTTGAGGCGAAATGGAGTGATTTGAGCGTAAAAGATGCTGAAAGAATTGTTTTGGAGCTTAAAAAAAAGGCTAAACTTGTAAAAGATGGCAGAAGAGAGGAGCATTTTGGCATAATAGCAAAAAGTATAGAGGATAAAAAGAGCTTAAAAAAGAATGGGATCCTGGTCTATGACCTGGAAGACCTTGAGGAAGCTTTAATCAGTAAAGAGTGAAATACGAAACTTGATGGGATCCTCCTGATATAAGTTATAGCTTTTAACCTAAACTTACCGATACACTTATACGATTCGGCATTTTTTTAAAATACATTTCCCCGATCTGAAAAAGGGTTCTAACAGTTCATTAAGAAAAATCGATCCTTGAAAAAAAGATAATCTTGCAGTACGCAAAAACCCGCAACTACTGTTTCAAAAAGGAAAGATCGCAGAGTGCATAGGATTTGAGATGGAAATTCCAAAAGATTTCTTTTATTCTACAATAGTTTTATATAATACTACGACATTAATAGAGTGTTATGGGAACTAAAAACATGCTCGGTGAACTGGACGATCTGTTGGTCGATATGGGAAGGTACCCAAGCAAGGAGGAACTTAGAGAGGATGCTCTGCGTGCGCTTCTCAGAGCCAAGCCAGAGTTAAGAAGAGATATGGCAATTGAACTGTATAAAAAAGAGAAAGTATCCTTATCGAGGGCCGCCGAGATCTGTGGGGTGAATATAGAAGATTTTAGAGAATTGTTAAAGGAGAAAGGAATCGAAATTCCAGTACCAGACGTGTCCTCAGATGAGATGGATAAGGAGATCGAGAGAATCTTAGGTGCACGTTAATGTTAGTTGTTGATACGGGCATCCTGAGTATGTTTGCCAAGATAGATGAGGTTGTTCTGTTAACGGATCTTTTCAACGATAAAGTTGTCATAACTCCAAAAATCAGAGATGAAATTTCTGCGCCTCTGGAGTATGGGTACACATTCCCGCTAAAAGAGGAATGAGGGCGATGGACGGACAAACCCACCACTACTGTTTCAAAGTTTCCTTTGTTCGCATGATCATCTCTGTAATTCACGTAATCTTTTTATATGATAAATGTATAACTTAGTTACATGAAAGGTGTGAGCGTATCAAAACGGGAATCTCAGGTGATATCCGAAATCAAATCGAGAGATATGGTTATTTTTACACCACAGAATATACGTAGATTCTTAAAAATCTCTCAAGAGAACACATACAGGATAATCGAGAATATGAAGGATAAAGATTTAATAAGGGGGATTGAAAGAGGAAAATACGTTTTAACAGAGATATGGAATGAGCTGGATATCTACGAGATCGTACCCGAGATATTCAAACCGTCCTACATCGCTTTTTGGAGCGCCTTACACTACCACGGCATGACTGAACAGGTACCGAGGACCGTGTTCCTCATCACAACGAGGAGAAAAAGGCCGATGAGAATACAGGAGCAGAAGGTACAGTACGTGACGGTCAAAAAAGAATTCTTTTTTGGATACGAGAGGTACGATAAAGTGGTAGTATCCGATAAAGAAAAGACCGTAATCGATTGTTTGAGGCATCCGGAGTACTCAGGAGGTATATCCCATATATACGATGCGATCTCAGATGATCTGAGTACAGAAAAATTAATAAATTATTGTAAAAAAACAAATAGCTCGGCCATCGCTTCTCGTATAGGGTATATTTTAGATAAAAAGGGAGTGGAATTTGAAAAGGAGGAGCTCAAAAAGATCATCAGTACGTATACCATGCTGGACCCGAAACAGGAAAAGTCTGATCTGAACACTGAATGGAAACTTTACGTGAATAGGAGGTTGCAATGATAACGAGAGGGCAGTTGAGAGAGATACATGGAAGCGAGTTACCGTTGCATCTACTCGAACAGGACTATATTCAATCGTTGTTTTTGAAAGAGCTGTACAAGAGAGTGGACTCCCTTGTATTCAAGGGTGGGACTTTTTTGAAACACGCATACGGATTAGATCGATTTTCAGAAGATCTGGATTTCACAATGTATAGAGAGGTAGATCCTATAGAAAATTTGAAAGATGCTGCCTCCAAACTGCGTTCATACGGTGTCGAGGCATATCTCGATAAGGTAGATTTAGATGATCCGTCTTTTTCGGTGAGATTGAGATATCGGGGCCCCCTTTTCGACGGTTCGAAAAAATCGACAGGTAATATCCATATCGAGGTATCGAAGCGAAACGATGTGTTACTTGAGCCAGAATGGACACGATTATTTTTCGAATATCCGGAAACAAGAGTAGTGAATGTATTGAGTCTTCAGAAAGAGGAGGTACTTGCTGAAAAATTACGGGCTTTGAGTATGAGAGAGAAAGGAAGAGATCTGTACGACGTTTGGTTCTTGTTAAGGCAGGATGTAACGGCGAATGATGAGTTGTTTAGCCAAAAAATGGCGATTGT